>JABDEI010000008.1 GCA_013287145.1 Chlamydiota bacterium
TAATAAGTCTTGCGCTATAACCTAAAGAGAGGAATGCAAACGATTTACAGCCTATTTGAGTGCAAAGAATTTTGTTTTTCTTTCATGCTATCCCATTGAAACCTTTAGGTCAAAAGAAAAATTACAGTCAAATCAAATAAAAATATTTATTAATATAAACCTATTAATTCAACACAAAAAAACGACTTGATACAAAACCAACAATTAATATAATACAGAAGATTCAACTAATTTAAAATCAAAATAATAAATAGTTATTTGCAGCGATCCCCAATGCAAACTTCTAACAAAAAAAATCCCATAGAAAACAAAAAAATAATATTTTGACATAAAAACATCAATACCCCTAATTTTAGGTTATATACCGAAACAGAAGAAGGAACGCTTATGTATGCAATCGGCACTGAGATTAGAGAAGTTTTTTCCACGGAATATGTCCAAGAAGAAAAAAAAGACGACTCCGCTCAACTCTCTATTCCTTTAGTCCAATTAACCCTCAATCCCTTACCAAACAGCTCTTCAAATATCGATCAACTTAATTCACTGCTTGAAAAAATTGATGTAATTAATCCTGAAGAAATTATTGAGTTTGTTAGAGAAACCGAACCGTTGAAAAACACATCCAATTATCATAAAGTCGCCAAAGTCATGACAGGGGGTCTTTTAAAAATAAAGCTGCATCGCAAAGGGACGACATCTCATAAATTTATCATTTTGAGCGAATTAGGAAAGGGACATGAAAGTAAATATTTCGAAGCCATTGACTGTGAAGAGAAGAAAGAAGTCGCCTATGGAAGGCGAATTTTAACAGATCAAACTGAAGCTGAGAATGAAATAAACATTTTAAAAATGGTTAAAGGAGTCGAAGAGTTTATTCAGCTGCAAAATGTTTTTTATTACAAGGACCAAAAAGATCGTTACAAGCAAGTTAAAATTTTTGACCTATGTTTGGGAAATTTAAAATCGTATTTCGTAAGAACTCCTTTCAAAATAGATCAAGTAAATTTTTGTTTGGACATCATAAAAGGCCTTGCTTTTCTGCATGAAAAAAATGTTGTTCATGGGGATATAAAACCGAGCAATATTCTCATAAAATACTCAGACATAAAGAAGCGATATTCTGCTGTTCTTGCTGACCTCGAAATGGCTCATACCATAGGGACTAAATCCATAGGCCGCAGCCGTCCTTATTTTGCTCCTGAAGGATGGGACAAGTTTGCTAAAATTAAGGAAACTGAAAAAGTCGATATCTGGGCGTGTGGTTTAGTGTTCCTTGAAATTGGACAATTTAAAATGCCTGAATGGCATCTTACATTAAGAAAGTATGCAAAAGAAATTACTTCAGAACAGAAGAAAGCTTGCTTTGCCGAGATGAGTATCTTCCGCCCACTAGCCTCTGATATAAATCCATTTCAAAAGCTTTTTTATCAGATGATTAATCCTGATCCAGATCAACGTCCAAGCGCACTGAAAGTGGAGCGGGAGATAATAGAAATTAAAAAAAGCAAAGTCCACGAATAAGATTTATACCGAGCGTGATTCAAAAATCGGCATTTGGGCTAGTGCGAAAGCCCCGGGGCTTTTCTAAATGGAGGGAAGACTTTTAGAGACGTCATTTTGAAGGAATGTTTTCAGATCGATCTTTTTTTGATTTGGGGTATGAATCATACTATGGGCAGTCGACAAATCCTCGATAAACTCTTTCTCTTTTTCGATTCCCTTTAGAAATAGATTTTGTGCATTAGAGTTTCGTGTTTCAGAAGTCCCAACAATAAAGTTACCAAATTGCTTTAAGAGATAACCTATAAAAATGCATTTATAGGTGCCTAACTGACAAGGCAATCGCTCATTTGATAAAATAGGATTTAGCGGTTGAAGAAAATATTCCACGCCATTACTTTTGGGAACCATTTTAAAAGTAACAGTTAAGGCATGTGGAACTTTTTTCATCGCCAGCTCTTTAACAAATACTTGAGAGTTCAATTCGATGGTTTTCATTTCAATAGGCAACTTTTCAAGAGCACAGGAAGAAGCCACAAAAGAGCGGAAATTCTCATCTAAAGCTTTTAATTGTTCATTGATAAATTTCTCTTGTTTTAAATCGAGTGACGACAAAGCGGGATTATGTTACCAAGAAAAAAAATGATAGTTTGTTTATGGATGGGTCTTCATTTCTTTTTGCACAATGGCTTTTTCTTAAATTGCTGGCGCTAAATTATTTCTTTGCATTTTTTTCGTTGGCAAAGCAGGTAAAAGGCCTTTATTGCTCTAAGGGTATCGCGCCTTGTCAGCAACTGCTTGCTTTGATCGAAGATACTCACCAAACAAAGCTCTATTGGCAGGTTCCTACGTTATTCTGGATAAAATGCAATGATAAAACTTTACAGTTTGCAGCTTACTTTGGTTTAGTGATTTCAATTCTGGCTTTGTTGGGAATATTTCCAAGTTTTTTCTTTTTTCTGTTGTGGATAATCTATCTTTCTTTTTTTAGTGTAGGAACGCCCTTTCTTAATTTTCAATGGGATGCCTTACTATTAGAAATTGGATTTATTGCCATTTTTTTTGCTATCCAATCGCCAGCGCCCCTGATTTTGATTCTACTTTTATGGTTTGTGCTTTTTCGATTTATGTTTTCATCAGGAATAACGAAAATTCTTTATGGTTCGTCCGAATGGTCGAATTTGACAGCCATGGATTATCATTATGAAACACAGCCTTTGCCAACTAAACTAGCCTACTATCTTCATAAACTCCCTAAAAGCCTTGCGAAACTATCCGTATTAGGCGTTTTCTTTATTGAAATCATCGTCCCATTTTTTATTTTTGGTCCCGAGCAATTGCGCATTACTGCTTTTATTTTTTTAATATTTTTCCAAATTCTTATCATTTTGACAGGCAACTATGCTTTTTTTAACACATTGACGATTACGATGTGCGTTGTATTGCTAAACGATTCTTATCTCAGCTGGCTTCCTGTTGTTCCTTCTTTGACATCCTTTGGCAACCCATTGAATCTATTTCTCAGCGCTGTAGGCATCATTTTGATCATCTTAAATGTCCTGCAGCTGGTCAGCTTTTTTGCCCCTATCGGAAAACTTGGCAATGCCATTTTAAATTTCCAATCGCCATTCTGTCTTGTAAATTCTTACGGCCTCTTTGTCCATATGACAACAGTGCGTTACGAGATCATTGTAGAGGGAAGCGAAGATGGCGAAACATGGCTTCCATATGAATTTAAATGGAAACCCGGAGAATTAAATAAACCGCCAAGGCAAATAGCGCCCTATCAACCGCGCCTAGATTGGCAAATGTGGTTTGCTGCCTTAAGCTCGGCACGGTCGAATCCATGGTTCGTGGCCTTTGTTATACGTCTCCTAGAAGGATCTCAAGATGTGTTAAAATTGCTAAAAAATAACCCTTTTGCTCAAAAACCTCCTAAATATATCCGAGCCCTTCTTTATAAATACAAATTTAGTAACTTGAAGACAAAAGAGCAAACAGGCGATTGGTGGATAAGAGAACTTTTGGGTTTTTATGCCCACCCTATTGCTTTAGATATGGTTGAAAAATAAAAAAAATTTAATTTTTGGTAAGGAGCAGGGGCTGATGTTCTCGTTGATTCCGAAAGATGAAAAGTTTTTCGATTTACTCGATCAGCAGTCTCTAGCGATTCTTCAAGGTGCTACCCTTTTCAAAGACCTTGCCACCCATTGGCAAGAAAATCATCCCAATATTGTCAAACTTAGAGATCTAGAACATGAATGCGATATCACTACTCATGAGATTTTAGATAAATTGAATCGCACTTTTGTCACACCTTTAGATCGCGAAGACATCCATATGCTGGCAAAGCAGCTCGATGATGTGATCGACATCATCCAATCGGTAAGTGAAAGAATGCTGCTCTTTAGGATCAAAACGACAAAAGACGATCTCATTGAACTCGCTGATATTTTAGAAGAAGCCGTTAGTATCATTCCCAAAGCTATCACAAGCATTCGCCGCATTGACCGTCCAAAACGCATTTTAGACTACTGCATCGAAATCAATCGTTTGGAAAACAGGGGCGATAGAGCCGCAGAAAGAGCTATAGGAAGCCTTTTTCAAAAAGAAAAAGATCCTATGGAGGTGATTAAATGGAAAGAAATTTATGATTCAGTAGAGTTTGCTATCGATCGCTGTGAAGATATCGCCAATACCATTGAAGGTATTGTTGTAAAATACGGTTAATACCATGGACTTAGCTCTTATTTTCGTCCTCGTATTAATATTAGGAGCTGAGTTTGTCAATGGTTGGACCGACGCCCCTAATGCTATTGCCACTGTCGTCTCAACAAGAGTGTTGTCTCCAATAAAAGCGATCCTATTAGCTTCGATATTCAACCTTTTAGGAGTTTTTTCAGGTACTGCCGTGGCCGAAACCATAGGGACAGGCATCGTCAATGATAAAGTCATCAATTTGACGACAGTAGGCTGCGCCATGATCGGATTAATTGTCTGGGGTCTTTTTAATGCACGCCTAGGCCTGCCCACTAGCAAAAGCCATGCTTTAATAGCAGGCTTAACAGGCGCAGGCTTTGCTACAGGTGGCTTTGATGCTCTTGTCTGGGAAGGGTGGGAAAAAGTTTTACTAGGGCTGCTGTTTTCAACTTTTTTGGGTTTCTTCGGGGGTTTATTGCTGATGGGATTTATCTATAATGCTTTTAAAAACACAAGTCCCGGCAAAGCGAGACGCTTCTTTAGTGTAATGCAGATATTTTCATCGGCTTTTATTGCCTTTAGCCATGGCTCCAACGACGGACAAAAATTGATGGGCACCTTTGCCTTGGCTTTGCTAATGGGCGGAGTAATACCAAGCTTTGCGATCCCAAGCTGGGTGATTTTTTTGTGCGCCGGCGTGATGGGGCTTGGGACCCTCTGCGGGGGCTGGAAGATCATGAAAACCATGGGATTTCACATCACGCATCTAAATCCCTCCCAAGGCTTTGCCACAGAGATGGGCGCTGCCACCACCATTGAACTAGCTTCACGCTTCGGTATTCCTTTAAGCACAACGCACACGATCAATTTTGCCATCATGGGTGTGGGTGCCACGCGTCGTCTGTCAGCGGTTCGCTGGGGCGTCACTGCCAACATCATCACCGCATGGATTCTAACCTTTCCAATCTGTGCTGTAATAGCATTTAGCGTCACAAAGATCATGCTCTTAATTCAACGCTAAATGATAAACTGAAACGCAGAAGTCAGAATCCAGAATGACGTTGTTGCATAAATCTGTGAAAGAAGATGCCGTTCTTTCAGAACTCAATCCTCTCTCTTAGATACCCAGGCCTCTCGCTTTCGCTTCGGCCTGGGCTATGACATGAAGGCCTTTCAGGCCATGAAATAGTGCATTAAAAAATGATGATCTCAATGGTCTGAAGGACCATAATAACATAGCCCAGGCCGAAGCGAAAGCGAGAGGCCTGGGAAAAAGGATAAGCAGAAGCTGAGTTCTGAAAGAACGGCATCTTCTTTCACAGATTTATGCAACAATGCCATCCAGAATCCAGAATGGGCTCGTTGCATATATCTATTCCCCATCTGGAAATCGCGGTTAGTCTCGGCTTCAACCCGAGGTGTATCGTAAGAGCCGCAAGAGATACGTTGAGTAAAAATTTTCCTTGCGACCAATTTTCTTGTGACCCTACGGGGCACAATGCCCTTTTGCATATACCTCGGGTTGAAACCCGAGGCTATGTGCAACACACACATAGGTACAACGCATTCCCCGAATGGGGAATAGATTTATGCAACAACGCCCTTTGGCATTCTGCCGTTCATTCTGAATTCTGAATTCTGGATTCTGGATTCTGCGTTTCCGTTTATCATTTAGCGTTTAGCGTTTAGCGTTTTTTTAATGGCTGCTTGGGCGGTTTTGCAGGAGGCCGCAATAATTGACGAGTTGCGCAATGAGGCCGGTCCAGCCGGTTTGATGGCTTGCACCTAAGCCAAGGCCTGTGTCGCCATGAAAATATTCATAAAAGAGGAGGTAGTCGCGCCAATGAGGGTCTTCCTGAAATTTCTTAATATCGCCATAGATCGGCCTTTTGCCATGTTCATTGCGCAAGAAAAGTCTTGTAAGCCTTTTAGAAAGCTCATTGGCAACTTGGAGGAGGGTCATCATGTTTCCTGAGTGGGTAGGAAATTCCACCTTTAAATCCTCGCCGTAATATTGGTGGAAGCGGTAGAGAGCTTCGATGATCATAAAATTCAGAGGCATCCAAATAGGGCCTCGCCAGTTGGAATTGCCGCCAAAAAGGCGACTTTGCGCTTCAGCCGGCTCATAATACCCAATAAATTCTTTGTCTTGAATGCGAAGGATGAAGGGATGTTCTTGATGATATCTAGAAAGCGATCTAATGCCGTAATCGGATAAAAATTCATTTTCATCAAGCATACAGTGCAGCACGCGTACCAAACGGTCTCGATTGAGAATGGACATCAGGCGGCGTGAATTTACTCCGGGCGTTTGTATGCAAGCCATATTAGAAACGTAATCCGGTCGTTTGCTGATGAACCAATTCATGCGTCTGCTGAAAATGTCCATTGATTGCATGACATCCGGTTCAATTGTTTCTATGGCTAATAAAGGAATCAATCCGACAAGAGACCGCAATTTAAGGGGAATCACACCCTTATCTTGTGTATATAAGGTATCGTAGAAAAAGCCATCTTCTTCATCCCATAAAGCGTGAGCTCCTTCACTCCCAGAAACCATTGTCGTTCCAATTCTGAGAAAGTGTTCGAAAAATTTCGTGGCTGTGTCTTGATAGACCGGATTTTTCTTAGCAAGTTCTAACGAGATCCTAAGCATCAGGATACAGTAAAAAGCCATCCATGCTGTACTGTCGGATTGATAAAGATGCACTCCGGCAGGAAGAACTAGGCTTCGGTTAAAAAGGCTGATGTTATCAAATCCTAAAAAACCTCCCTGAAAGATATTATGGCCTTCAGGATCGTTGCGATTTACCCACCAAGTAAAATTCAATAATAGCTTATGGTATATGCCCCGCAAAAATTCGACGTCGCATTTCCCTTGCTGTTCGGCATCGCGTTTATATACCCACCAAGCCGCCCATGCAATAACAGGAGGGTTTACGTCGCTAAAATCCCATTCATAAGCAGGTAGCTGACCATTGGGATGCATGTACCATTCGCGGGTCATCAACTCGATTTGCCTTTTGGCAAAGTCGGAATCCACCATGACCAATGCTAGAGAGTGAAACCCTAGGTCCCAATTTGCATACCAGGGATACTCCCACTTATCGGGCATAGAGATAATATCAAAATTGACAAGGTGCTCCCAATCGTAATTGCGGCCAATTTTGCGCGATTCTACTATTGAAGAGCTATCGTGTTTGAGCCATTGTTCGACGTCATAGTAATAAAGCTGTTTATCCCAAAGCATGCCGGCAAGGGCTTGGCGTTGAATTGCTTTTTCTTCAAGGCTTAAGGAAGGGCAATGAAGGTTATCATAAAAAGTATCTGCCTCTTTCTTTCTTTTTTCAAAAATAGAATCGAATGCATCAAAAGGCTTTTTTTGGATGGCATGAGACAAATGCATGCGAAAAATCTTGCTGCCTTTTTTAGGAATTATTTCTTGATAGCAAGCGGCGGATTTTGTTCCCATTTGGCTTGGATTAACTGCTTGAATATCGCCTTGAATAACGTAGCGATGAAAAGCATCTTTTACGTAAGGAGTGGAATTAGGCTGCTGAAGTAAACGTTCGCAATTTGTTTCATTCTCTGTAAAAAGCAAAGCAGGCGAGCCTTCGGCATATAAGTAATAGTTGCCTAAGACCGGGTGAGTAGCAGCAATTGCTTCACTTCCTTCAACGCCCTTAGCTTTTTGCAAGTTGGGTTTTACACCTACATCATTCATCGGTCCGTTGGGATATCCCCAGCTCCAGGTATTGCGAAACCATAGAGTTGGCAGAAGATGGATGAATGCGTCGTTATCGGATCGGTTCACGACTTCAATTTTGATGAGGATATCTTCCTGGTTTTCTTTAGCATATTCAATGAATACATCGAAATAGCGATCCTGATCGAAAATGCCTGTATCTAACAGTTCATATTCAGGCTCTAATTGCCCCCTAGCTTTATTCTTGGCTACTAATTCATCATAAGGGAATTCATTTTGAGGGTATTTATAGAGCATCTTCATGTAGCTATGGGTAGGCGTATTGTCCAAATAGAAATAATACTCTTTAACGTCTTCGCCATGGTTGCCTTCTAAATTGGTCAACCCAAAGAGCCTTTCCTTCAAGATCGGATCTTTGCCATTCCAAAGAGCTAATGCAAAACAGAGATATTGATTTCGATCGCTAATCCCCCCAAGCCCGTCTTCATTCCAGCGATAGACTTTACTGCGAGCATGATCGTGAGGAAAATAGGTCCAAGCCTCACCGTCGCTGCTGTAGTCTTCGCGCACCGTTCCCCACGCTCTTTCACTCAAGTAGGGTCCCCAAAGCTTCCAGTTAGACTCTCTTTGCCTATGCGATAAAAGCCTCTCTTTTTCAGGATTAGGATTTGCATCCATTGACATTGCCCATTTGTATTAATCAGATAAATTTATGATCTCCTATGCCAAGCGATTATTCAACAAATTTTTACCACAATCCATTAAAACATCATAAAACCATCCTGCTCTTATCCCATACGCATCAGGCTAAAAGGGAATCGGGCACGGGCACGCACACGCATCCTATTACCCATAAGTCCAAAGAGGCGAAACCATTGCCGCGACAGCGGCTACAGAGGTTAGCCGGGGGTGACGTAAGGAACCCCCGGAAAGTCATATATAAAAAATGAAAGCCACGACAGTGGCGACAGATGTACTCCTTGGAAAAAAACAGTGACGCCACTGTCGTGGCTACAGATGTTAATGATCGATACCGGGGGTTCCTTACGTCACCCCCGGCTAACCTCTGTAGCCGCTGTCGCGGCAATGATGTCGCCTCTGTTAGACTTATGGGTAATAGGATGCGTGCCCGTGCCCGATTTCCTCTTAGCCTGATGCGTATGGGATTTGCAGGATGTTGTCTTGTCTTTTTACGCTGGCATTTGCGTGATAGTGTAGCCTTTTGCTTTTAAGAGGGCGATCACACCACTTTTTCCGTAGAGATGAGCTGCGCCGCAGGTGATGAGAGCATTGCCAGCTTCAATTAAAGGGGTAATATGAACAATCCATGTTTTATTGCGTTCAGCGACATTTTTATCAGAGGACCCTTTCCACTCTCCCTTTGGAGTATCATCTTTTTCGTACATATTTTGAACCTTATCGGATTCATACGAATCTTTCGCAGAGGTTAAAGCTAACCTAGAGTTAACTAGATCGTATTTTTTTTTCAGCTCTTTGGGATTTTTTATAGCTAAAAGGAGATCTTCTTGTATGACGTTGCGGTTATAAGCCTCTGTTTTAGGCACTGTTTCATCCAAAAGCGTAATTGGTTTTTTAAATGTCTTGGCAGCGTCGAATAAATCATCATCCAAACTAGGAATCTCAGAATGCGTTAACAGCTTGATAATCTGTCTCGGTGTCATATTGTCTAAAACTTCATCGGAAAGATCTTGGTCGCTTTGGATATTTTCAATATCTTCACGGATTTTCTTCTTGCATTGTCTCCACTCTCTCGTGCTAAGCACATCTTTGGCTGCGAAGTTGACTGCACTCTCTGCTGCAAAAGCATCGCATTGCTTAAAGACTTCCTTCACGCTTGTATGAGTTTGACGCAAGGCAATACCTAGGTGAACCGTTCCCAATAGATGGCTTACCGTACCGCCGGGTCCTTCGATTTTCCAAAAATGCAGAGGTTTTAAGATCGATCCCTCCATCTCAAGGACAGAGGGTGGTTTCATTTGTGCTTTAAATAACGCTAAGACATTTTTGCTGAGTGTGCATTCAGCCTTCAAATCGAAGATGCGAATTTTCGGAAAAATTTCGGTTTTTTGATCCGATGAAAAAGCACTAAGCTGCTTAATCCCCTCGTTTGAATTCATGAAGGCTACGACATTTTTCCTGCTGGCGTTGCCAAAACCAAGCCATGTCCAGATCCGGCCTAAAAAACCTAGTTCTTTCCGATTGGTGATGCCTAGACTCCGTTGCCCCTCTTGATTTTTGACAACGCAGAGCATGGGAGATGTAGCATTGTGATGCCCTTGAAATAACACGGGATTTTTTAAGGCTTGCAATGTGGCGTCAACTGGATTGTTCATTACATTCTCTAGTCCCTTTATTTATAAATAGGTAATCTACTCTTTATTTCGTCCTTACAGGACTCAAAATAGATTTCTGAGGTTACCCAGGCCGAAGCGAAGCGAGAGGCCTGGGTAACAAAATAAACAAAAGTCGAGTTCTGTAAGAACGACATAACTTCCAAATTATTTGCTAGAACAACATATAAGGATCAATATTGAAATATACACATCTCTTTTAACTGTGTTGATCTTTTAGTGTATCTTTGAGTTCATTGATAAAGCGCTGTTCTAAAGAGGGGTAAATGTTCAGCAGTTGCTTAAATTCATTATATTCTTTGGCCATTTTCGGATCAACTTGAGGGTGCTTTTTGCGTACGGCGCGGATCATGATGTTTTTTGGGGTATGCTCCATGTCGATGAACTCGATGATTTGCACAGCATAACCTAAAAGTTCCAAGATCTTACCTCTGGCAGCATCAGTAGCTAAGGCAGCAAAGCGCTCTTTTAAGATGCCATGTTGCAAAAGTGCATTGAGCGGCAGGCTTTGAACTTGAGTAAATAACTCATGCTGGCAGCAGGGCACCGATAAAATGACATCGGCATTCCAGCGTACAGCTTTTTCTAAGGCGGCGTCTGTCGCTGTATCGCAGGCATGCAATGTGACCACTAAATCCACTTTGTTTTTTGGTTGATAGCCGTTGATATCCCCTAAAACAAATTGAAGCTTGCGATAAGCTAATTTGTCTGCAAGGCTCTGGCAGTATGCGATTACATCTTGTTTAAGATCTAAGCCCACAATCTCTAAATCATATTTCAAGATATTGTGGAGATAATGGTAAAGGGCAAAGGTGAGATACGCTTTGCCACAGCCAAAGTCGATGATGTGAATTTTGCTTTTATGTTCAAGAGCAGGCAGAATATCTGAAACGATTTCGAGAAATCGGTTCATCTGTTTGAATTTATCTCTTTTGTTGGCAAATACTTTGCCAACGGAGTTCATGATGCCCAATGCCGCGAGGAAAGGTACGGGGGTGCCCTCTTGCAGGAGATATTGTTTCGGTATGTTATGCGACAACGTTTTCAGCGCAGTCTTGGACGGAGGCTTAGTAATGACCGTGATATTGCGTTTTTTTCCGACTAGAATATGATAATCATTTGCGGCTGTGCATAAAAGACCTTGTTTAAAATCATGTGTGAGAAGATTGCGCAAAAGATTTTCGCACTCCTCTTTAGAGAGGTTTTTATGCAGCACTTTTTGGGAGTAATGTTCGCTGATTTGATATTGAACTTTGCCCTTGATAGAGACAGGGCGGATCTGCACTTTTAACACCTCCTGACTTTTAGCTTGCGGAGAGCTTAATGTAGCCGATAGCAAACTCTTTTCAGCAAATATTAAAGAAACAATTTGATCAAATTCACTTGATTCCATAGATTTCATCTATTTTTATCGGTCGTTAAAAAAAGTTATTCTCAGCTAGGAGATTCCATGCGGTCAATGCAAAAGTGGACAAAAAAAATTTACAGGGCCATTTAAAACCTTCTCTATTTCGTTATCTTTTCCCTTTTTTTTATTCCTTGCGTCAATGCTTATCAATGGGACTTAGCCGTTACAGCTATTTTTCAAGACGAAGCTCGCTTTTTAAAGGAATGGATAGAGTTTTATAAGCTAATGGGAGCTAAACATTTTTATCTTTATAACAATCTCAGTCAAGATAATTACTTAGAAGTTTTGCAGCCCTACATTGAATCGGGTGATGTTGAGTTGATTGAATGGCCTTATCGTTGCCAAAACTTATGGCAACACTGCCAATGTTTTTTCTACTGGCTACTGGCTACTGACTACCGACTACTCAAGATAAAAATGATCCAGGCAACAACAACATCATTTGCCATTTTCAAAAGTTTGTTTTATGGTGATTTTAAGCAGATTTTACAAGTGATTTTATGGTAACGACAACATCAAAAAGTGGCACCCTAACGAAATATGTTTACTCTTTTGGCGAGGGACAGCCGCATCCACCCCTGGACAAAAATCTTTTGGGCGGCAAAGGCAAGGGCTTAGCTGAGATGTGTTCGATAGGGTTGCCGGTCCCTCCCGGCTTTATCATCTCTACGGAAGCTTGCAATGATTATCGGCATCAAGGCCGCCAAGTGTCACAAAATCTTCAAGAAGGCATTCATGAAGCCCTGAAAATCTTAGAAGAGAGCACCAAAACACATTTTGGCGATGCAAAAAATCCTTTATTGGTTTCGGTGCGCTCAGGGGCACGAGTTTCTATGCCTGGTATGATGGACACGATTCTCAACTTAGGCTTAAATGATGTAACAGTCATTGGTTTTGCAGAGACAAGCCAAAACGAACACCTGGCATATGACAGCTATCGACGTTTGATTATGATGTATGCAGATATTGTCGATGGCATCGATCGCAAGTATTTTGAACACGCGCTGAATGTCTTAAAGATGCAAGAAGGAGCAAAAATCGATGTTGAACTCAGTACTGCAGCTTTAAAAGAAGCCTGTACGATATTTAAGAAAATTTACGAACAACAGCGCAATCAACCTTTTCCGCAAGATACTCATGAACAGCTTTTTAAAGCAATTGCTGCCGTATTCAATAGCTGGGACAGCGAAAGAGCTGTGCTCTATCGCCACTTAAACCATATTCCCGATGAATGGGGCACCGCTGTCATCGTGCAAAAAATGATTTTTGGAAATAAAAATGAGCAGTCGGCCACCGGCGTTGGATTCACAAGGGATCCTGCCATGGGAAAAAACACTTTTTATGGGGAATTTTTAACCGATGCTCAAGGCGAAGAAGTTGTGGCTGGAACGCGAACGCCGCACCCGATCAACACCTATCAAAAAGAAGTGACAAAATCAACGCTGCCTAGCCTTGAAGAGCTTATGCCAGCAGCTTATCAAGATTTGCATACGATCGTCCAGCGGCTTGAAAATCATTATCATGACATGCAAGACATCGAATTCACCATCGAAGATGGCCGTCTGTACATGCTGCAAACGCGAACGGGCAAAAGAACCGGGATGGCAGCCGTTAGGATGGCTGTGGAGATGCTGAAAGAAGGACTCATCGATGAAAAAACAGCACTGCTTAGGATTCAGCCCGACCAATTAAGCCAATTGCTCGCTCCTATTTTTGACAGCAAGTCCAAGCTAGAAGCAGCGCCAAGAATGGTTGCAAAAGGTCTTAATGCCGGACCTGGAGCAGCTTCCGGCAAGGCCGCATTTTCGGTTGAGGCTGCTGTCAAGATGAAACAAAGCGGTATCAGCTGCATTTTGGTTCGCGAAGAAACACGACCCGACGATTTTCCAGGCATGGTGGCTTCGGAAGGAATTTTGACCATACGCGGCGGCAGCACAAGCCATGCTGCCGTTGTCGCCAGGGGGATGGGCAAACCGTGTGTCGTTGGGTGCGGAGAGCTTAATCTCAATGAAAATAACAAGACCCTTTCAGCCAAAGGATTATCCATTAAGGAAGGCGATCCCATTTCGATCGATGGCATGACTGGCGAAGTCTTTTTTTGCGAACTTAGGACTTCGCCATCAGAAGTGGTGCAAGTTCTTGTGACTAAGACAAAGAGAGCAGAAGAAAGTCAGTTATACCAAGAATATCAAAAAATCATGAATCTAGCCGATAAATACCGCACCCTGCGCGTCAGAACAAATGCCGATACCCCGCAAGACAGCGCGATTGCGCGAGCCTTTGGCGCTGAAGGCATAGGACTTTGCCGAACGGAGCATATGTTCATGGATAGCAATCGCTTGCTGGATGTGCGCCGCATGTTTTTCAGCACACATCCTGAAGAGCGCAAGATCGCCATCGATCACTTGCTTCCGCATCAAAAAGAAGATTTTATCGGCATCTTTAGGGCCATGGATGGCCTTCCAGTCACTATCCGCCTTTTAGATCCTCCTTTGCACGAATTTATGCCGCATAGCGATGATGAACTCAATGCTTTGGCAAATTTGATGGGAATCTCGTTTCAGGTTTTAGCAAATATCCGCGCTTCCTTAGAAGAACACAATCCCATGCTCGGCCATCGCGGCTGCCGCCTAGGCGTCACTTACCCGGAAGTAAGCGCCATGCAGACCCGCGCTATCATGGAAGCTGCACTTGCCGTTTCAAGAGAAGGCGTCAAAGTGTTTCCTGAAATCATGGTGCCCTTAGTTGGAGCTAAAAGCGAACTCAATCATCAAAAAGCCATCATCGACAAAACAGCTGATGAAGTATTTAAACAACATGGAATGACTGTCTCTTATTCTGTTGGAACGATGATCGAATTGCCGCGCGCAGCTCTTGTAGCAGATAAGATTGCCAAATGCGCTGAATTTTTTAGCTTTGGCACTAATGATCTTACTCAAACAACGTTTGGAATCAGCCGCGATGACAGCGCTAAATTTGTCCCGCTTTATGTTAAAGGCATCCCCGACCCAAATCACCCTGATGAGCTTCTCCACATCCTTCCTCATGATCCATTTCAAGTCATCGATCGCGAAGGCGTAGGCGAGCTCATGCAAATCGCCATTGAACGCGGGCGCAAGGTGAGGAAAGACCTTAAGTGCGGCATTTGCGGCGAACATGGCGGCGACGCTGATTCAGTAGCCTTCTGCCATGACATCGGCTTAGATTATGTGTCTTGTTCTCCCTATCGCGTTCCGGTAGCTCGTCTAGCTGCCGCGCAAGCAGCCCTTAGTCAGCAAAAATAGCATTTGTTAAATTTTTTCACTCCCAAGATATATCCTGATAACCGTTAGCCTTAAAATTGTACAAAATATGCATGATCGCAAACGGTCGATATTTTAGGATGAAAGCTAATCAAATCGCCGAAGATTAATGATCCGATCAATAAACTTTTTTGTTGCTGATGTTATTCGCAAAAAAAAATGTTTAAATAATATCTATATATGTTATTCGTAGGATTTAAAATTTTTAACGTATGAAGAGGAAACATATGATTTTACGTATACTCATCTTGGTGCTGACATTTGCAATGCCTTTGTCTGCAATCCAGGACAATCAAATAGCACCTTGGGGTGCAGAACGCATGGCCGATAAAAACGGTTGCACCGGTTGCAATGGTTGCCGTACGAAACCTTCTGCGGCTGAATTACTGCAGCAAGTGCAAGCAGTCTTAAATAGCGGCATCCTTCTGACTCCGGCGGTGCGAGCTGAACTTCTTTCGCAGTTGATACAGATTTTGAGTACGAGTGCGAGTGCAGGAATAACGATTCCCGCAGCCGCATTAGACTTTGCAGATTTTTTTGCATTAATGCCCGGTGACAATTCAGCTACTGTTGCACCCGGCACGCCTGTTTCATTTCCGCAAAATGGACCAACCAATGGGACGGGTTTAATTGCTCGCCTTAATGCTAACCATTTTAATTTGGCAGCCATTGGTGTTTATCAGGTTTTGTTTCAGGTAAGTGTGAGTGAAGCTGGCCAACTGGTATTAACACTCAATGGTGCAGAGCTGCCCTATACGGTGGTGGGCCGAGCGACAGGGACTTCTCAAATAGTCGGAATGGCCCTTGTGCAAACGTCCGTCATTAATTCGATACTCACTGTAAATAACCCTACGGGGGAATCTACAGCACTAACAATAACACCTTTGGCTGGTGGTACAGATCCTGTATCTGCGCATCTTGTTATTACACGACTTAAATAGTCATTAAAGTAGGAAAATATTGTATGACATACTTCAAAAAGATACACGTAGCGCTTACTCTCTTATTGATCACATCAATAAGTTCTGCCTACGGAGATTACGACCAATGGTCAGGATATGGAGCAAGGGAAGATTGCTTTTCTTGCCAAGAGGATTGCTTTTGTTGCCAACCTGAATGTTGCGGCAATGGCTTCATTAGCGCTGAGCTATTATATTGGAGAGCTTTTGAAAACGGGCTCGACACATGTGTGCCGACAGAGGTTTCTGATGTAATCACCTCGGACGGAACAGTCATTTCTAGATTCACTGGAAAAAGCCGCGATCCGCATTTTAAATGGGATCCAGGCTTTCGCATTGGCGCAGGCTATCAGTCAGCATGTAGCTGCTGGGATACAGCAGTATTTTGGACGCATTTTCATTCGCATGCGCATAGCTCTAATCATGGGCTCGATATCCAAAACAAAACCCGCTGGAATATCAATCTCGATGTCATCGATTATGTCCTAGGATACGACTGTGATTTATGTTCTTGTTTGGCTTTGAGACCGTTCGTTGGTATCCGTGGCGCAAGAATTGAGCAAAAGCTGCACGTTGATGAGTTTTCCATAGAATCTATAGAAACCGGTCTTATAGCTCTAGAAAGGCATAACAAAGAAAGATTTTTTGGAGTAGGCCCATTACTTGGTTTTGAAGCGGATTGGAATATTGGGTGTAACTTTAGTATCTATGGAAGCGCAGCCATATCTTGGTTGTATGGAAGCTTTCATGTTAAGCTTAGGAATTCTGATGTGTTCATAGGGGGTGCTGACTTTAGCAAGATAAAGAAGCATCTTCATGACAGTCTAGCCGGTGCTGATGCTGCTTTAGGTGTGCGCTGGCATACCTGCATTTGTACAAACAAAGTATTGGTTCTACAAGCGGGCTTAGAACATCACCGTTATTTTGATTACAATCGCTTTGGCACTTATGGCGATTTAAGTTTTGACGGTGTGAATTTCTCTGCCGGCATTCAATATTAAAAACATTTTCTTTGCAAGCTGCAGTAGGAGATCAAATCCCTTTAAGCAGCTTGCGCCTTTTCTTTTTTTGTCACTAAATGAAGTTTTATGCCAGCTGCAGTTGAAACTGCAGCCCCTGCTACCCCAGCTAAAGAACCAGCAAGCACAACTTTTGCTAAAAGAGCCTTTATAGATAAGGCGTAGCCAAGCATAAACATACCTGCGTAAGAATTACCTGCAGCGGCGGCAATAAGCGATACAGGGATCAATGCACTTGCAGTTCCTGCAACAACGGCTGCCCCTATTCCAAAAGAACCAGCGGCAACGCCAATGATGATCACAGCAATCAAGAGGGCCTTTTTATGCTCTTTTGCCCAGTTAGCTGCCGTTTTTAAATGCGAATAACATTTTCCTCGCCATGAAGAGGATTTATTATTTGATGATGTCTCATCAGGCGAATTGATAATATTATTTGAACCTTCAATTTTATTTGTATTACCCATAAATTCTCTTTTTTATTAATTAATGCACTATTATATCATATATAATTATTTTAATTAAATATATTTTTATTACACCGCCGTTAAACATGCAGTCGCCCTTAGCTTAACGCGTATGTGCGGCAGCAGTTTCTCTTTTTTTAGTTTAAGGTGTATGAAAGCTTCTTGCCGCCACATTTCAAAATAAAACATTTCTTTAAGTTGATGACATTGCCTTGCACTCAGGGCTCTAGCCTTTGACGCTCTGAAGCGACAAGGTAATGAATTATGGGAATAAACAGAAAAAACAAGCCCGTAGCGTATGCCAAGGACGATTGAATGCTTAAATTGATTTTTCTACAACATCGCGGCAATTACTCAGTTGAATGAAGAGCTGTTTTCAGCTCTATGCCGAAGCAATGCGGCCCCGCTTGCGAACCTCTGCGGTTCCACCAGCGCATCCCTTCGGAAAAATCTGTAGGATTTTCCGGATCATGCCCGATGTAATAGACGCGAATATTTTTCTGATAAGACTCCAAGAACAGCCGGTAAGTATCCATGAGAACTGTTCCGAGCTTATTGCCTACCTGAGCGCCAGTAGCGATATAATAGTATTCCTTGGTTTTGGATGACCAACCTGTGATGGCGTTGAGGAAATTGAGATTATATGTCCGAGCATTTTCAGGGTCATGAGGAGCGACAAGGGTGGGAGAGCTATCGTAGAACACTCCTGGCGTTGGAATGACTGAAAATCCAGCTTCGGTCACTATTTTTTGAGTTTGTTGAAGAAGTGGGGCAAGATCTTGGTTTAGTTTGTGAGCTGCGAGTAAATAGCGCTCGATCATTTGACAATCTGTTTCTGTAAGCTCAAGCTCTTTTGCTTGCTCTGCAATCGCCTTTAAGAGCTCAATTACCAAAAGATAGTTTTGCACAAAAAAACTTTTTTGAGGACCCGGCCTAAGAAAAGTATCCAAATGATAATCACATGGTGGAAGAAAATGAAGATCATGTGCAAAAAGAGAGAAGCTTTTGGCTATAAGAGCTTTTGTAATTTCCTTTTGAGCGAGGTATTTTGCCACAATGAGCTTTGAATTATGGAGATCATCATTGCTTAAATTTAGAGGGTGATAATATTTTAAGTTTTTCGCGGTCTCTAAATAGATATTTTTTGCGGTATTGGTTTTATTATTAAGTCCATTTTTCAAAATCTCGGTCGTGATTTTTGCAATTTCTTTTTGCGTTATCAATCCTTTTTCACAGCCCGCAGAAGCTTTTAATAATCCTTGTGAGTACATTTCAGACAATGCACCCTGTATTTTTTCTGAAGTTAATGACCTAGCAATTTTTTCAGAAAGGCTCTTTAAAGACATTTCCGGGTCATCAAACACTTTGGCTTGGCGAAATTGATTGAGAGCGATAAAAAGATGATCTTCGCCCATCAATAATTTGAGCTTTCCATGGGCATCTGAAGAAAGATAATAATTTCCCCCTTCCATATAAAAACGAAGGGAAGGCAGGCTTCCAAACAACGCATCTAAATCACCTAGAACTTTTTTTTGCTCATTAAACGCAGCTCCTAAATTCCCCTGAAAAAAGAGATGATCTGTTCGATAAGTTGCTTTAGATTGATCAACTAAGGCTTTTGATTCACATTTTTCAATAGCTTTGTGGGCACTATCTAAAATCGAAAAAACAACATAAGTTCCGTCGGGCAAAAGGATCATCCCATCTCGCAGTGCGTATTGATGGTTTGACAATGAGAGTTTGAATCCTTGTTCTTCTGCAATTGTCCTAAGATTTTTTACAAAATGATCGATTTTAATACCCGTTGTCTCGTAATTTTTTTTCATTGACGGAGAGTCGGTATTGGGTTTTGCAAATAAGAGCTCTTGAATTTCGATTCCAAAGTCGTGCGTATTCGCTTGGTAGCTACAAGAGTTCTTAGGCAGCTCCACATGCCATTTAGCGAGAACAGGATTAATGATTCCATTTAATCCGACTTCTTTTGTGTTCTCTACCGCTCCGGTCTTGGCTGCATTTAATATCGAAAGCAAGTCTGGATGAAGCTGGCGACAGTAATCTGCAGCCATTTTCCCCTCGTCGTCCTCTTCCGTGATTAAGATGCCTGGGATGCTTAATAGGAATTTCATGCCTTCTTTATTGCCCGAGATGGCGGCAACATGCAGAGGCGTCCAACCTTTAACGCTTTTACTTTGAAAGCAATCCTTGCGTCCTGTTGATTCGATTGCTTTGATTTTGTCTTTGATTTTGTCGCTAGCATAAGTCGTTGAATTATGACAATTTTTCATGACATAATGCCAATAACAATCGGCATTTGCCTTAAGAAAACTTTTCTCTAAAAATAAACTTGTCTCGGATACAGTCGCCATGCTTTCAGCCCAAAAATGTATTAAAAGCGATAATCATTTCGATTGTATGATAAATTGTCAACAACAGCATGAAAAGTGGCAACCTACTTAGCTTCAAACGGTTTGGAATTTAGCCCTACTTTGTCAAAAAGCTTGCGATCTTGCGCCATTTCCTTGAGGAGTTCTTCATGGGATTTGATTTCCTCGGGGCTTCTCTCAACCCAGGTTTTGAATTTCTCCTTTGCCTTTTCAAGATTTCTTTCCAATTTTTTTGCTGCTACATAGGCTTTTTTAGGATTCTGCATTCTTTGATTTATCTCATTTAATTGATTCTGATATTTATTTATCTCTGCATCGATCATTTGCACTGCCTCCAAAGGCAGGATTTGCTTGGCTTCAATTTGATTTATAAGATTCTCATAGATTTGACCTAATGCTTTTGCATCGCTTATATCTTCTGATAATCGATTTGTTAATCGATGGAGTTGATCTTTCAGTGGATCCGAATTTGACTGTTTTGTAATTTCTTCTAGCTCGCCCTCTTTAAGAGCTCGCTCACCACTCGCATTGAATTTAATCATTCGCAATTGGATAAGTAAATCTTGTATGGTGAAATTTGACTGCAATTTATCTTTCATATTTTTTAGGTCGGTTATATTTTTTTCAAGATGATCGCTCCACTCTTTTTGTATATTTATCTTTGCTAACATTGGAGTTTTCTTTTCTCGAGTCATAACCAAATAAAGTGTTAGTTCATCAATTGTCTTTTGATTTTCTTTTATTTTAGTCTCAAGAGACTTTTGTATATCACTTTGCAAGCCGATTTTGCGCGCAATAAGTGCATTCTTCAAACTTCTTAGTGTAGCAGTAATGCGTTTTTTTTCCATGCCTACGCTTCCGGCTGCACCCTTTAATTGATTAGTCAATTTGACCATCTCTTCAAGTTTCTGCAAGGAATTGTCATTTAAAGAAGTTGCAAAAGGAGTTTCTTTTTGAGGTATTAGCAAATTATTTTCTAAGTTTGAGATCTTATTTATGACTTTTGCAACTTTTTCTTCTTTCTTGAATTCCTCAGGCACTTGCTCAATTTGGGCATCGATAGCCTTTTTAACAATGACTCTAATTTCGGAAAATTTTTGGGAATAAGTTTCTTTCACATCAGCCAATAGGGGTAAATCATTAATGCGATCTTTAAATTCCTTCAGTTCAGCTCTACGCTCATGTTTTTTAACGTCTTGCGTAGCCTGCGAATCTTTTCCTTCTGGTAAAACTCTGGTAATTGTATCTGAGAGTTCTTTTGCCAGAGCAACTGTCTTTTCAGGATCTTTAGCTTTTTTGCTCTTTAGTTGTGCGCGGATGCTTTTTAATTCTTTGATCGTTGCTTTTTTGGCTGAAATGTCTTGTTCGCTTAATGGTGGTGAATCTTTTTCACTCGAGGCACGCTTAAAAACTCTAGAAATGAGTATTGTTGAAGTTGAAGTTCCTTTAATTTGATCTTCGAGCTCTTTAATAGCGGTATGAGCAGCGTCAATGCTCTTAGACCGGATAGACTTTACTGTATCTCTAACTCCTTGGAGAGTATCCTGGATTTTGCTTAATTCCTGGGTAGCTTCTTGATATTTAAAATCGGCCTGAATGCCTGGATGTAATTTATCAAATGACATAATGACCCCCTTGTACACTACATTTATTATAAACATTTTTTTATTTTTAAACATTTTATAAACAAAATAAATAAATTTACTTAAATTTTAGTGATTAATTAATTTATATAATAGGCTTGCGTCAATCTTTAGTATTGGATCCTCTATAGAGGCTATAGACCATACTCAATCATTTGATCCTGCGATGATAAAAAAGGTGTGTTTAAACTAGCGCTAAAATGAGAGGCTGCCTAAAATTAGCTTTAACATTTAGCAACCTTCGAATTTAAGGATAGCCATGCGCGACTCGATCATCTATGCAACAATCCGTTCATTTTTTGTGGCTGTGTTCAGCATCATTGGGATTTTTGTAGGACTCATCCCCGCCATTCTTTTGCTTGTCTGGGCTGTTTCGAGCAGCGAAAAAGAGCCTGAGAATTACTATTCTTATGAAATTGTGCCCAATGCCGATGGTTCGCGCAAAGTTTTATCTTCGGATGCTCCCGTAGTGCTCAAAATCAACATCAACGGTATCATTGGTTTAAACGACCTTACAGGAAGCTCATTTCGTCAATTGCTGGTGGAATCGCGCGAAGGCGATCTCAAAAACGATCGCGTAAAAGCTTTGCTTTTGCACATCAATACACCCGGTGGGACCTTAGTGGATGCCAATGGCATTTATCATGCGCTTGAAGCCTATAAAGAGAGGTATAAGGTTCCTGTTTATGCCTTTGTCGATGGATTATGTGCTTCGGGGGGAATGTATGTCGCTTGTGCCGCCGATAAAATTTTTGCCAATGATGTCAGTTTGATCGGCAGCGTAGGAGTCATTTTGCCCTCATTTCTTAACTTTACTGAAACGATGGATAAGGTTGGAGTCAAAGCGCTGACGCTTTTTGCAGGTAAAGGCAAGGATGATATGGATCCATTGCGTCCTTGGAAACCCGGCGAAGAGGTCAATCTTCAAAGCATCACCAACTATTATTATGAACACTTTGTCAATTTGGTGAGCAAAAGCCGCCCTGCCATTGAAAGAGAAAAGCTCGTAGAACAATATGGTGCCAAAGTCTTTCCCGCTGAAGAGGCGCAAAAATATGGTTACATTGATGCCGGCAATTACACGTATAATCAAGCCCTTAAAGAGCTCGTGAAAAAAATCGGCATCGAAGATCAATATTATCAAGTGGTTCAGCTTGAGAACAAAAGCTGGTTTTCAAGTCTATTTAAAGGCGAATTTGACTTATTGAAGGGTCATATCACCCATCAGATTCAAATGACACCTTTAGATGCTAAAATGCAAAATCAAGTCCTATACCTATACCAACCGTAAAAAAAGTCTTTTGATGCGCAAAATTTTCGCCGTGGATGCCTCGGGCTATTTATACCGCTCCTACTTTGCTATTCGCAATGTCACCAATGCCAAAGGGGAATCTACCAATGCTTTGTTTGGCTTTATCCGTTCCATTTTGAAGCTGATCAAAGATTTTAAACCGGAACATCTCGTCGCCGTTTTCGACGGCCCCTATAATGTTAAAAAAAGAGAAGCTTTATATGCAGATTACAAAGCGCATCGCACTGCCATGCCACCGGATCTGCTTTATCAAATCGAGTGGGCTCAGCGTTTTTGCGATTTGATGGGTATAGCTAAGCTTGTGATTCCGGAAGTTGAAGCCGATGACACGATGGGAAGCATCGCCAGATGGGCGGAAAAAGAAGAGTCTATAACGTATTTGTGTACAAGCGATAAAGATTTTTGCCAGCTTGTCAACGATAAAATACTCATTTTAAACACCCATAAAGAAAATCTGATATTGGATGCTGCCGGTGTGGAACAGGCTTTTGGCGTGCCTCCCGCGAAAATGATCGATCTTTTAGCAATGACTGGCGACGCCTCTGACAATGTCCCTGGACTTAGCGGCTTTGGACCTAAGACTGCCGCCGCTCTTTTAAACCAACATGGCTCTTTAGATTATCTTTTGGACAATCCAGATGTCGTTTCCGGAAAGAAGAAAGAGATTCTCATACAAGAGAAGGATCTAGCGCTTTTAAGCCGGCAATTAGTCACGATCGATACCGCCATCGAAATTCCAAGGGATTTTCATTTCTTCGAGATCAAGCCTGCAAATATCCCTGGCTTAAGAGAATTTTATTCAGGGATGAATTTCAATTCGCTGATCAAGGAATTAGAGCAAGGCCTTACACAAAATCAATCTCCGGAGATTAAAGCCGAAAACGAAGAAGTTTCTTATCAGATGGTCGATGACGAAACCTCCTTTCAAGAACTCATCCACACTCTTTCCAGCCAAAAAGAGATCTGCTTCGACACCGAAACGACCCATCTGCAGCCCATAAAAGCCGAACTTGTCGGCATCGGATTTGCTGTCGATCCCAAAAAAGCATGGTATGTTCCTGCCAATGGAAAATTAGGCTTGCAAAGGGTTTTAGAAGGCTTAAGGCCTCTTTTTGAAAATGGCCAGGTCGGATTTTATGGGCATAACGTCAAATACGATTACCATGTGCTCGGCAATTATGGCATCACAGTCGCCAACCTATGTTTTGACACCATTTTAGCTTCCTATTTGCTCAACTCGCACCTGCGTCAGCATTCTCTTGACTCCCTTTCCTTAGAATACTTTGGCAAAGTGAAAATTTCTATCAGCGAACTCATCGGCAAAGGCCAGAAGCAAATCAGCATGGCTGAAGTGCCTTTAGCGCAAGTTTGTTCCTATTGCTGCGAAGATGTCGACTACACCTGCCGCTTGAAGTTTATCTTAGAAAAGCAGCTGCACGAGCGCAAATTGCTGCCCCTTTTTAAAGAGCTTGAACTGCCTTTAGCTAAGGTCTTAGCGAGGATGGAACGCCATGGCATCTTTGTCGACCTTCCTTATCTTCAGGAAATGTCGCATGAAGTGATGCGGCAGCTTCGGATCTTGGAGAAGGAGATCTATCTTTTGGCAGGAGAAGAATTCAATATCAATTCGCCAAAACAGATTAGCCATATCTTATTTACAAAAATGGGCATAAAGCCTCCCAAAAAGACAGCAACGGGTCATTCGACGAGTGCTGAAGTGCTAACCTTTTTGCAGCATGACGTCGCTTTAGCCGGCAAACTCTTGGAATATCGGCTCTTAGAAAAATTGCGCTCTACTTATATCGACACCCTGCCGGAAGAAGTTTTTGCTAAAACGCAGCGCATCCATTGCACCTTCAACCAAACGGTGGCAGCAACAGGAAGGCTATCTTGTCAAGATCCAAACTTGCAAAACATCCCTGTGCGCTCTGAAATTGGACGAACGATTAGGCAAGCTTTCCGCCCCGAGAAAAAGGGCTGGAGCTATCTTGCTGCCGACTATTCCCAAATTGAATTGCGCCTGCTAGCTCATTTTAGCGAAGATCCCACCTTAATATCGGCTTTCCAAAATAATGAAGATATTCATGCGCATACAGCCTCAATAATTTTTAATGTTCCTATTCAAGAAGTGACCAAAATGCTTCGCGAACATGCCAAAGCCGTCAATTTTGGAGTGATCTATGGGCAACAAGCGTTTGGATTATCGCAGCAGCTTGGGATTGATGTTAAGGAAGCCGCTGCCTTTATCGACACCTACTTCAAGCGCTATACACGCGTCAAAGAGTTTGTAGAGCACTGCAAAGAACAGGCTCGAAAGAGCGGCAAAGCCGTTACCTACATCGGAAGAGAAAGGCTGATTCCGGAAATCAACAGCAAAAATGGACAAATTCGCGCCGCTGCGGAGCGTTTGGCCGTCAATACTCCTTTGCAAGGAACGGCAGCGGATCTTATCAAAAGCGCTATGCTAGCCATTGACAAGCGTCTTTTAGCGGAACGCAAGCTGGGTTTTATGATGCTGCAGATCCATGATGAATTAATATTTGAGTTGCCGGACTTTGAAATTTTGGATATGGAGATGTTAGTCAGGGAAGAGATGCAAAAGGGTTTAAAGATAAATGTTCCATTAGTTGTTGACATCACTATTGGCAAAAATTGGAAAGAATGCTAAAATTAAGTAAAGTAGCCGTAACAGGCGGTCTTTCGTGTGGCAAATCCTCGGTTTGTCGTTTCTTTAAAGAGCTTGGCGCCTATGTGATAGACGCCGATGAAGTGGTTCATCAATTATTGTCATCCGATGCAAACTTAGGTCAGCAAGTCATCAAGCTCTTAGGTTCCGATATTGTCATAAATTACCAGATAGACCGCAGCAAAATCGCGCAGAAGGTATTCAATAATCCAAAGCTATTAAAATCCTTAGAGAATCTATTGCATCCAGCTGTAGAGGCTGAAATAAAAAAAGAGTATCAACGAGTTAAGGAACAAAATTTCGCCCCGCTTTTTGTCGTCGAAGTCCCCTTGCTTTTTGAAGCCGATTGGGACCAAGGTTTTGATGTATGTATCGCTGTAATGGCTGATCGGGACACTTGCTTAAAGCGCTTTAAAGAATCCAAAAAGGGCGATAAAAACGAATACGATAAACGCATGCAAAGACAATTAAGTCCTTTTGAAAAGGCGCAAAGAGCTCATTATGCCATCCAAAATAATGGATCCTTAAGCGACCTTAAAGATGAAGTTAAAAGGCTGTTTAACCAGTTAGTCAAACAATCATGAATAAATTTCCAAAAACAATAAAATATATTGAGGAGTCAGCTCCTAGATGAATCCCGAAGATACCCTACCAGACACCTCTGTCGGCGAAGAAAACGTACCGCCTTCAGAAAAACATGCCGCCGATGCAGAGCATGGCCAAGCCCATGCTCCAATGGACATGGCACATATCACGAAAATCGCTGATATTCAACGCATGAACATTGATCAGCTCAACCAATATGGCAAAAAAATTGGCTTAAAACACCTGGGCTCTTTGACAAAATCGCAAATGGTTTTTGAGATCGTCAAAGCAGTTTCGGAAAATCCCGCTGAAGTTCTCTATGGAGAAGGTGTTTTAGAGGTCTTGCCGGATGGTTTCGGCTTTCTGCGCTCTCCAAACTACAACTATCTGCCATCAGCTGAAGATATCTATGTCTCCCCGGCCCAAATTCGCCGCTTCGACTTGAAAAAAGGCGACACCGTCTGCGGAACTATGCGCCCTCCTAAAGATAAGGAAAAATACTTTGCCCTTCTAAAAGTCGACAAAATCAACGGCAAGCCCCCAGAAAAAGCTCGCGAGCGCATCCTCTTTGAAAACTTAACTCCGCTCTATCCAAATCAGCGCATCGTCATGGAGACGACAAAAGACAGGCTATCGACTCGTGTCCTAGATCTGGCTGCTCCGATCGGAAAAGGGCAACGCGGCCTCATCGTCGCGCCTCCCCGCACCGGCAAAACCATCATCTTGCAAAACATCGCCAACGCCATCGCAATAAATCATCCGGAAATTATTCTGATCGTTCTCCTCATCGACGAACGCCCGGAAGAAGTTACCGACATGCAACGGATCGTCAAAGGCGAAGTCATCGCATCAACATTCGATGAACCACCCGAAAGACACGTCCAAGTCGCTGAAATGGCGATCGAAAAAGCACGCCGCCTAGTCGAACATGGCAACGATGTCGTCATCCTGCTAGACTCGATCACACGCTTAGCAAGGGCCTATAACACTATTCAACCGCACTCAGGCAAAATCCTTACCGGCGGTATCGACGCGAACGCTCTGCATAAGCCCAAACGCTTCTTCGGCGCTGCTCGTAACATCGAACAGGGCGGCTCCCTGACAATCATCGCTACAGCCTTGATTGACACAGGCTCGCGCATGGATGAGGTCATCTTTGAAGAATTCAAAGGTACCGGCAACATGGAACTGGTCTTGGATAGACGCCTCTCCGACCGTCGTATCTATCCATCCATCGATCTGATCAAGAGCGGCACCAGAAAAGAGGAGCTCCTCTACCACCCCAACGAACTCGAGAAGATCTACCTATTGCGTCAAGCTGTCGCCGACTTAGCTGCCGTCGATGCCATGAACTTGCTGCTCGGTCGCCTTAAAAAGACCAACAGCAACGTCGAGTTCTTGCTCTCCATGAAAGAGTAAGCGATAAGCGGTAAAATTGCCGCAACAGCGGCTACAGAAGTTAGCCGGGGGTGACGAAAGGAACCCCCGGAAAAACATGTTTAAAAAATAAAAGCCACGACAGTGGCGTCACTGTCTAATTGCAAATGTATCGATAATCCACGTCTGTGTGTCGCCACTGACCGTGGCTCCTGGTCTTTTCTACAATAAACCGTGGGTTCGCCTTCGCTCACACCACGGCTAACTTCTGTAGCCGCTGTTGCGGCAATTAACCGCTTTAGCGGTTTGAAGACAAAGCCGCTTATAATGCCACCTTCTGCTGGGACGTTATCAAGAATCGAGTAGGGATTCGATGGCATTGCGTCGGTTTTCGTTGGCCTTGGTATAGGAAGAAACGCCAAAGACTTGGGTAACTAAATCGCGCACAATTTTAAAGAACGCTTGAACGGAATTTTTGCCAATCAGTTTTGTTTTTCCGTCGACAGAGCGGATGTCAACTCTGGAAATGCCGTTTAGGCAAACTTTTAAATTATTAAGCGAATTCTGAAAATCTGCAGGGCTAACATCAAAATTCATAAAAACCTCATCAGCATTATTTATATTATAGGGACAAATTTTGATATTTACAAGATTGTGATGATGTAAAAGCCAAGTTGTAATTAAAATATTTTTTTGATATAATAACTAATATATAAAGCATACTGTGAGGTATGATTATGAGTTCATTAAATTTCTTCAATAACTATAATTCAAGTAATCCCAATCCTTTCAATCCTGCCAACCTTGATGCAGCCGCTGCAAAAGGACTGGAAGAAGATCCAGTTGATGCAGATGTTCAGCATGAGATTGTTAAAAAAGAAGAACTCGACAAAGAGATTCATGATCAAGAAGTTCTCAATGCTCAGCTGCAGACAGATCGAAAAAAAGTAAGCAATAAGGTGCGTCAAAAGAAAGTCGGCCATCGCCTCAATAAGGTTTAACTATTTTTTATAAAAAGGTAGTCAGGCCGTCTCGGCCTGCATCAGGGCGGGACGCCCTAGCTACCTTAAGATGAAAAAAACAAGTTAATCCAAATCCCCGTCAAAATAAAATCAATCACACCATCGATAAAGTTTAAAAAAATCATCTCAGTGTTAAAAAGCTGCAATCCTTTGCAGCTTTTCTTTTTTGGTATTTTTTTAATATCTCTTGTAACAAGGACCTTAAAAGCCATCATAACTTGTGTTCTTATAGAAGAAAACCCTTGATTTCTAGCGAGGAATCGGCAATAAACAAGGGCTATAATCTTCAGAACGGAGCATAAGAAAATGCGTTGGGTAATTGCTTTTATTTTAATTTGCGCCCTTGGAATTGGCGCTTGGTGGCTGACAGATAATCAATCTTTTTATGATGTGATCGGAAATTACGTCGAAAACGGCGAATTTGTGACATTAGAAGCTCGGTACACTCCTGACCAAATCATGGATACCCACCGGCAAGAACTCATTGCTGACTCCCAGCATAGCTTTCAAGAACCCTCTCTTAAGTTCTATCCTTATCTTTTGATGGAAGTCAAGTACATGCAGCCAGATAAAAAGACTCGCGAAGGAGTCATTTTATGGAGCATGGTTGATGGAGAAATGGTTTTAAATACCGAAAACTGGGAAAAAACGCACGGTTTTGAAGACGCCATTGCCGCTGGAGCCACACATGAAGATTTCAAAATCTTAAACGCCCTTGCCAAAAATGGCGGAAAGCTTTCCCAAGAGCAGCTCATGAAAGATCTTAACTTAGAATATGAAACTCTTAATGAGTGGGTCAATAACGCCAAGCAAAAACATCTGATCCTTCAAAAAGGCAATGAGTTATTACTTCATCTTCAAAATCCCAAATTTTTAGTCACACCGCAAACTAAAATTACACAATGGCTGGTGACTAAGCCATACAATCATGCCCAGCGCATTGCCAAAAGTTTCAGCCGCTCTCAAATTGAAAAAACAGCACAGGCAGCCTTTGGCCATGATTTCACCATTCGCAACACCTCCGAAGTATTTCTTCCGGTGTACAGCATCGAGGTGCTTAACCCCGACGGCTCCATACTGACAAGTTACTGGAATGCACTCAATGGCCAGCGCATCTATCCAAAATATGTGGCAGAGGCACCCTAAACGATAAGGAAAAAATGGACGACAAATTGGCTATCGGCGTCGATCTAGGAGGAACTAAGCTAGAAGTAGCTTTAGTGGATGCTTTTGGAGCAATTCATAAAAGGCATAGCGTCCCCACAGATGTCAAGGGAGGCGATAAAGCCGTCGTTAGCCAAATCATTGAGTTAGTAAGAAATCTTCAACAAAATACCAGCCAGCCAATAAAAGGGGTAGGGCTCGGCATTGCAGGCCAAATCGATGCCGAAAGCGGCGTGGTACATTTTGCGCCCAATCTGCAGTGGCATGAAGTCCCCCTTAAGCAAGCCCTATCCGATGCCTTAAAGTTACCCATTTCCATCACCAATGATGTGAGGGCTGCGACCTTAGGAGAGTGGCTGTATGGAGCTGGCAGAGGCTGCAATGACCTCATCTGTCTTTTTGTGGGGACAGGCATTGGCAGCGGCATTATCAGCGGTGGCAAGCTGCTTACAGGTGGAAGCAATACCGCCGGCGAAGTAGGGCATATGACCGTCGATTTATATGGTCCTCCTTGCACATGCGGAAGCACCGGATGTTTAGAAGCTCTTGCAGGCGGCTGGGCGATAGCAGCGCGTGCCAAGGAGATCGTAAAAGAAGACGCCCAGGCCGGCAAGCTGATTTTAAAATTGGTAGACGGCCACATAGATAATATCACGGCAAAAGTTGTGGCACAAGCCTACCATGAAGGCGATGCTTTAGCTCGGTTGATCATCGATGAAGTCACGCACGCCCTTATTGTCGGCATCGCCAACCTTATCAATGCTTTCAATCCCGTTCGCATTATTTTGGGGGGTGGAATTTTGAAAAGCCTACCTGAATTAATAGAACGCATCGACACTGGAGTTAGGCGTCGAGCCCTGGGAGCGGCATGCGCATCCTTAAAAATCGTTAATGCCTATTTAACTACTGATGCCGGGGTCGTTGGAGCCGCGGCCTTAGTGCTCAGTCAAGCTTAAAAGGAGACAAATTATGACATCTGTGAATCCGATAACAACTTTGTTTGTTGATGTTGGAGGAGTCCTTCTCACGAATGGATGGGATAGAGAAGCGCGCAAGCTAGCTGCAGAGACTTTTAAGCTTAACTATTCTGAGATGGATGAGCGCCATCATTTGACTTTTGATACTTACGAAGTAGGGAAGCTCAGTTTAGAAGAATATCTAAAGCGCACTGTATTTTACCAGCCGCGTGCATTCACAATCGAAAAATTCATAGAATTCATGTATTCATGTTCTAAGCCCCATCAAGAGATGATCGATCTAATCCGAAACCTCAAAACACAACATGACTTGAAAGTTGCCGTTGTCAGCAATGAAGGACGCGAATTGACTGAACATCGGATCAAAACTTTTAAGCTATCGGAATTTGTCGATTTCTTCATTGTCTCCTGTTTTGCGAACATGCGCAAACCCGATATTGGAATCTATCGCTTAGCCTTAGATGTGGCTCAGGTAGCCCCTAAGAAAGTCGCTTATATCGAAGACCGCCCTCTCTTTGTCGAAGTAGCAAATTCTCTGGGAATCAAGGGCATCTGCCATAGGGATTTTGAAAACACTCGCGAAACTCTGCATAAATTATTCGGCATGGAAAAAGGCGCCAGTGCATAAATTATCCCGCGTGCTTTTCGACAATAGCTTGTAAAGCTTCAATCCAGATGGGATGATCATTCAAGCCATCGACTAAGTCGAGCTTTTCTCCGCCAAGATGTTTAAATTCTTGGGCATATTCTTCCCTAACTTCGTAGATAGTCTCCAAGCAATCGCAGACGAAGGCCGGACACATGACAAGAATGCGTTTTTTTCCTTGAGAACAAAGCTCTTGCAGCATCTTAGTAGTATAAGGCTGCAGCCAAGGGTCACTTCCTAAGCGCGACTGAAAACAAACCGTATATTTTTCAGGGGTAATATTCAGTTGTTTGACAATAGCATGGGCTGTGGCATAGCACTGCGCTGAATAGCAATTTTTATTTTCATCGCAAACTTTTTCACAGCATCCTTGCGTTTTGAAACACCTTTGGTGTTTATCGATTTTTGTCAGATGCTTTTGCGGCAGACCATGAAAGCTGAAGACAAGATGGTCATAATCATCAAGGCGATGTTGGCTTACCTGAGCGCAAAAAGCGTCGATCATTTTGGGATGGGTTGCGAAACTGTTGATGAACGTAATTTGCGGAACAACATCCCATTTGCTGACAATTTCCATGACTTTTTGATGCACCGATCCCGTTGTCGCAGAAGCATATTGTGGAAAGAGCGGCAAAATGATGAGTTTTTCCACTTGAGCCTGGCGCAAGTGATCAAGTCTTTGTTTGATAGGAGGGTTTTGATAACGCATAGCAAGTTCAACGATAAAGCTATCGCCTAAAGCGTGTTGCAACCCAAGCTGCACTTTGCGGCCATAGACCATCAAGGGAGAGCCCTCTTTAGTCCAAATGGCAGAATAGGAACGGGCAGAGTTTCGAAATCGCAAAGGCACAATCAAGCCCCGAACAAGCATCTGACGCATTAGCCAAGAGTTGTCGATGACACGGCCATCGGTAAGAAATTCATTAAGATAGCGAAAGACATCTTTGGGCTTAGGAGAATCAGGAGTTCCTAAATTGACAAGCAAAACACCGATTTTTTCTTTCATAGCTGGGTTCCCAAAGTTCGTTTAATAATTTTTTACCACAGAGGCACAGAGAAGACAGGGAGGAAGAATAAAAGATGAAGGATGAAGGCGAAGGGTTGAGAAAAGGGCAAGAAAATAATTTCATCCTTTCGCCTGCACCTTTCTTCCTCCCTGTCTTCTCTGTGATCTCTGTGGTAAAAATGTGTTAGAATAGACGGTGGCAAATTAAACTACAATAACGTATGATCACGGCATATGAAACATGCAGCAAAAAAAAAACCACGTCTTTATATTTTTGATATGGATGGCACTCTGCTGCCAAAAACAACAGCCAGTCTTGAAATTTCAAAAATTACCGGCCACACCAAAGAGCTCCAAACGCTAGAAGCGCACTATAAAGAAAAACAGATCGACAGCAACCATTTTGCTACGACGGTTCATAAACTTTGGGGGAAATTGCCTTATCATATCGTGCTAAAAGCCTTCCATGCCTCTCCAAAAATTCATAATATTTCTGAAGTGCTTACACACATCTCTGCCAAAGGCGATGTTTCCTGCCTGATAACCTCTTCGCCTCATTTCTTTGCTAATTTATTCTACGACTATGGCTTTAACTACATTTTTTCTTCACAAATGCACAATCTTGCTAAAGGCAGTCTGCATATCGAAAAAATATTAAAACCTGAGGACAAACCTGTATTTGCCAAGCACCTATGCGCTAAGTTGGATATTGACTTCCAAGCTTCGGCAGCTTTTGGGGATTCTATGACTGATGTGCCGTTATTTCAAAATTTGCAGCATACTGTTTCTGTCAATGGCGATGAAAAAGTCAAACCTTATGCAAAACATCACTATGAAGGCCATGATCTTATGCAAGCTTTTCAGCTTGTTTAATTGCGGAGCCACAATGCAAGCTAAGAAGGCTTTTTAAAGGTTCCAACGATCGAGCTCTTTTCCAATACGTGGTGTTTGTTTTGCAAACAATCCTGCAAAGCTATTGTAAAATAATTTTTTATAACACCCGCTAAGAGTCCCTTAAATTGAGGGCATTCTTTTAAAAACTTTGCATCTCCCTTAAGTTCGTAGATTGCATTTCCAACATCTTCTTTTACCCCTTTTAAAGTTTTAGGTTTATCCGCAAAAAATCTAGAGGTTTTTTCAACAAGATACGTTTTGCTAAACTCATCGTTCGTTAAAGGATGATCTAACAAATATTCTTTAATTTTTTTTTCTGAAGGAAAATGTCTAATCTTATTGTCAGATAGATAGGAAAAATTGCGATAACTATTTGTTTTTGTTGGAAATCTTGGATTTGCAGTAAGAGATCTAGTTCCTGTAAAATTTTTCGTTTTGATTTTCATGAAAATGTCCTATAAAAATGAACAAATCAGCCCTTGTTAATATTCCACAACAATATTATACCGAACGTGACTCCAAAATTGGCATTTGTGGAGTGCCAATTTTTGAGTCACGTTCGGTATAACGTCAGGATAAGTGAAGTTTTGGTATAGAGAAGACATGAATATTCGTCATTACAAAACTTTGATTGCAATTTTTAGTTTAGCAATTACTACTTCCACAATCTTCTGCTTTCTTTTCTATCCTTTGATAAGCAAATCGTTGAATGTTCCACTTGACATCGATGGATGGGGAACATTAGGTAAAGGACTCTACCATTTTGGAACGCTTTCATTTTATCCCAATCCACAACCTTCCATTTATCGCGGACCTATCTATCCTACAATAATCGCATTCACAATCTGGTTAACTGGAAGCTTTTGGCTTCATGCCATGCAAATCATTCATATTATATTATTTGCCCTGACATGCTGCTTGGTCTATTTTTTCGTGAGAACACTGGCTTCGAAAAAAGCAGCTTGGATAGCCGCTGCCATCTGTGCAATACATCCTTATTTGCTGTGGTTCATTCCAAGGCTCTATACCGAAACACTCTCTATGTTTCTCATAACATGGTTGGCTTATCTCCTTGTACAACAAGCTCTCTTCTACTCATTCAAAGGGTGTTTGCTAATCGGAGTTCTTATCGGTATCCTTATCTTGAACAAGCAAGTTTTTCTGCCATTCTTATTCATCATTCCCTTAATTTTCCTGCTTCAAAAAAATCCTGAAAGAAAAAAAAACGCTCTATTAATTCTTGTTTTAATTCTATTAGTCATTTCTCCCTGGACTTATCGCAACTGGAAGCTAACCCATACTTTCATTCCGGTACAAACATTGTTCGGATACAATCTACGCATTGGAGATGGGGTGTATGCTTATTTCAACACAGTTCCTTTGAATGAACTTTGGAATACAAGTTATCGAAACTTTGTACTTCCTTACGAAGCTAATATCGATAAGATGCAAAATGCAGAAACACCGCGTTGGATGTACGAACTCGCTTTAGAGAAGCAATTATTTCACAATAGCTTTGCAGCCTATCAGGAAAATCCCCTTTTTTTTCTGAAAAAACTTACATTCGACGCATGGGGTTTTTGGTTTCTCGGAACAAACCAAATCATGTGGCCGCTTTTAATTGTCTTGCAATCAGCCCTGCTCATTTTATTTTTATATGCAACTTATTGGACGCTGACAGCATGGGGATTATTCGACTTACGCACTTTGCCTGTTCTTCTAGTATGGGCCTGTTGGACCACATACCTTCCTGTAATGACTGGAGCTAGATTTTCCCTTATACTCATTCCCATCATGATAAGCTACTGCTCTATCGCCATCGATAAAAAATTATCTTCCTAGATCCTTAGTCATTTTTTGAATGATTTTCTTTCCTTTAATCTAAAATTTTGTATTCTAACTTTCCAAAAAATAAGTATTTATAGAGGCTTTATCTTGCAGCACACACAGCCCTCATGGTTAGTCTTGGAAAATGGCGCTATTTTCGATGGAGTAGCCCCACCGGAACAGCAAGGAACTTTTTATGGCGAAGTTGTTTTTACTACAGGGATGACAGGATATCCCGAATCATTGACAGATCCTTCTTACGCTGGACAAATTCTTACTTTTACTTATCCTTTAATCGGCAACTATGGAGTTGCTTCCTCAGACAACTGGGAATCCACAAAAATCCATGCTAAGGGCGTCATCATCAGCGAAGCCTGCTCTCACACGAGCCATTATAGCAGTTTGCAATCCCTTTTAGATTGGCTTCGCATGCAGAAAATTCCCGTCCTCATGGGTGTAGACACAAGAGCTTTGACTAAGCTATTACGCAACTCGGGCACTTTGCAAGGAGCCATCACCGGAGAAAAAAAAGCAAAATACTTATTTTCTTCTAATCACTCATCCTTGGTATCAACTGTTTCCACAAGAAAAAAAATCATCTATAACGACAGTACTCAAATAAAAAATAAGGCGATCATCATTGTGGACTGCGGTATTAAAGAAAACATCATCCGAATCTTATCACAATTGCCCCTCACATTAATACGCGTTCCGCACGATTACGATTACACTGAAAAAGAGGCTTACGACGGTGTCTTTATCTCAAATGGCCCTGGCGATCCTATCGCTTGTGAAGAAACAATCAAAATCCTAAAAAAAGCCCTTTCTCAAGAAAAGCCCATATTCGGGATCTGCCTAGGGGCACAGTTAATGGCTTTAGCGGCACAGGCAAAAACATACAAACTTCCCTACGGACATCGGGGCCAGAATCAGCCATGCCTGGAGTTAGAAACTAAACGTTGCTATATCACAAGTCAAAATCATGGATATGCAATTGATGAAGCTTCTCTTCCCCATAGCTGGCGGGTGTCATATAAAAACTTAAATGATGGCTCCGTCGAAGGCATAGAACATAAAACAAAGCCTTTTTTCGCTGTGCAATTCCATCCGGAGGCAACACCAGGGCCTACAGACACGCAATGGTTATTCAATAAATTTTACCAGTATCTTATATGAAAAAAAAGGTTCTAATCTTAGGTTCAGGAGGCTTGCGCATAGGACAAGCCGGTGAATTTGATTACTCAGGTTCACAAGCCATCAAAGCCCTAAAAGAAGAAGGCTTGTACACTATTTTGGTCAATCCCAACATCGCAACAGTACAAACAGACCATGAAATGGCTGATGAAGTATATCTTCAGCCTCTCAATGTAACTTGCGTCGAACGCATCATCGAAAAAGAAAAACCACATGCTATCTTGCTAAGCGTTGGCGGTCAAACGGCATTAAATCTTGGCTTGAAACTCGACGAAGAAGGCATCTTAGCAAAACATAATGTTGCTGTCCTTGGCACTTCAACACAAGCAATCCGACTAACCGAAGATAGAGAACTCTTTAAACAAGCGCTTGATAGCATCGGCATCAAAACCGCAAAAAGCCTGTCTGCAACTAATGTAAAAGATGCAATTCAAGCGGCTCGTCAAATTGGCTATCCTATCATGATGCGCTCGGGTTTTTCTTTAGGAGGCCTTGGATCAGGAAAGATTAATTCCGAAGAAGAACTGCGTAATAAAGCTGCCGAAGTCCTTAATACGGTTTCGCAAATTCTCATTGAAGAATACCTAAGCGGCTGGAAAGAGATTGAATACGAAATCGTACGAGACAAAGACAACAACACGATCACTGTATGCAATATGGAAAACCTTGATCCTATGGGCATACACACCGGAGAAAGCATCGTCGTGGCTCCTTCGCAAACATTGACGAATCAAGAATATCATATGCTGCGTGAAGTAGCCATAAAAACAGCACAACACATCGGCATCATCGGCGAGTGCAATATCCAATATGCGTTAAATCCACATAACAGTGAATATCGCGTCATTGAAGTCAATGCCCGCTTATCCAGATCCAGCGCTTTAGCTTCAAAAGCCACAGGATATCCCTTGGCCTTTGTAGCTACAAAGCTTTCTTTAGGCAAACGCCTTGATGAAATTCAAAATGCTGTCACAAAAAAAACAACGGCTTTTTTTGAACCTGCTTTAGATTACTTAGTTGTTAAAATACCCCGTTGGGATATTCATAAGCTCAAATCAGCAGACCGAAATATTGGCTCCGAAATGAAAAGTGTGGGCGAAGTCATGGCTATAGGCAGATCCTTCCCTGAAGCCCTTCAAAAAGCCATACGGATGCTAAATATCGGCGCTAATGGTTTACAAAACTATCCCTTTATGATCCAAAAACCAGAACAAGAGATCAAACAGGCCACAGATCGCCGTCTTTTTGCTCTTTATCAATATTTTAAAAATGGCGGATCAATAGATCAGGCTCATCAACTTTCACATATCGATAAATGGTTTTTAAACCACATCCAAACCATTGCATCTTTTGAATCCCATCTTTCAGCCCACGAACTTACCCCTTCTCTTGTACGACAGGCTAAACAGATGGGATTTTCCGATATGGCTATCGCAAAAACTAAAAAAATCGATGAAGAGTCTATCCGCACAATGCGCCTTAACAATGGAATAACTCCAGTCATCAAACAAATCGACACCCTCGCCGGTGAATTCAGCGCCGAGACCAACTACCTCTACACGACCTATCATGGGACACATCATGATCTTGCACCTTCAAACGAGCCCCCAATGATCGTGCTGGGCTCAGGACCTTATTGCATTGGATCATCAGTGGAATTCGACTGGTGCGCTGTCAACACAGCAAAAACTCTTCAAAAACACGCTAAACCTACGATCATTATCAATTCC
>JABDEI010000009.1 GCA_013287145.1 Chlamydiota bacterium
ACAGCCTCTGGAGGAGTAGTAAGCTCCGTGAATTTTTTCCCTAAAAGGTGTGTAGCCACCAACCAAAGCCCAATGATGCCTAAGAGAAAAGCAGCAACATAGGGGGCACTGGCGGTAATCGACGATAAGCTAAGAAGCAAAGTTTGATGCACCAACGAACCTCCCGACTTGCCCATGCGCGAGCAGACCCCATCGATGACGGCTTTACCCTTGATCTGGCTTTCTGCATTGAGAGGAACAAAAGCCATTTCTTTGGTCGCATCGAAGACAGAATATTTCGCTCCCCGGCTTAAAATATTTTGCGCCGAACCAAAGAATACCACAAGGGTAAGTGGAGCTGTTCCTAGGATGGCAAGAGCGGCATCGGATTGATACTCTTTAAGGAAGAAAAAGCCGAAAAAACCGATGCTGGTAATAAAAATTATCGCCGGAGTCAGCATAGCGGTAAAGGTCCAGCCGCATTTGCGAATACTATTTCCGGAGATAAGAAGGGCGGCTAAAGTGGCTATAATGCCGGTGATAGTGGCGACTTCGCTCATATAAAAATTAAAGGCGCTAGGAGTGGGGTAGAGTTCTTTCACTTGATGCTTCCATACCACTTCGACGAGATTGATGACGAGGTTATAAGAAACGACAATAAGAGCGAGGCAGATAAGATACTTTGATCGAAAAAGGAAAGCGATGCTAGCGCGCATAGAGAGCTTGCCTTTGACTTTGCCGGCAGCTTCATGAGTTTCCCCTTGGGATGCATTGTCGTTATAAAGTGAATCTGTTAAGACTCTTGTGTTCAACCAACGAAAAACGGCGATGATTCCAACGCCTACGACAATGATCAACGAAACGAGCATGATCATCGACTGTTCCCAGGCATCAGAACCGAAAGGCAAACTTGGATTATAAGCCAGGCAGCAGAAGAAAGCAGAGAGTTGTCCGGCAGCAACTCCAGAAAGGTTTGCTCCGATGCCGAATAGTCCATAAAAACGCTTAGCTTCTCCTATGCGAGTAATTTGATTGGCAAAACCCCAAAATAGGAGCGATAAAATCACGCTGCTCCAAAGCTCTGCCATGACGTAGAAGCTCGTAAAAGTCCAGTTGCGAAAGAGAGCGATAGGGCCTTTCCAGCCCGTGGCTAAATAAGCTTGAAGAGCATCGGCAGTGGCATGAGGATGAAGGAGATCGCGAGCCGGGTATAGTATGAAAGTAAAAATAGCAAAAAAAGCTAAAAAGATGGAAAGCATAAGATAAAACACTGTTTCACGGGCGAAGCGATTGGAAAGCCGAGTAAAAATAAAGGTCATCAAAATAGCGGAAGGAAACATCACCCAGACTTTGATAAAGGGAATCACTTCAGCCCCGGAAGACTTTGCCGTGACGACCAGAGTATCTTTCATGGTGCGCAAGATATTATAATCTAATGACACCAGGAAGAATAAGGCAAGCATTGGAAGCAGCTTTTTTAACTCATGCTGATGAACAGGCCAAAAAAAAGCTCTCCAGCGGCTAAATTCGTCATTACGCATGATAGAGTCTGACATGCAAAACCTTTAAGTTAAGGAAAATTAAAGATAAAAAAAAACTCCCTCTAGGGGAGTTATTCAACGAATAGCTTTGGAAAAATTTTAAAAAAAAGGGTGGTGCAGTAATAAATTCGGTCGCAAGTTGAGATATAAGATCGGACATACGCCTCAAACTTTGTCTCCTAGGTTCAAAGATGTTGTCTCAGGCTAATGCCGTACGAATCGCTAAGTTTTTTTTAGTACGATTCAACAAATCATCTCTAAAATCCCAGATAATATAACAAACGCATGAAATTTTCGCAATAACTTCTTTTGTAAATCTCCTTAGTCTATTTGTCCGATAAGGCTTCAATACCGGGCAAAGTTCCATATTCGATATATTCTAAGGCAGCTCCTCCTCCCGTAGAAAGATGCGTGATGCGACCGGCAACGCCTGCAGATTCCACTGCTGCGATCGAATCGCCGCCGCCTACTATCGTAGTAGCAGAAAGACCTGCTAATACTTCGGCAATGGCAATAGTCCCTTTTGCAAAAGGTTCAATCTCAAAAACACCTAAGGGTCCATTCCATAAGACTGTGGCAGCGTCTTGCAAAAGATGTGTGTAGCGTTTAATGGTTTTTGGACCTATATCGACGCCTTGGAACCCTGTTGGAATACCTGTGGTGGCATCAACGACTTGAACTTGAGCATCTTTAGCAAGTTTATCAGCCGCAACGGTATCCTCCGGCAACAATAAATTAAAATGCGATCGGCGGGATTCTTCAAGAATTTCTTGCGCTTGTTTTAGGAGATCATCTTCATGAATGGAATCGCCAATTTCGAAACCTTGTGCTTTAAAAAACGTATAGGCCATGCCTCCGCCAATAAGCAAGGCATCGGCTTTTTTCATTAATGTCTTAAGAACTCCCAGCTTAGTAGATATTTTCGCACCGCCAATAATGGCATAAAAAGGTCTTTTAGGCTGCAAGAGGGTGTCCCCTAGGAACTGAATCTCTTTTTCCAATAAAAAGCCTGCTGCAGCCTGATGAGGAAAATATTTAGCAATCTCGGCCGTGGAGGCATGAGCGCGGTGAGCTGTGCCAAAGGCATCATTGACATAGAGATCGCCTAAACCAGCTAACTTCTTAGCAAAGGAAGGATCATCTTCAGGATGCTCTTCACCACGGTGAAACCGCAAGTTTTCGAGCATCAGCACCTGGCCTGGCTTTAGGATTTTGGCGAGCTGTTCAACCTCAGGTCCAATGCAGTCTGAAGCCATGATCACTTCTTTGCCTAACAATTCAGACAATCTTTTTGCACAAGGCGCCAGTGAAAACTCCGGTGTTCTTTTTTCCTTTGGGCGGCCAAGGTGGCTCATCAAAATTGCCGCTCCCCCATGATCCAGAACGTAATTAATTGAAGGCAGCGACGCGCGGATGCGCATATCATCGGTGATATTGCCGTTTTTATCTAAGGGGACGTTAAAGTCGACACGCATAAGAACTTTTTTGCCGAAGAGATCGAGATCTTTGAGGGAAAGCTTTTGTTTCATAGAAGCACCTTGCGAATGAAGGATGAAAGAAACACTGCTGTTTTGTCATAATCGATTATTGATCGTGAGTCAAGAAAGAAATGCTAAACGCTAAACGCTAAATGCTAAATGATGAACTGAAAAAAAAACGGTAGTCAGTAGCCAGTAGAAAGTCAGGAAGTCAGGAAGTCAGAATCCAGAATCCAGAATTCAGAATGAGCGGCAGAGAACAGAATTCGGTAGCCAGTAGGAAGTCAGAATCCAGAATCCAGAATTCAGAATGAAGCCAGGAAGCCAGTAGGCTCTTATCGCATAAATCTATTCCCCATTCGGGGAATGCGTTGGTAGCCTCGGGTTTTCAACCCGAGGTGTATCGCAAAAAAAGAGTTGCGTCTCGTTAGAGCCGCAAGATATGCGCTGAGAAAAAAACATTCGGTTTCGACTCATTTTCTTGTGACCCTACGGGGCACAATGCCCTTTTGCATATACCTCGGGTTGAAACCCGAGGCTACCAACGCATTCCCCGAATGGGGAATAGATTTATGCGGTAACGCGTCCTTCTGGATTCTGACTTCCTGACTTCATTCTGAATTTTGTCTTCTGCCGCTCATTCTGAATTCTGGATTCTGGATTCTGGATTCTGACTTCCTGACTTCCTGACTTTCTGACTTTCTGACTTTCTACTGGCTACCGACTACTGACTACCGTGTTTTTTTCAGTTCATCATTTAGCATTTAGCGTTTTCTTACAGCGGCAGCTTCAGCGTGGTTCCCGGTTTTAAAAAATCCGAGTTGAGTTGGTTATATTTTTTGACTATTTCGACATCGATATTAAAGCGGCGGGATATTTTCCAAAGAGAATCTCCCTCTTGGACGACATAGAGTCTTTCTTTTTTACGGGGCATATTTTGAGCAATTTTATTTGGGGGACGCTGATTTAAGGATTGCTTGACTAAAGCCTGGGGCGCCGGCTTGGTTATGTTGACAGGGGCTGCTTTAAAGACATTTACAGGCGGCTGCTTAATAAGAGTGTTTTGGGGAACAAAGCGTTTCAAAGCAGCATGATGCTGGAATTTTTCTGGGCTAGGCTCTCCGGCATACTCATAAAGGCGATTAGAAGCCATCTTCCAGACAGCATCGCTTCTAGGACTTGTTAATAATTCAGTAGCAAATTTTTGCGCTTCGGGAGATTTTTCAGACAGTACTTTTAATATCATCAACACATGTTCATCATCAATTTTTTTTGCAGCAAATTCAGGATCAATTTTTAATAAGAGGGATGCTGCAGCTTTGGAACCCGTTTGAATGTAGTCTAAAAGAAACCTTTGCCGCCGGGCAGAGGAAAGATCATTTGAAATGCGCTGTTGTTCGACAAAAGCCGAAAGAGTGTGCCACTCTCCATCTTTCAATACATTTAGCAGCTGTTGTTTATCGACGCTTATTTCCGATCGATTAAATAATGTTTCCACCGCGAGGAACTCAGGCGTCAAAAAAAAGGCATCGTAGAGAGAAGTCTCTGGTTCTCCTTGATGGTGTTTAAGGGTCAAAAAGAGTCCTTTGCTCGTCAGCGGCCATCGCTCTGTATCGACAAATTGCATGACAAGTTGGTAATGTTGATCTGATAAACCCGGGTAGACAATAATTTCTGCAGGTTTGCCATCTTGCATTACTCCAAAGGCAATGGGACGCTGCTGCTCGCTTAAGGGCAGACCTTGCAACGCCCTTGACAAATCAAAATGATGAAACGCTACTAGACATCCCAAGGCTAGATCGCGCTGAGTGTATCCATTTTCCACTAATTGAGTATGTGCTAACTTTGCGAGAAGCTGTTCTTTAGATAGTGCTTTGAAGCTTATGATGATTTCGCTATTGGTGCGGTCTATAGCCAAAGGAACTTGCTGCTCTCGTTTTTCCGCCGGTTTAGATTCAAAATAGGGCGTAGGAGGACGTTCACTTACGATCCAATAGAAGAAAAAACAGATTAAAACAATATTAAATGCGCCGCTGACAATTAAGGCGCGCGAAAGACGTTTGACTTGGTCTAGATGCGGATTTTGCATTGTTTATGTTTCGAGCCTATCTTGAAGCGCTTTTAGTTCTTGTGAAATGCCTTCAGGCAATTTAGAGCCAAAAAGAGTGAAATAATTATTTAATTCTTCACACTCATGCCTCCACTCCTTTTTGTCGATATGAAACAGCTGCTGCAAAGCTTCCTTGGAGATATTCAAACCCGATACATCCAGAGCACCTTCTGCGGGGACATAGCCTAAAGGAGTTTTCGTGCCATGATCAATCCCTGATGTTCTCTCAAAAACCCATTTTAAGACGCGGCTGTTTTCACCAAAACCCGGCCAGAGCCATTTGCCTTCAGCACTTTTTCTAAACCAATTGACGTAGTAGATGCGGGGCAATTTATCCGCTGAAAATTCTTTTCCCATTTTCAGCCAATGTGCAAAATAATCCCCCATATTGTATCCGCAAAAAGGAAGCATCGCAAAAGGATCGTGGCGCAGCTTCCCAAGTTCTCCGGCTGCTGCCGCTGTTGTCTCCGACGATACGCCGGCTCCTAAGAATGTGCCATGCTGCCAATTAAACGCTTCAAAGACAAGCGGCACAACAGATGATCGCCTTCCACCAAATAATATCGCCGATATGGGCACGCCTTTGGGGTCTTCCCAGGCTTTATCGATGACGGGACATTGCGAAGCTTGTGCTGTAAAGCGGGCGTTAGGATGGGCGGCTTTTTCTGATGACTCGGGCGTCCAATCGTGATTTTTCCAGTTGATCAGATGTGCAGGCGGCTTCTCAGTCATTCCTTCCCACCAAACATCGCCTTCATCTGTTAAAGCAACATTGGTAAAAATTGCATTGCGAGATATTGATTGCATGGCATTGGGATTTGACTTCATCGAGGTTCCCGGAGCCACTCCAAAAAAACCTGCTTCCGGATTAATCGCATAAAGCCGTCCATCGCTGCCGAATTTCATCCAAGCTATATCGTCACCGACAGTTTCGACTTTCCATCCGGGCAGGGTAGGAGTCAACATAGCTAAGTTTGTTTTGCCGCAAGCGCTTGGAAAGGCCGCTGCAATATACTTTTTTTCTCCCTCCGGGTTAGTAATTCCCAAGATAAGCATATGCTCAGCGAGCCAGCCTTCATCGCGGGCCATCACTGAGGCAATACGCAGGGCAAAGCATTTTTTTCCAAGCAAGGCGTTGCCGCCGTAGCCGCTGCCATAGGACCAGATCGTGCGCGTGTCCGGAAAATGAACAATATATTTTTCTGTGGCGTTACATGGCCACGCAATGTCTTTTTGGCCTGGCTCTAAAGGCATTCCAACGGAATGAAGGCCGGGAACAAAATCATCTTCTTTTAAGACATCCAGGACTTTTTTTCCCATGCGAGTCATGAGTCGCATGTTGCAAACAACATAGGGCGAATCGGTAATTTCTACGCCGATATGGGCGATGTTGGATCCGAGAGGTCCCATGCTATAAGGAATGACATACATGGTTCTGCCACGCATCGAGCCTTGGAAAAGCTTTGTGAGTGTCGCAGTCATCTCCTTGGGATCTCTCCAGTGATTTGTAGGGCCGGCATCTTCTTTTTTCTGGGAGCAGATGAATGTGCGATCTTCGACCCTGGCCACGTCCTCCGGGCTTGAACGGCATAGGTAGCTATTCGGACGGATTTGTTCACTAAGTTTCGTCATCATGCCTGTTTGAAGCATCGTTTGGCACATTAACTCGTATTCTTTTTCAGTGCCGTCGCAAAGCCAAATTTGACCGGGCTGGCATAAATCCGCTGATTCACGAATCCAGGAAATCAACTTTTGATTTTTTGTCCAAGATTCCAAAGGAATATTAAATTGCATAGAAAGTCTGTCTCCAAGCAAGAATTGCTGCTACTAAAGCATGGCTTAAAGGGCTTTTCGTCTCTTAAACTTATCAAGATACTCTAAAGCTTTGCCGGTACCCAAACAGACGGCTAATAGTGGATTTGGCGCTACGATGACAGGAAGGCCCGTTTCCTTAATTAAAGCCTTATCAAGGCCTTTAATCAAAGCTCCTCCGCCGGCAATGACCATGCCTCTTTCGACAAGGTCGGCAGCTAATTCAGGAGGGCATTTTTCGAGTGTCAGCTTAACGCTTTCGATGATCTGCTGAATCGGTTCTGCCAGGCATTCCCGTATCTCTACAGAATTGATTCTTTTTGTGACGGGCAAGCCGGCAACTTGATCACGGCCGCGGACTTCCATTTCAAGCTCGTTGCCGCCAAGAGGATAGGCTGAGCCGATGGTCATTTTGATTTCTTCGGCCGTGCGCGGGCCGATCATCAAATTATACGTTCTGCGCATATAGTTGATGATGCATTCGTCAAATTCGTCTCCGGCAATGCGCAACGACCTTGATTCGACAATGCCGCCTAAAGAGATGATGGCGATTTCCGTTGTACCGCCGCCGATATCGATAATCATATTGGCCGATGGCTCATGCACGGGCAAATCGACCCCAATAGCTGCTGCCATAGGTTCTTCGATAAGGACGACTTCTTGCGCACCGGCATGCAAAGCGGAGTCTTCGACGGCGCGCTTTTCCACACCGGTGATACCGGAGGGTACAGCGATCAAAATTTTAGGCCGGAATAAACTTCTTGCCGGAGTCACCCGTTTTATTAGTGCTTTGAGCATGCCTTCAGCAATCTCAAAGTCGGCGATGACCCCATCTTTCATGGGGCGGACAGCGTGGATCTTGCGAGGGGTTTTACCGAGCATAGCCTTAGCCTTGTGTCCGACAGCCAAAACTTCGTTAGTCAAAGAATCCACAGCAACGACGGAGGGTTCAGCTAAGACGATGCCTTTGCCGCGGACAAAAACGAGTGTATTGGCAGTACCTAAGTCGATGCCGATGTCATTGGAAAACACGCCTCTAAACTTGTTGAGCTGTCCAAAGACCTTGCGATGCATTGCTTGAAGCATCGCAGAAAATCCAAATGGGGCTTTTTTACTCATGCTATACCTTTAAAAGAGAATATCATTATTAATTATAAAATTTATTATGTTTGCAATAACTCCAAGACCTCTTCCCATGTCAGCTTTGAAATCGCTTCCTCATCACAGCTTACGACTTTTTTCACTAAGCCTCTTTTGCGATTTTGAAGTTCTACTATTTTTTCTTCAATGGTGCCAAGGGTCACTAATTTGTATGAAGACACGGAGTTTTTTTGGCCGATGCGATGAACGCGATCGGTAGCTTGATTTTCGACAGCGGGATTCCACCACATATCATAATGGATTACTGTATCTGCTCCTACAAGATTCAGGCCGGAGCCGCCGGCTTTTAAAGAAACAAGAAAGACAGGAACGGCTAGATCTTCATTAAATTTCTTTACGATGCCCAAACGATTTTTGCTTGAGCCATCCAAATACTCAAAAGGAATGCCCTGCTGCTGCAGATCTTCGCGCATGATATTGAGCATGCGTGTGTATTGACTGAAAATGACGGTTTTGTGTTTCCCCGCGATGAGCGTCTGCAGCAACTCCATTAACATATCATACTTTGACGAATCGCCGACCTCCGGCTTTTCTTTGGCAAATATTGCCGGATGGCAGCAAATCTGCTTTAAACGCGTCAATGTCGCCAGCACATGAATCTGGACTCTATCAAAGCCCTCTTTTTTAACAAGCTGCGAGAGTTCTTCGCGTGCGGATTGAGCATAGGAGCGATAAAGCTCTTTTTGGGTCTCCGAAAGATGGCAATGGTAAGTGATTTCTGACACAGGCGGAAGCTCTGATAAAACATCTTTTTTCATGCGCCGCAAAATAAAGGGTGATACCTTGCGTTTGAGAGTCTCGAAGTTTTTTCCATTATTTTGAGTTGGATTGCGAATGTATTTTTCAACAAAACGGTCGTAAGAACTTAATAAACCCGGCATCAGGAAGTCGAAAAGGCTCCACAATTCATCCAAAGAATTTTCGATCGGAGTACCTGTTAAGATAAGTCTATGGGCAGCTTGAATCATCTTTACAGATTTAGCGTTGCGGGTTCCCCTATTTTTGATGTGCTGAGCTTCATCCAAAACGGCATATCCAAAAGGAATTGTTTTATAAAAATCGATGTCTTTTTGTAAAAGGCTATAGGAAGTAATAATGATGTCATAGCTTTTGATCTCCGTAAGCAGCTTTTTCCGCTGAGAGGGAGTGCCATCGACGGGGAGAACTTTAAGATTGGGATTGAACTTAGCAAATTCCTCTTTCCAGTTATACACAAGCGAAGTGGGGCAGACAACAATCGAAATGGACTTTGGATACTCTATCTTGTGTTGTGTGATGACGATGATAGCCTGAAGAGTCTTTCCCAAGCCCATATCATCGGCAAGAATACCGCTGAGGTGCATGTGACGGAGGCGATCTAACCACTGCACTCCTTCGCTTTGATACGGCCTTAAACTTGCTTGAATGCTGTCAGGAACATTTCTAGACGGTATCGGACTTGTCCCAAGCATCTGCTGTTGGATTTGCTTCAACCGTTCTGTCATGGAAAATTCGATAGGCAGGCCCTGAAATTGAGCCGCATCAATGCTAGCTAAGCTCCACAAGGGGCGTTCTTCTTTATGGTCATCCAATTGATTGAGGCCGATTTCGTCAAAAATTTGCACAACGGGAGCGAGCCTATCTAAATCTAAAACAAGAATTTTATGGGATTTCGTCTCGGTATTTCCTTTTTTCTTCGGCATTTTTTTGCCCGCCAGCTCGATAAAGGCCCTTTTGGAAAGCAAGCACTCCCACAAAAGGTCTACGGTCACTCCATTTAAATGGCCCGCTACCTTAAGATCGACTTCATACATATCGATGCGGTTAGTTTCTTTCAGACTGAGTTTAAAGGCTGTGTTGTCGTAAATAAATTGATCTAAAAGGTTCTCCGGACAGTTAAATTTAACGCGATGCTGATTGCGCGGAATCACTTCGGTCATGAATTCGACAATTTTCTTATCCGTCTTTGCGCTGTAAAGCCCTTGTGAAGAGTCATAGATAAAATCTTGAAATAGATCGTCGATAATTTTTTGCTCTTCAGTCAGATTGCGCGCCAAGATCCCTTGTCCTGTTACAAAAGGTGAGATCTGGTCAAAAGTAAGGTTTGCCGTCGCAGCCGGTACCTTGACTTTGTCGTAAAGGAAATGCAAAGAGGCTTCAAGCTCGCCATTCAAATAGTGGATATCGCACTCAGCGCCGACTTGGCCTACATAGGGAAGGGTCACAAAGCGTTCGATGATATCGCGATTCGACACTTCAGCAAAGCGTAAAAGCTCGGGAAGGGAGTTTTCGACAAAAGTTCCGAATAACGGCTCTGGAATTGTCACATCGCGGATAGTGATCAGATTGCGCAAATGTTTTCTTCTGATTTCGGACTGAAAGCGATAGTAGGTGTTGCGATGGATCATTCCGGGCTTAGCACATTCAAAAAGGCGCGCTTCTTCCAGCGTTACGGTAGCGTTACTATTGAGGAGCACCAGAGGATTTAACAAAATTTTCGGCGCAGGGGCCTCCAAATATTCTAATTCAAAGCGCAGACGTGCAAAAGAGCCAGAGAGCCTTAAAGGCTCTTCCAAGCTGCCAATATAGAAACAGGGAAGAGCAGGCTGTTCAGCTTCATTATCGTTACGGGGTTTAGAAAAAGCAGGATGAGCCATAGCTAAATCGTGGGCGCAAGCCAAGATAGTGCCGAATGCTTCCGCTTCAATTTGAGCTAAGCGCAAGTTGCGTTCTCCCTTAACTTCGGGGTAACGCGCATAATCCATAATCATTTTCAAAATCTGCGCACTTTCCGATTCAAATGAGTTTAACGTAAAGAAATAGCGTCTACTGCCGATGTAGAGCGCTTCACTATAGTGAACGGCATCGAGGAATTCTTTGATATTGGGGATATTTAACGGTTTAGAACGGAAAGGAAGGCGAAGGGCAAGCTGGATTTCAGGGCTATTAGCCGATTCTGAGGCCTGCTGAGATTGATTTGAAAAAATCACAGCCAGCTCGGCTTTATCCTGCAGAAGCTGTTCTTCCGGCAGAAAAAAAGGAGATTTACCAAGGACTTGAGATGCGCCAATATATTCTTGAATTAATTCTTTTTGGTGTTTTTTGCCGCGGCGGACAATTTCTTTTGTTTCAGCCTCTTTTAAAGTTTCTAAAAGAGTCGCCTTTTCCTGAGCGTCGAAGCTCTGGGATTTTTCAAAATTAGCTTCCTTTGAGTAAGCTACTAATATCTCATCGGCATGGGCTTCTAAATAAAATAAGACTCCTGCAAGGTGCTGGCAGTCATATTTGTAAGGGCAATCGCAATCGGAATCTATTGTTGTGGAGTTATGGCGATCGATTTCAATTTCACATTGATAAGTGTTGTTAAAGCTGCCCATGACGCGGCAACTCAAATGAACCTGTCGAGGGTTTAAACTCGAGATCTTTGCTGATACGACCATGCCCTTATCATAAAGCATTTTGCCCTCTTTAAGAATAGACGGGGAATAGTCCTGCTTAAGCTTGCGAAAATTTAGCATGGAATGGCTCTACATCTAGTTTTTATTCGGGTTGGAGGATACCTTGAAGGTTCTAATAGCGTAGATTCTAATTCTTTTTTGCGCTGTTTGCAGCGGCAAATATTTTCGAATATTGGCCATGATAACGTTCAAAATACCCTCTTAATCGCGTCATTCGCGCGCAGTATATACATCCAAAGACAAGATGTCATTAACTTTTATCCTTTTCCAAGTAGCAAATCAATCAAAAAAAAATTACATACTAATTTTAATCGGGATTGCATCAATATGACGCGCGAAGATAGCGGAATGGTAAGCAGGATAATGTAGCAGGATCAAGCAAATTGCCATGATAATCTAGCCTCTTTTTTTCTAAATTCATCATTTTCAATAAATAAAATAAAATGAATAACGATTTATAAATTTTAAACATAACTTATTATTAAACGTGAATACAACCAATCAACTAACCGGCATTGATTTTTTCAGAAGTGATAATAAATTTTTTTTTACCTCTTAGTGGTATAATCTAAAAATCGATACATTTCGTATCTACGACGCTCCATAAAAAAGCGGTACGGCAAAATATCTTTGCACAAGTATGTGGTTTGCCGTACGCGCACTCCAAAAAGGGGCAGAGCCCCTTAAACCCCACAAGAAGGCTTAATTTCGTTTCTGCTCAGCTAACGATTAACACCTTTTGAAGATATTCTAATGAAAAGCTTATGAGCAACGCTTCTTACATCTGATTAAAGCCCTTTAGAAAAAACATTCAAATATTGAATAAAACTGTCAAGTCACCTAATCTTCTGACCGCTATAATTTTACCAATCCCAACAAGGAAGATCATTATGAGCTTAAGCACATCGTCAATCCAACCAACACAACCCGGATATCCGGTTGATGAAATCAAAGATGGATCATGGAATGATAATTTTAGTGAACAATTTCTATCTCTTACGGATCTTATTTTCCGAATAAAAATCCCAGCTCATAAGGCTCTTACAAAAGACCAATTCCAATACCAAACAACAGAAATAGTATCATATACGGCTCATTATCTTTCGACTAACAAGCTAAAATATACTGAAAAAACTTCCATTGCGAAAGAACTCATAGATGTCGTCGATCTAGGAGATGGAAGTGTGCCAAGCTTTGAGCTTAGCTTAAGGAATGTAAAGAAAAAACTTGCAACCAATATCGATTGGTTTGTCAAAGAATTTAGTCAATGGACAGCTAAAACGCCCTCAGAAGAAGCCGAAAGGATAAAAGGTTTTTGCGTAAAATATAAAAATGACGTTGAAGCAACCCCTGCTGTCACGATTTTGCAAAACAAACTCATCCAAAAAGTGCGACAATCTTTTTCTGTAATCAAAAACACTAACCAATTTGAGACAGATCAAACGCTAAAAGAATTCTTTGAAAGAGAAGACTCCCGGGATTTAGGCAAGTCTATCGGATCAGTGATGTTTAAAGAGGAAGCCGGTACTTATAATCACTATCTTAATAATACTGCCTTTTATAGCGATCAAACCTCTGGTTTAGAGCTCATTGCAAAGCAAATCAATGATTTATGTGAAAAGCCATTGGAGACTTTGCAGTATATTCCAGAGTGGCATCCAGGAGTTATTGTGGCATACATCTCTGATCATTCTCCTCTCTTAAGAGTTGCTCCAACGAGCTATGGGAGAATATTAACGATCAATACACAGGATAAATTAGTTTGCTTGCGCGATTCTAAGGGAAACCCTAAAGAAATCCCCTTCAAGGACATACAATAACTTACTCTTAGGCGGCTGCAAAGAAGCCGCCTTTTCTTCATTCGGTAAGCATATAATCTTAAGAATAAATAAGTACCCTGTTAAAGTATCGCAAATAATCTATTTATTCAAAAATCAATAACGAGGAAAAAAATGTCTCTTCAACCTATTACCACAGGCTCTCCTATGGAGCTAAGTGCTGTTATCGAACCTTCAATGGTCGTAATTAACCAAAAGCCTATAGCTAAAGAATTTCAATCTTTTACAGATCTTATTTTCAAAATGGAAATTCCTACAAATCCTTTGGATCTTGAAGGGACGCATCTGGTAGGCCGTACAATGACATATCTTTCTAACGAAGAAAAATATACCTTTGCAACTTGCTTGACAGAGGAGTTAGTAGATGTGATTGATTGGGATGAAAACAAAATGAGTAGTTTCAATGACCACTTTAAAAATGTCCAAACTAAACTCATCAATAACTTAGATTGGCTTCTCAACGAATTGAACGATTGGAAAGAACCCTCTTGTATTAGGGTCAAGAGGCTTTGTGAACAATATAAACAAAACTTTGCAAGTGTTCCTCCCAATTTAGTTTTGCAATGCATTCTCATCCACAAAGTGCGTCAGTTTTTTCCTGTAATCAAGGGCACAGGTCAATATTCCAAAGAATATAAACAAAATTTAAAAGAATCCAATGCTGTAAAAATGTTTAAAGAAGAAGTTGCTCTTTATGACCGCTACCTCAACACATCCTTGGGTGTTGATTTTATTGCAATGCATATCCAAACTATTTCTGCGCTGAAGTTAAAGCCTTTAAAGATGGTTTCAGAATTGCGCCCAGGAATGATTGTGTCTTACATTACAGATCATTCGCCAGACTTTATGGCAACATCTCGCACGAGCTATGGAAGAATCTTATCGATAAAAGATAAATTAATATGCTTACGCGATCATGAAGGAAACCCTAAAGAAATTCTTCTCGAGAATATACAAAATAATGATCAAAAATCTTCCCAGGAAACTCAATATAAGGACCCACCAATCAATTATTTCTTTCAGACTTTCGAATGATTTATACTGCGCGGCCGCGACAGCGGTCGCCAGGCTAACCGGAGATGCAAAGGACAATGTCATCTCCGGCTAACCTCTGCGACCGCTGTCGCAACCCTAAAGAAAATTCCTAAAGTCGAAACTGTGCCAAAGCTCTCACGGGTGAACTATGCAAACCAGACGGCGTGTGTGATATAAGCTTAATGCGTATGGACGCACACACACGGTCATGAAGAACTAAGATAGAGGTGCTTATGGTATAACGGGCGTTGCAGATGTTTCTGTCTTCCATAGCATTGGGGAAATAAGCATTCCGGGAGTGTTCCCGCTGGCGCGCTTGAGACAAATTTCTTCAATTCCGAGATGGTTCATGACCGAAAGGATAAGAATGGCAGCGGTCAAAGTTTTGCGATGCACGCCTGCGGCTTCAAAAAACTGATCATTCTGGCCTACATAAGTATTTATTATCCATTGAACATCGGCAAGGGAGATTTTCGCTTGCTGTAGAGGTTCGTTGCCGCCTTCAGCGGCTTTTAGAGCCTGCGCTACAAGCATAAAAACGGCCTCTCCATCGCCCCAGGTGGCAACTTGAGTCTTTTCTGAAGTCAATTTATGTTGCAGCCAATCTGGTTTTGCGGGCATCAATTGATAAATTTTTTGCATGAGTTCTTCTGCCTCTGCTGCAGTCACAGGATTTCCCGATTCATTGCCGCCGAGAGGAGGACCCTTTCGCATTTCTTTGGATAAAAGAATGCGAATGCTTCCATGACCGAATGGGGCCTGATAGAGATTGTATTGATCGTTATTTTTGCCCGTCAGCTGAAAGCTGCTATTGCCGCTATCCCACGCGATGAGATCTTGTTCTTTTGTTTCCGGATAAAGAGCTTTGGCAGACAAGTAGCCAAGTTTGCTCTCTTCTTCTTGGGGTAAAATTTGGAAGTGGATTCCAAGCTGCTGTTCAATGTTTTGGAGTAGGTCGGCGCCATTTTTTGCTGTGCGAAAGACGGCTGTAGCAACGCCTACGAAGTGTACATTGCAGTCGCCGGCATTGGCCGCGGCTGTCAGGGTTTGCTCTTTAAGATCTGCTATAATAGCTAAAGCTTGCAGCTGCATCTCTTCGCTGATTTTGCCGTCGTGAGCGGCGACATCTTCGGTCAGTTTCAGATTGACAATGGTCGATAAAAGAGGCTCGCCCATGATCTGTTGGGTTTTGACATCAATGATACAAGAAAGAATTTTAATTGATCCGGAGCCAAACTCAATGGCCGTTCGCACTATTTTGTTTTGGGGATCGATCGTCTGGGCCGACAAAGTCATGTCTACAAATAAAAAAAAGCAGATCAGGAGCGACGATAAAATCACATTCATTTGTCTCATTTCAAACCTCAACATGTTATAAAACAACAAAAATAATACTAAATTCAATACATAAAATCAACTATATATAAAAAACACTGTATTTTTTATATATATACAAATAAATTTTTATTTTATAATGATAATTGTAATTATTCACTTTTTATTTGGAGAAAATTATGAATCCAATACCACAAGGTCCGATTTCACAAGCTGAACTAAAAACTTTAGAAAATATAGGTAAGGTTACGCCTAAAAACGGCAAATACTCGGTGATTATTCAAAGAAGTCTTCAGGTTTGGAAATTAAACAATTTTGAAAAGGCTATGTGGAGTATTGCTCAACATTCGGATAAGTTAAAAAAGCTTTTTTTTAATATTGACACAACACAATCTGCTCAAAAATTACAAGATATGAAAAGTCGTATAATTTCATCTAATCCAGAAAGTAAAAATGACCTCACGCCTATTTATAATAAAGCCGTGGCTAATTTTAATAAAATTAATCACACAAAATTAGAACTTATTCAAGATCCAAATTTACCATCTTATCTATCGACAATTAATTTATTAGATAGCAATGAAGAAAAACTAGAGTGGATTGAAAAAATCCCCGACCAAGATAAGAAGGATACAGTCTTAAATGACCTTTTAAATAAATCAAACAATCCTCAAATAACCTTAGATATATTAAAAAAAATAAAAGATGCAACAAAAATCAACCAAAAGAAATTAGAGAGCCTTGTTTTTGAAACAAGCTTTTCTACAGAAGTAAATTTGTTGGAAGAGCTAGCAAAAAATTCTAATCTTTGCCGCTTTTCGCCTCTTGTTAAACAAGCAGCACAAAAGTATACCATTGAATACTTATATAACCGTTTGGGAGCTCCTTCAAAGGAGTTTAATGACTTAATTGAGAATCTTTTTAAAGTAAACAAAGACACTCCATCAAATATATTAAAGGAATTAAAAAACATAAAAGAAACTTTTGAATTGACAACGGACAAAAAACAAATCACACAATTAAAAGTGAACCTTGCTTTGAGAATCTTTCAAGCAGAGAAATCAGTTGATCGTCTTGCTAAAGAAGATTTTGAGGCCATTTATTCACTCTTAGAGGCGGTAGTTGAAACTCAAGCCTTTAATCCAATGGGAATTGCCTCGGCTATAAAAGAATCGATTCCTACTCCAATAACAAGAACCCAATATATCCAAATTAGCAGCTTATGCGACCACCTTATTGAATCCGAAAGAACAAATAATTCTGTGGGAGCGCGTTATCTTGAAAAGGGACATGATGGGAAGGATCATTTGGGACAACACACTTTAAGAGGTGTGTATCAAAAGCTGAATGATAACCTAGAAGAAACAGATCGCACCATTTTAAGAAGTCGATTTCAAAGCTGTCCCTGGATTTTGGAGACGTTAATTCCAAAATAAAAGTGCTAGCAAAAAATACTGGCTTCTTGCATATATCGATTTGAGGGACTTTTTCCCTCCCCACGTTCCGGTTCTAGGTCAAAGTTTCCTCCATTCTTTGGTTTAGAACCGATTTTTTTTGTCTTTATTTTCCGATTTCATCTTGCTGAAAAATTCTAGCCCATCTTATACTGCCACTTCTTTGCGAGGCAGAAACTGTATTTCTGTTCGCAGCTTTATCGATGGAATGCGGGTGTAGCTCAGTGGTAGAGCGTCACCTTCCCAAGGTGAATGTCGTGAGTTCAAGCCTCATCGCCCGCTTTAAGAAGTCGAAAAGGAAGAATTTAAGTTTAGTGATTTCATGCGGGCGTAGCTCAGTGGTAGAGCATCACGTTGCCAACGTGAGGGTCGTGAGTTCGAATCTCATCGCCCGCTATTATACCACACGCGGTTAGTTTGTGCGCATTTCGACTGCGCCAAAGCCTCGGGGTTGAACGATCGCAAGTCGCCTCATATTTCTAATATGGGGCGACTTGCGATCGTTCAACCGCGAGAACTTTCGCGCAATCGAAAGGCGCACAAACTAACCGCGTGTGGTATATGATAGCTAGACAAATTATTGCGGGCGTAGCTCAGTGGTAGAGCATCACGTTGCCAACGTGAGGGTCGTGAGTTCGAATCTCATCGCCCGCTATGAAACAATAATGGAGAGAAGCAAAATTTTCTCCTTCCTATATTATTTTACTATTTTAAGGTGAGGTTTTCTTGGATACGTCAGAATTCAAAAATGAGAATGTAAGCGTTACAATCGCAAAAAACCCTGGCTGCTCAGTCACACTCGACATCCGCGTTTCCAGCCCGGCAGCAAAGGCCGCTTACACAAAGGCAATTAAAGTTGTCAATAAAGAAGCCTCCCTTCCCGGCTTCCGCAAAGGAAAGGCTCCAGAAGCCCTCGTCATTCAGAATTTCGGCAAATACATCGACCAAGAATGGCATGAAATTCTCACAAAAACTGCTTTTCAAGAAGCTCTCGATTTGACTAAAGTCTATCCTTTTAGTGAAGAAAGCATCAAACGTCCTGAACTCAAATCAGCTTCCCGCGATGATGGCGCTCATCTTGTGATCGAATTTGAAGCCAGACCCGAAGTCCCTTCTGTGGACCCCAAAGATCTTCAATTAAAAACCATTGAAAAGAAATCCATCTCCGAAGCCAAGGTCAATCAAGCCATTGAAGAGATCTGTTGGCATCATGCACAATGGGAAGATGTGGCTGACCGCGAAGTGCAAGAAGGCGATTATGTCGATTTGGACATTGAAGCTGTGGCGACAAATCCTCCCAAAAACCTCTGTACAGACACGCGTTTTGAAGCCGTCAAAGGTAAAATGGGCGATTGGATGCTTAAGTTAATTATGGGGTTGAAGGTCGGCGACAGCGCTGAAGGCTTAAGTGAAAAAGAACCTGAGAATTGCGAAGAGGAAGGATGTACCCATGAACATCACAAGCACAAGAGTGAATTTGAACCTACGCAATGCAAAATCACAATTAAAGCGATAAAAAAAGCCACTTTGCCGGAAGTTGACGATGAATTGGCAAAAAAAGTCGGATGCCAAAATGTCGCTGAGATGAGGGAAAAGGTTGCAAAAGACTTAGAACTCAGAGCCGAAGAACAAGTGCGTTCCGGTTTGCGTGAACAGTTGGAAAACCTCTTGGCTGAAAAATATCGTTTTGATCTTCCGGCTTCATTGATCGACCACGAAAAATATTATCGCGTGCAGCAAAAAATGCGCGAGATACAGGAGAGCGGCGCGGAGCTAAATGAAGAAAAAGTGAAAGAGATCGAAGGGATAGTTTCAAATGAAGTCGATAAGTCTTTCCGTTTATTTTTCCTCTCTCGCAAAATTGCAGAAGATGCGGGCATCGTTGTATCACAAGACGAGATCGTGCAAGAGCTTATGAAGCAAATCTATATGCGTTCTTCATTAATTGATGAATCGATGGAGCCCAATGAAGTCCGTTCAAGGTTATACGTTTCCATTCTGGCACGTAAAACAACAGATTACCTCGTAGATCTAGCAGCGAAGATATAGTAAATCTTCGTTGAAATACGTTGACTGCTAATTTTAGTGAGACTATATAAGAACTAGCATTTTAAGATCTAAAAAGGTGCACAATGTCAGAACACAATAAGCCAACAATGTCGTTAACGCCTTATGTGATTGAAGACACAGGGCGCGGCGAGCGCTCCATGGATATCTATTCCCGTCTTTTGAAAGATCGCATCATTTTCATAGGCCAGGACATCACCGATCATGTGGCAAATATCGTTGTAGCCCAACTTCTTTTTCTTAAAATGGAAGACCCCAAAAAAGATGTTCATATCTACATCAACTCGATGGGAGGATACATCTCAGCGGGATTAGCGATTTTCGACACGCTTCAATGGATGGGTTGCAATGTCAACACTTATTGCATCGGCCAAGCTTCATCCATGGGAGCCCTGCTATTGACAGCCGGCACCAAAGGAAGACGCTACGCTTTGCCAAATAGCCGCATCATGATTCACCAGCCTATCGGCGGCGTCGGAGGCACTTCGGCAGATGTTCAACTGCAAGCCAAAGAAATTCTCTATTTGAAGAAGCGCTTGCATGAGATTTTAGCAGACTGTACCGGACAATCCATTGAAAAAATCCATCAAGATTCTGAACGCGATTTCTACATGAGCCCGCAGGAAGCGAAGAGCTACGGCTTAATTGATGAAGTCGTTCTACCGCGCAAAATAGCAGCAGCGCCAACAACCACACCACCAGTACCACCAACAACAACGGCGCCAGCGGCATAACATGCCCTCTTTCTCTTTTGTTGTTTTTGTGTTCTGTGTATAATAAATTCCAAACCGGACATCTCGTCCCTTTTAGAGAGAACTTTAGGATGACAAAGAAGACTCCCCCAAAAGATAAGGATCTCGTTGCGTGTTCCTTTTGCAGCCGCACGGAAGATGCAGTAGAAAAATTGATTGCTGGCCCAGACGTTTACATTTGCGACAAATGTGTTCGTCTTTGTTCAGGAGTTCTCGAAAAAAAGAAAACGTCAAACTACGAATTAAAAGTTCTTAAGCCCAAAGAGATCAAAGCGCGGCTCGACGAATACATCATCGGGCAAGAGAACGCTAAAAAAACAATCGCTGTCGCTGTTTATAATCATTATAAGCGCGTCAGATCCCTCGCAAAAGAGTCCAGAGAAGTTGAGTTCAGCAAATCCAATGTGCTGCTTTTCGGTCCCACAGGATCTGGAAAAACGTTAATAGCCAAGACGCTGGCTCAAATTCTCGATGTTCCCTTCACGATTGCCGACGCGACCACATTAACAGAGGCGGGCTATGTCGGCGAAGACGTTGAAAATATTATTCTACGGCTTCTGCAGGCAGCAGACTATGACGTCGCCAAGGCCGAGCTTGGCATCATCTATATTGATGAGATTGACAAGATCAATCGCACCACAGCTAACGTTTCCATTACGCGCGATGTTTCAGGCGAGGGTGTGCAGCAGGCTTTACTGAAAATTGTGGAAGGTACGATTGCAAATGTCCCTCCTAAAGGCGGCCGTAAACACCCTAATCAAGAATACATCAAAGTCAATACAGAAAACATTCTGTTTATCGTTGGCGGCGCCTTCGTCAATTTAGATAAAATTACCGCCAAGAGGTTAGGCCGAGGCACAATTGGTTTTACAGCAAGCGATAAGGAAGTCATCGATCCTACGCAAAAAAGCATGCTCCTTTCTAAAGCCGAACCGGAAGACTTCATCCAATTTGGAATGATACCGGAGTTTGTCGGCCGTTTCAACAGCATCGCCAACTGCAATGAATTGGCTCTTAATGATTTGATTACCATTTTGACGGAGCCGAAGAATGCGGTCGTCAAGCAATTTACCTCGATGTTTGCATTGGAAGGTGTCAAGCTTAATTTCACAGAAGACGCCCTCCACGCTATTGCTCAAAAAGCGATGGTAGCAGGCACAGGGGCGAGGGCCTTGCGTATGATTTTAGAAAACGCTATGCAAGAGATGATGTTTGAAGTTCCCTCTGACGACACAATTTCCGAAATCCTTGTCGAGAAAGAGACAATCACTGAAAAGAAAGCGCCTGTCATCAAGCGCTCGGATCAGAAGATCGCTTGAGAGTAAGAATTCAGAATCCAGAATGAACGGCAGAACCCAGAACCAGATGACAGATTCTATAATTGAATTTGTCTAAGTCAAGTGATATAATCCGAATTATGATTGACACTGTTGCATAAATCGGATGTCGTTCTTACAGAACTCAACATTCTCTGTTAGATTACCTAGGCCTCTCGCTTTCGCTTCGGCCTAGGCTATAATATGAAGGCCCTTCAGGCCATGAAATAAGTACATTTTTAAAAAAATTGTCTTTTCAATGGTCTGAAGGACCATAAGAACATAGCCCAGGCCGAAGCGAAAGCGAGAGGCCTGGGAAAAAGGATAAGCAAAAGCTGAGTTCTGAAAGAACGGCATCCTCTTTCACAGATTTATGCAACAAAGTCATTATGATTCTGGATTTATCATCTATGTATCACGTTGTAGAGCTTGATTTAACTTCATTGGATCTGCATCAATTAAAAGGCTATGAACTTCTTACCTCTCCGGAATATCGCATTTGTTTATCAGGTAAAGATCCTTATGGTATTACCGACAGCAATATTATTGTCCTTGGTTTAAAGACAAACGACACTCCAGTTGGCATTATCATCGCAAACCGGATTGCAGTATTGCGGCTGGCTCAAATCTACTTTCTCAATCTTGCAGTGTCCCATATTACCGCTGAGAATGTCGCTGCATTACTTTCTGCTATGGAAGCTAATGTTAAAGCACAAGGAGTCATTAATCTTACAATCAAATATCCTGACAATATCGCCGCAGCTGTTATCACAGAGGCACTTAAGACCCTGCATTGGCAAAAACCCATTTTCTTTTTGCTTACGTGCCTATTTAAAAGCAAAGACTTTAATCCAACATGGCTGCAAAAGCCCTATTCTTATCCTCCAGGCTTTGTTGAATTTCCTTGGCTGGAACTCACCTCTCAAGAGAGAGATCAAATTATGCATGAACAAGAGCAGGGCTTGTTTTTGCCCAGCGTATCCCCTTTTGGCGATGAAAACATCCAAGAGCCGTTAAATAGCTTGGGATTGCGCTACAACGATCGAGTGATTGGTTGGATGATCACGCATCGCATAGATACTCAAACAATTCGCTATAGCGCTTTATTTATTCATCCAGAATGGCAGCAAAGTCATCTGTGGATCAAGCTTTTAAGCGATGCCATCAGACTGCAAAAAAGCTCTTCTGTTCCCTTTGCTTTGCTTGAAATTAAGCTGAGTGGGGTAGACCATTCATGGCTCAATTTCATCAAAAGGCGCTTGATTCCCCATACTTGTCAAGTCATTAAAACGTATCAAAGTTCTAAGAGACTTTAGCGGTTCATCGCAAAAATGAGTAGCTGTCCGCATAAAGGATTTAGTTAGCCGCGAATAGCGGCTGCTGCCGATAGCCGCAGGGGTCCGAATGTCGTCAAATTAAGAAAGTTTTTATAGCGCTTGGCTAGCCTTCAGTCGCCCTTCGTTCCACTCCGGGCGACTGAATGCTAGCAAATTTGTATAAATATTTTTCAATTTTGACGAAATTGGGCTTACAGCCTGTGGCCACCCGCTGCTGCCGCTATTCGCGGCTAACGACTAATTTTTAAACTTAAATTCTTTAATTTACTAAAACGAGGTACTCGTTTTTGCGATGAACCTGAATTCCTCTTATACTTCGATACTTAACTATCAAAAAAATAAAAAATTTGTTATAATATAAATTAGGAGTTTATTGTTGCTTAATTAATTCATAAAACCTTTGTGTAATTAAGCAATGAATATATATCGCAAACAAAGGAGTCCAAAATGAACCCCATAGACCCGAATCCTCCTATTCAGCCGCCCATAACGCCTCCTTCTAATGATCCTATTCCACCGCCTTCAGGGCCGAATGATACCCTTGGCTCATCGAGTGTAACTTCAAATCAGGGGGGCTTTCCCGGTGGAATTATTCCACTACCTCTGCCGCAAGGCGACAACTTGACAATTCTAGCTTATAATCAAATCCTGGATATCGTTAAAAGACAAGCGCAGCAAAATCAATATGCTTATATGCAGCAGATCGTGACGATGAGTCTCAATCAATTGGCCGCCCATGTACAACCCACGTTTACAGAAATTTTGAATGCTATTAAAGACCAAAACGCCCTTGGCCCTCCAACAGTAAACCAAGTCAACGGGCATCTCACTACAATCAATCGCAATATCAGTGATTTAAACAATCAAATCGGCACCGATACGCATGCTGACCAATATGAAGTTGATAGAATGAATAAGGCGATCCAAGATTATAACAATGGGGTAATTACCCAAACTGAGTTTAATAATGATGTTGCTAATTATAACGACTTTATCCAAACCCGCAATAATGATGTAGATACCCATGCAGCAAGCTTTAACGATAAGGTCGACGGAAATAATCAATTGATTACCTCAGATAATCAATATATGGCTACACAAAATGAGGAAAGGACTCTAGCGAACTTCCCTCCCTATCCGCAAAACGCTACGCTAAACACCTATACTCCCGTGCATATGGGTCCCCCTATCGATCCAAATAATCCTCCAGCCTCTGTATCAATGCCCGCCCCTTCTCCTGTCGTTCAGCAGTACACCTTGCTTCCACCGCCTGTATCCCAAGGTTCCAATTTTTTTGGATTTGACACTTTAATCTTTATCGAATTTCAAATCTTCGCCGAATTAAAGCAACAACAAAACCTTCAATTTAATACCTTTGATAACCTCGTTTTTCGAACAAGAGGGCAGCAGGTCAATGTGCCATCGTCTTATATTCGCGAACAGCCGCCAAGTTTTGTGAAAGGCTCGGGCAATGCACTATCCTCTCAATCAAGCACAGGCGACTCTGCTGTCATGATGTCTGTCTTACAAACGCTATTTCGCAGCAAGGCCAAAAAACAGACTTATGAGTCTCTGCGAAGAGTCACAAAACGGCTGAATGGGCTTGGATTAACATTGCTTTCTCAATCCGGTCTAGCGGCGGCATTGCCTACCTTGAGTTTATTGAATGTTCAAGGCAAGGGATTACCCCCCGCAAGTGCAGCTCTTTCCACGGCTTTGGTGGCTTTTATAGCCAAGCAAATCAGCGGCCTCGTCAAGTCAGATGCTCTTTTGCCAACTATTAAACAACTGGTTGCTAACGAAGCATCTTTGGGGAACTTATCGGAGGCTGATCAATCCAAACTTATCGATGCTTTGGGCGCGTCTCTCAATTTATCTCTGCTAGTCGATGTATTAACAGCCGGAGCGCTCTCATTAGGATTACCTGGTTTTCTTCCCCAATTATTGGGAAATTCCGGCTCGCCGCTCTTTGATGAAGCAATTTTTTCCACCACAAATAAGTCTCATCTGGATGAAATCCTCAATAACCCCATAAGCATTATTTTTCTTAAAGCAGCTTTAGCAAATCAGTTAGGACCCAATTCCGAAGCGATTGTCAACAACGTCCTCAATGCTATTTTGGAAGGTGTCATCCCTGCAACTCCGGAACAGCTTTCTAAAGCTGTAGAGCAAGCTCTCATTAAAGCCGGAATATCCCCAGAAGATGCAAGCGCTGCCGGAAAAGTTGCAGCTGCATTTATCGAAAATGAAAAGAATTTTCCTTTAATAAACTCTACTTTCAATAAAAACGTCCTCAACAATGTCTTAAATCCCTTAGCCAGCAGCTTAAATTTGAGTGAAGCGAACAAACAAAGCGTTAATAACGCGCTAACAAAAGCCAGCGCAGACCTCCAACACTCTGTTGAAAGGGAATTTTTAGATAAATTTGTAAAAGCTCTTCAAGAAGAAAATTTTTCTGCAGAAGATGCCAATGCCATTGCGCAAAAAGCATTGGAGTTTATTGAAACAGGAAATATAAGCGCTGCATTTAAAAGTGATCAAGTCCGAAAGGACATTCTCAATAACTCTTTGATCAAGCATTTAAATGCCAATGGTGTTCAAAATGCCGATACTGTGGCTTCAAATGCCATCAATGCCGTATTAGCAGAGACATTTGCCAATGAAGCTGAATTCCGTCAAGGCCTTGATAAAGCCTTGCAAAATCAAGGCGTCGCCGTCGCGCTTTCTTCTATTCTTTCTCAAGAAGGTGTGATTCGATTAAGTCAGCAAAAAGACGCTCTTCTTTCGTCGCTGCCGGACCAGAAGCTATCATTAAGCGCTTTTCGAGAACAATTAACGCAAAAAATTGTGGATCAATTATCTCCTGAAGTCGGCGCTAAAATGAGTTCGGCTATCGCAGCTTTATTTGTCAATTCCGTTGCAGGTCAAGAAAAAGAAGATCAGTTGAATCCAACTTCATTAATAAAGCTGGTTCGAGACGAAGTCAAAAAATTAGAGACACTGACCAATGTTCGCTTCGATGAAAAGGTTCAAAAGGCTTTTCAAAATATCATCAAGCCGAGTTATGATTTTGCTTCTTTCATCCAAAGCGTTTTGGATCCGGGTAAAAGCCTCTTTTTATCTCTTTCGATGGGCTATGGTGCGGAGATCAGCAGCGTTACACCTAAAAACTTTAAACGAGAAGTTGAATTTCAAGGGTGATAGATATTGGAGGGAGTTTCACCGCATAAAAAACAACTTTAATAAACTATGCAGATAATTAGAAAAACATAGACATTTAATGAGGAATTATTGAAATTATTGATTACCTTTGAATTTTAAAGATTTTTTTAGTATAATATAAATATACAGAGGAAGAGATTAAGTATCGAGACAACAACTTATGATTTAGCAACTTATCTTTTTCTTTAAAGTTATTTATTCAATGGCTGTTAAAGAGGAGAATTAAATTTATGTCAGCTTTAACAACTTTAACTCTTGCCGGAAAAACGATTCAAGCTAACTTTGAGTATACGTCAGGAGATGTTGCCTCTCAATTCCAACAAGCGATGCAGCCCTTTATTGATCAGTATAATATCATTCAGCAAGGCGTTGCCAATAGCAACGGCGCGCCTATAGCGCCCCCGACAGATCAACAAATCGAGGCGATGAAGGAGGGGGTGGCTAACCTTATTAATCTAGGCACTTTTGGAGGTAGCACTACCGATTTCCTTGACGTCGAGATGGCGACCCAAGCCGATTTATTGATTAAAACCCTGCAAGCTTCTGGCATGGTCATTAATTATCCCCCAAACTTTGGTGTAAGTGGATCAGGTAATACTTCAACAGTTACTCCTCTACTTCCCTTTCAAATCACTTTTGACGCCAATGCTGCCGCTGCTTGGCAAGACCTAGCCCTAGAATCCCCCATTATTCAACAGGTTCTTTCAAATTCACAAGTTGCTGGAAGCTATGGCAATCGAACTTTGCAGGCATTGGTAGAACTTGTCTATGTTAAAACTGGTAATCAAACCATCTCCGATAGCTTATCATCATTGCAATCAGCCTTAACGGGTACCACTGATGCGGTGAATACCCTTACTTCCTTGCAAAACCTGCACAACAAAATTACTACAGTAGGGCCGAAAGACTTCTTGAAAACCCAATTGTCAGGCCAATTAGCAGCTACTGGAAGTTCTGCCGCTACAGACTTTATTAACGGGTATCCAGGGATTGCCTCTTCTTTTTTCGGCCACACATTAAATCCAGTCCTTAGCGACGACATTATCGCCGACTTTGATAAAAATGGCACTCAGTTCGATAATGTCCATTTTAATCCAGGTCCCAACTATTTAGCTACTGCTGACCAACTCATTCAGCTCAGAGACAAACTCAATTTGCAAATTTCAGCATTAAGCAAAACGACACCTCGCATTCCAGACCCTAGCCATCCCGGACAAACAATGGAAGATCCGAGTACTTTACTCGGCCACATACGCACTGTCTATAACGATATTGTCAATCACATTGGCCAGGAGACGGTTACACAATTAAATGATCTAAATAGTGCGACTGACCAGGAAGCTTTCTATCAAAAATTTAAAAGATGGGTTTTGGACGATTACGACTTGGGAACGGGTTCCACTTTACTCGGTAATAATGCACCATCAAATAATATAGGCACCATTCAGCAGGATCTCACCAATGCGATCACGGCTGCACAGGCATTGAATAGCACGCAACAAGACCGAGTCAATCGATACCTATTCGTCTTTCAGCAATATTATCAGTCTGCTTCTAGCATGTTAACAGCAATTAATACTTTGATTAATAAAATCTCAGATCAAATTTCAAGGTCGTAGGTCATAGCAGGTCATAGCAGGCGATACCACGCGGGCATAAACCTTAAGTTGCATGCCGTGCGGTATTCTCCAGAATTCCTTTTTCAATGTCAAAATCAATAAAAAAAACCATATAATTATAATTACAAATTATGTTATAATAATTTATATAGAAAGTAATGTTTATTACGCTAAAACAAATAAAGCGTGATGCTATTTTTTGTATAATGCCTCATAAGGAGGTGTCTATGAGTTTTAATGCTAATCAAGTCACTTTTAATGGTGACACCTATTTTCAAAACATTGATAATGTTTCTAACAAAATAGTAAAACCTTTCAGCACAAACAATCTAGATGTGCAAGGTATGTTGGATGTTACTGTTCCATCTATAAATGAAAGTGATCTTGAAAATTTCTTTGTAACATTTAATAACACCCATCCCCTACCTTCTTCTTGGGATCAATTTGTTTCTGCTTGGACGTCGTATGTTACCAATACTTTGCATAACAATACTGGAATTATTCCAGATCAGATGTTAACATCATTTGTACAAGTATATCAACCCGCTTTGGGAATGGCATATAATGATAATCTGGGCAATGCCACCGGCGGGGATTGGAGTCTTTTGAACGCAACTAACGGAGATGTTCAAAATCAATTTCAGCAGGCTTTCACCACATTTCTTCAAGCATACCCCTATTCCGGGACCAATGGAACAGTTACGGAAGCTAGCTTTTTTGACAATTGGTACAAATTTATCGCTGTCACAGCCTTTTTAAAATCTTCAACGACGCCAGGGACCGGCTTGAGCTACGAAACTATATTTAAAACATTTTTCCCCAATGGGAACTTCCAGCAACAGCTTCTTCAATTTTATAACAAAGTCTTGTCCGATCCAAACTCAAATGGATACTTCAACCCAAGTCAAATGCTTAGCCAATGGGTCTCGCAGGTCCAACAGCAGTACAACATTAGCCTGAGCGGCACTGGTGTTTTAGGACCTTTAACGACCTCGGTAGACACATCCCAAACGAAAAAAACGGCTGTTTTAAATAACATTTTCTTTTTGCTGGTTGAACTCATCACCTCAGTTCAAAAAGCCGCCGCGGCCCAAGCTTCCCGTTTAAATTTTCTAACAGGATGGCAGCAGGCCTATACGGAGTTGCAAAACCAAGTGCCGACTTTTACCCAACACTTTAATAACGGCGTAGTCGGCACAATAGGTTCAACTACTAACAAAGCAGCTAACGCACGCAATGACGCTAACCGAATAAACGCCTCTTTTATCACACAGATTCAGGCTAACACTAACATTGTCAGTGACTACGCAAAATCATTGCAGTCCTCTGTTAATCAAACTAACGATGCAACCAACCAACAATCCGATATGGCCACGACTTTCATCCAAGATTTACAAACCATAATTTCGGCAATTTTTAAATAGAGGGAGTCTCTTAAAAAAATATAGAATTAAAAAACAATCAATCCTTTCTATTTGGCATAGTTTATGCAACTTTAAGATCTAGAAAGGCAAACGTTATGTTTGATTTTGGGTTTTAATCAACCATAGCAAAAGCAGAATATTCTCAGCACTGGACAGTATAAGAAATTTTAACGATTTAACGGTAGGAGGAATTCATGAAAAGCGAACAACATCAGATTAAGAAAGCCGCTGAAAAAATAGGTGCTGAGTTAGGAAAAGAAAATAAGGATCAGGAACAAACAACAATCGACAAAATTTTAAAGAAGGGGGCCATGCCTAAGGACGCAATGGGCCTTAGCGATTCTATGATCGAAGGCATTTATGCCCAGGCTTATCGATTATACAATACAGGAAAATACAAAGATGCAGCGCAACTTTTCCGCTTGTTGATTATGTTAAATTCGACTGAAGCTAAATATGCCATGGGACTTGCAGCCTGTTTTCATATGATGAAAGAGTATAAAAACGCTGTAGAAATGTATGCTTTGTGCGCCATTATCGATCCGGTTAGCCCTGTCCCTCATTTTCACTCATCAGATTGTTATATTCAAATGAAAGATCCTATTTCAGCTCTCATTGCTTTAGAGATGGCTATTAAGCGTGCCGGTACCCAGCCAACTTATCAAACTCTGCGCGATCGGGCTCTTTTGACTGTAGAAAGCTTAAAAAAGGAAATGCAAAAACCCAAGGAATAATCATCATATAATAGCAAAGAGGTTATTATGGCACTAGATGTCAATACTTCCGGACAAAATTATAATTGGCATGTCAAAGAAGAGGGTCAGGTTGATAAGAGTACTATAGATGATCAAATCTATGCGCAATTCATCACAGACACTATTCAGACCGATGAAACTCAACCTTTGTTACTTCATAATTATAATAACGGGGCCCATTTGCCTAAACTTGTCTTGCCTTCTACTCTGAGGGAATCAGATCCAAGCTCCCTTTATAAAAATTCAGATTTTCACGAGTCTTTAAGAAATGTCCAGTACAATATGGCGTTTGATGATGAATTGAACCAACTGGCTAAAAGCCGCGGACTTTCACCCCAACAGATCAAGCAAATTCGATATGCTCATCTATATCCCGACGCTAAAGGCATTCCTCAAGACATTAAAGATTTAGCTCAATTAGCCGAGAAACAAACGTTGGGTACTTTACTCTCCAAAAAGGCGGTGCCTCAAGGTTGGGAACCCAATCCTAGTAAAGATCGAGCTCTGCTTTCATCACAAGCTAGCAATAGCTTAGCAAGTAAGTTTGAAGCTGCTATGAATAAAATGGGTCTTTCTGAAGAACAGAAAACGGCTTTGCGCTTTCAGTTTTATTCGCAAAATAGCGTGACCACTCCCCCTGCAGCTTCCAATGATCTATTTTCTCAACTAATGGAAGAGGCCTTAAAATCCGTTCAAGAAGATTTTGGCATACCCGATGGTACTGAGGTGTCCATTCCCAATGGACACTTTAATCAGAAACTTACGGATGCCTATACTAAATCTTTCGAAGATACTTTAGCCAAATATGCTAAAGACAATCACCTAAGCGAAACTGACATCAACCAATTGCGTTTTTTTCACTACAATGGCGGCGGCGATTACCCTCCTGATGTTCAAGCTAAGTTAAAAACCATTAATGATCAGTTGGAGAAGACGGCTACTGCAGCCATCCAAAAACAGTTTGGCTTTCCGGACGATTACCACCCCCCGGTCGATAATAGCATTTTCAACGCCGATATCAATGGTACCTATCGCTATAAACTTAACAAAAAATTGCAACAAAAGGATAACCCGAATCCATCAAAAGCGGAGATAATGGCTGATGCCAAAGAGAGCTTAACCGAAGTTCGAACCGAATTTGCAACTCCTCCCAATTGGATTCCAAGATTATTCGGACAAGGGCTTCCGACTCAAACTAAAATCATTGCTCATGCAAGCCTTGCATTCGGGACTGAAATCGTCGAAAACGCCATAAAGCTTTATCAGCAACAGTTCGAAAGCCCACCTCCGGATCAACCTCAAAATAAAGATCAAAATAAAACGGTCATTACTGACGGTTCGCACAACAAAAAAGTTGTCCTTAATGCGAAATCATTTCAACCTACAGGAGATACCATCCTAGACTTATTAAAAGTCATTCACGAAGCCTTAGACAAACTCAATTTGCAGATTTATAAGATTGAAGAAGCTCAAACTCAAAGTTCGCAAAATGAAGTCAAAGCTCAAATGGAAGCGCAGCAAGATCAGATTAAAATGCAGGCTGAAAAACAAGCGGAATTAGCCAAGCAGCAAAAAAAGCAAAAGCAAATGAACGATGTCATGAAAATTTTAGGCCCCTGCATGGAAGCCTTATCGATAGCTATGGCTATCGTGATGGGCCCTCTTGCTTTAGCTATTGCTATCTTTTTAGTGGTCGACGCCGAGATGCATCCAAACGGCAACACCTTCATCAGCCAGATGTTTAAAGAAATTACAACCGGGGTGACGGACGGAATGAAGCAGGTTTTGCCGCCCGATTCCCCAGCAGCTGCAAAATTTGATGACCTTGTATCTCAATGGGTCAGATTTGCTGTCGTTGTTGCTATTTTAACTGTGGGCATTACCTATGGCGGCGGTATGGCGGCCATCGACCTGGGAATGACTTGTTTACAATCATCAAATATCATTCAAGACTTTGTAGCTACGTGCGGCGGCGACGCAGAAGTTCAGCAATATACAGCCTTAGCCGTCATGCTCGCTCTCACTTTAGCTATCTGCGTCGTCGGCATCGCCGCCGGCGGTGAAAGTTCGGCAGTTGAAGGCGTCGAAGAGGGTGCAAACGCAGCTAAGACAGTGCAAACGAGTACCAAGGTTGCCGTCGAAGCCGAAAAAATCGTTGCAGACGTCGAAAGCGTCATGAATAAAATCGGAGAATTTTCCCAAAAGCTTCAAGATATTATTGAAGATTCAACCGTAGGCCTGCGATCATCGGCTGCTGCCACAAAGACGGTAAAAGCAGTGGAAGAAGCCGGACAAGAAGCCGCACAAGCATTAGCTAGGATAGCTGCAAAGATGAATCAAGTGAAAACCGAAGCTGAAGAAGCGCTAAAAACTGCCATGGGCCAAATGAAAAAACTATTGCAAGCTTTGCTCAAGCAAATCGAGAACATGCAAAACGTTGTTGGAAAAGCCGCAGATGATGTAGGCAGTATCATAAAAGACTCCAGGCCGGTGACGCAAATCGTCCGGGGGGCTAGCAAAGTTGATGACCTCACACAACCGCTTCAAAAGGCGCTTAAGAATTTCACAAAAGCCCTCGATGATTTAATGAAAGCATTAAGTGACTCTAGAGCTGTTCAAACGGTTGGAAAAGGCGTTTCTCGTGCAGGTCGGGGAGTAAAGAGTGTATTATCAAAACTCCTTCCTAAAACAAAGGCAGAAGCTGCCATGCAGGTTTTCAATTTGGTCTCAACAGGACTGCAGGTGGGCACAGGCGGTGTCAACCTCGTAATCCAACTTGACCTGGCAAAAATTGCACTCATTCAAGGCGATCTGGATGCCTTCTTAGAGCAAATAACTACACTGATCGCATTATTTGAAAAAATGTCGCAAAAGATCATCGACAGTCAAGCCGGACTTGCGGAATGGTCTGCCCAAGTTACAGCATTAAATAGCAAAATGTGGCAAGAGTCAAGTGCTACAATCAGCCATATATTTTCAAAACAAAAACAAGGGGCAGTATAAAAGGAAGGTCACAATGAAAACTACCAAAGAAGTGATTGCCAAAACAATAGAGATGATGGGAGATAAAATTGCTGAAAAGGATAAAAAAAAGCATGAGGATCTTTTAGTAAAAGTCCTTGAAGAAGGCCAGTGCATCAAAGATGTTATCGGATTCGACGCGCAAACATTGGAGGCTCTGTATGGACAAGCTTATAACTTATATAAATCCGGAAATTACGAACGCAGCGCCCTCCTTTTCCGTCTCTTGGTCGCTTTAAACCCGGTTGAATATAAGTATGCAATGGGACTTGGCGCTTCCTATCACCTGCTAAAAAACTATCATAAAGCCATCGAAGGCTACATGCTAGGGGCCTACTTAGACCCCTTGGATCCGGTTCCTTTTTTTCATGTCGCCGATTGCTATATTCAACTGCATGAAGCTCGATGCGCCGTTTTTGCTCTTAAGGACACGATCGATCGCTGCTCTTCCAATGCTGCCTATGCTAAAATCCGCGAAAAAGCACAATTAATGCTCGAGGCAATACACCAACAAATCAAGGAGATCGACAAATCCCCGCTACCTGCAAAGAAAGCGGCTTAATAGAAGTTATTCTCTAGAATAAAATCATTCTAGAGAAAGGAGAAAATTATGACTATCTCAGGTTCGGGCGGCGGCAGCGGAAACGTTGGAGGACCTCAACAACCGACCATTGAAGAGCTTAATGCGACGGCTTTCGTCACAGTGGCAAAAGAACTTTTGGGCATCGGCGATTCCCTGCAAAGACCTATCTCTGATGTAGATAGAGAAGGGTTTTTAAAATATCGATCGCCGGCAAACAGGCCAAACTTAGCCAATCCATTGGAATTATTGCGGCTGGCGACATCGGGAGCTCTTCTTTCTGATGAGGCTTTACTTACGGCCTATGATGCTCTTTTCAGTAAACTTCCCGCCGACGTTCAAGAGGAGCTCACAGCGCAAAACCAACTGCCTTTTGCCGAAAGGGACATCAATTTTGTCGTCCTAGACAATGTATTAACTTTTACCGCGCAAGCGCTCGTCTCCTTAAATAATGCTGCCCAGCCAATAGACCCCGCCAGCATCGAAGCTGGGCGCGCGCAAATGAATCTCACCCTGCCCCTCTTGATGATGGCAAGCACGGTATCTCAAAGCGAGGCTATTCTTAACTTAGCCACTAATGTCGTCAACGGCTTGGGGCCTAATTCCCCCAACTTCGATACTTTTCTTAACTTTCTCAACCAAGCCAATGAATCTTTATCAAGCATGAAAGATGCTGCTAATGCCTTCGTTAATGCGGGTCAAAATGACTCTAGCGGCCTAAAGCCAGGCTTAAATGAACTCTCCAATGCAATTGCTGCAATGGCAACTTCTTTTTCCGGCTTGCAAAACCTTCAAGACTTGCAAATTCTTTCCTCGGTTTTTGATGCCATGGCTCTTACCACTGCTGCAATGACTCTCGATCCTGCGGCTCAGCCTCTGCTTTTAAGTTTAAGTCTTGCCTCTGTAGGATTAAGCTCAGATTCAAGCGCATTGTCCTTAACAGGCAGCGCTTCTAAGGCTTTAAGCAATGCCATCGCTCAAGGATTGCTCTCATCGGCGGTTTTACGAGACACCTCTTTAAATGCAGGAGCCAATTTGCTTTTTCCGGCCCTTGTGACAACTTCGCTTTTCTCATCAATGGTGATGGCAAGTTTAATCTTTGATAATGGCATAGGCCCCCTGCCGCCGTCTGATGCTGCAGACAACACCAATGCACGGCTTTTTACCCTTGATCTGGTCCTCTCCTTAGCCATTAACTCCACACTTGCAAACACCACCTTTGCAGCTATTTCTCAATCGATCGGTGACAGCCCTGCCACTCAACAAATTGTCGCCGGCACTTTAACGCTGGCAGCTCTTTTTTTAATGATCATGGCTGTAAAAGAGACCGGCAAAGTTGATGTCAATGCTCTCTTAGATAGCTTTACAGCGCCTTTAATCCATGAGCTAGAGAAGACTTCACAACTGGTCAATGAAGAGATTCATAAACGCAATATCAGCGCAGACATTGAAAAGGGTTTAGAAAAACACCATGAGCTTGCCGTCAATATACAACAGGCCATTTTAGCGCTTCAAAATCAGAATTTTGATGAATTAATCGCCGTTTTCACTAAAGCCCTTGAAGGCGTGGGCATCAGCGCCGAAGATTTGCAGAAAGATTTAAAAGGCGTACAAGAATTCGCCAAACTAATATCAACAACTTTTAACCAAGGAATGGAGGAACAAACAAACAATATTACGGGAATATCACAAGCGGCTTAAGCTTTTTCGTGCCCCTGCCTCTTCGTGCCCGTGCCCTTGCCCGTGCCCGTGCCCGTGCCCGATTTCGAGCCGAGGCGAGCACGGAGGCAGGGCAAGTTGGGAAGTTGGTGACGAAAAAGACAGGGCAAATCGGGCATGAAGAACAGAGATAAAAACTGAATTAAATTAAAATAGTAGATAAATTAATTAAGATGTATTAAAATAATAATTATAGCATTATTTCCTGGAATTACTGAAACAAAACTTACCTTTATATTCCAAGAAATAAAGGAGGAGATGTTTATGGGTGGACCAAGTTTAGATTCTCCGGGCGGACAACAATCGTCTTTCAAAGACATAAATTTGAAAAATTATTCCGATGTAGACCTGGAAATTACAGCCGAATTAATTGCCACGCAAGCAGCTACTGGAGTGACCGCAGATTCCATTGTGGACTCATTGAAATACATGCAAGAGAAAGGCATCAAATTAAATCAAAAAACTTTAGATGCGCTGGAAGCCGGAACCCCGATTCTACCCCCTCCGAATCCCTCGCAAACAACTTCATCATTTACGGTTTACTCCGATGGAGGCAGTAAAGTCAACAAACAAGTTCAAGATACACAACTGAATCAAGATAAAACAACAGAGGATGATGGCACCGGATCAGGGGCTGTCAAGGGCAATAATGTTAATAGAAACGTCGTAACCGACCCACATTTAAATAAAACAGGCGGCTCCGGCGAAGTAGGCGGAACCAATCCCTGGTTTGGTTCAAATCCGCTAGTCACCATTTTACAAGAATACTTTTTGCTGATTCAATTGATGCAAAAAATGGAGTTGGCAAATAACAAGATCGCCATCGGTGCTATGAATGCCGTCTGGGATATGTCTAAGAATGCAGCCCAAGCAATCAAAGATTCCGCCAACAAAGAAGCTATGCAACACTACATTCAGGCAGCTGCTGCTGGCATTGGCATGGTCCTCTCGGTTGCAACCGCTGCAAAATCGGGCTGGGAAACTCACAAAGCCGGTAAAAACGTTGATGCCGAGGATGAAGCGACGCAGGAAAAAATTAATGCCAAACAAAATCAACTCAATAAAGCCAAAATCGAATTTGGCGAAGCTAGCGGAGAACACAATAAAGCTCAAACATCCAATGATCAGACAAAAATCAAGGCGCTTGAAGAGAAAAAACAAGCTAAAAAAATAGAAAAAGAAAAACTTCAAGATGAACTTGATAACATGAAGAGCAACCAAAAGGCGGAACTAGCCCAAAGGACGAGCCGCATTGCCCAGCAAGCACAGCATGCTACTGTGATATCCAATGCGGTTTTACAGGCCCTTCAGCACGGCACTGATATGACTAAAGAAATTCTCACTGGCCTTACGGTTGTTGAAAAAGCCAAATTTGATGGCTTGCTGCAAATGTATCAAGGCTACAAGACCATTCAACAAAGTGTCATGGAACACTCGTTTGAGTCTCAGAAAAAATCGGAAGACTGGATTGCACAAACCCTGCAGCAAATTCAAAAGATTTCGGATGAAACCATGCGGTCCTTCGGCGTAAGACCTCATTAAGGAGTAACGGATGCTGGAAAACTTTATGCAGCAATTGGCTAAAGAATTCGAAATTTCAGGTGACTTCGCCACGGGAGTTCCAGGCATGTATGCGATAAACCTGGATGGAAATGTTTTGATCGAGATCGCGCAAATTCCTCAAGGGTTTACACTCAATTGCAAGGTTTGTAATTGTCCTAAAAGTAAAGAGGAGGCTTTTTACACACAAGCCATGTTAGCCAATCTTTTTGGTCAGGGAACGCGGGGAGCCGTTTTGGGAATTAACGAAGAGGGAACCTTAGTAACGCTTGCAAAACTTGTTGATTACACTATTGATTATAAAGAATTTAGAGATATTATCGAAGACTTCATCAACTGCGTCGATTATTGGAAAGAGGAAGCGATTGTTTATCAATGAAATTATTAAAAAGGGATAGTGGCTATGATAGCAACTATCCCTTCATGTATGATAGACTTGTATTATACAGCAAAGATCAGTTAGAATGGATGGCTCATTAATAGCGGGATAAGGCTATGGCTGCTAAATTAGTCGCAGAAGACGGCATACTTAAAGGACTAGTCCTCTCTTTGGATGATGGACAGGAATGGACTATCGGCAGGGATCCCGATTCCTGCCAACTCGTCGTTGAGGACCCCTCCACCTCA
>JABDEI010000010.1 GCA_013287145.1 Chlamydiota bacterium
CGACGTTTAAAAGCAGAAATCGGTCAATTAGAAAAGGTTATCCCTCTGATGATTCAGGACAGGAAAAACTTGAGTTTGGACAAAATCCCTGAAGCTTCTAAAAGAAAAATTAAAGCTGAACAATTGGATGTTTTGGAAAAAATCTCCGTGGGGGAAATCAATAGAAGCTATCTGATGAGCAACGAAGTAATCATCAATAAAATTTCCATAGGTAATGAAGTAAACGGTTTACAAGTTGTGGATTTCACCGGTGTTGAAGAAGGAACTACCTTGGAGCGGCAGCGAAACTTATATTCGCGCATCATCCACATGATGTACAATAACGGCTTTAGCCCATCGACATCATCAAAAACCTCTATTGAAAACGAGATTGAGTTTCTTTTAAGCCTACCATCTATAGCATGGGCTGATGTCACAAAGTGGTTATGGATTGCCAAAACACCTGCAGAAAACCTAAACGCGGTAATTCTTCCCGAACATAAACAAATATTAAAAGATAAATATAAAATTATTTCTTTGGAAACAATAGATTCAGAAGCTACAAATCAAATTCGCTTTAGCGCTCATATGGAGATCAAGCAATTATTAAGCATACCTTCAGTTGTTTGGCCGGAAAAAGGAGTCGAAACAATTGAAGATATTTTATCAAAAATATCTTTAGAAGAACTTCAGAAAAACAAAAGCAATTCTAATTATGTGAGTCGCAGAATATCAAAAGCATTGACGCCTTGTGCGGAGATTATGCTGCTAGGAACAAACAGCGCCTGGTCTCCTTGTGATGCAGCCCGTAGAGTAGATTTTCCCGGGCTAAGCAATAATCCACTTTTTACAAAAGCTGGCGCTGAAGGGGGAATAAATTTGGAGTTTTTATTTCGAAAGGATGGATCTTTTGAATTTGTTCAAAAGAGAGTGCATTTAACAACACCAAGAGTTTTTCGTTACAAGGAAGAACAATTTCCTTCACTTTTCGGAAATGCATTTGCGCATTCCACTTTCGCTATGAAGATCTGCGGTGATCAAAAAAGCCTTTCAGCATCGTATGGCATTGAAAAAACGGTTATTAATAACGAAAAACTTGAGAAACTCGATGATCTTTATCTCTTTATGAAAGCAATCATAGAGGCAGAACAAAAAGATCCAAATAACAATACCGAAAAGAAAGATAAATCAAATAAGTAATCACAATGAATTAGAGATCTCAAACTATGGCAAATGATAAAGAACAAAGAGCAATTTCTCCAACAAGGCAAGATGATTATCCAGAGTGGTTTCAGCAGGTCATTAAGGCTGCTGACCTAGCGGAAAATTCTGCTGTACGTGGATGCATGGTGATCAAGCCTTGGGGGTATGGCATCTGGGAGAATATTCAAAGACAACTTGATGATCGCATCAAAGAAACTGGACATGAAAATGCTTATTTTCCGCTTTTCATTCCCGTAAGCTTTTTAGAAAAGGAAGCTAAGCACGTCGAAGGGTTTGCTAAAGAGTGCGCCGTAGTCACCCACCATCGCCTAGAAGAAAAAAATGGACGTCTTGTTCCGAGCGGCGAGCTTGAAGAGCCCTTGATTGTGCGGCCAACTTCTGAAACGATCATCGGTGAGTCTTACTCTCGATGGGTTGAGTCCTACCGCGATCTGCCTCTTCTCATAAACCAATGGGCTAATGTTGTGCGTTGGGAGCTGCGCCCGCGCATCTTCTTGCGCACCACGGAATTTCTTTGGCAAGAGGGTCACACCGTCCATGCCACTGCCGAAGATGCTCTTGAAGAAACGAAAAAGATGCTCGAGGTGTACCGCGAGTTTATGGAAAATGTGCTTGCGATGCCGGTCATTGTCGGCGAGAAATCACCTGGAGAGCGCTTTCCCGGCGCCGTCAGCACCTTTTCGTTGGAAGCGATGATGCAGGATCGAAAAGCATTGCAAGCGGGGACTTCCCATTATCTTGGACAAAATTTTGCTAAGGCGTCAGAAATCAAATTCTCCAATAAAGAAGGCCAAATTGAATATGCTTACACCACCTCATGGGGGGTAAGTTCGCGTATGATTGGCGGTGTCATCATGTGCCATGGCGATGATGATGGCTTGCGCTTGCCGCCGCGTATCGCTTCAAAACAAGTGGTGATCATCCCGGTTATCCCTAAGCCAGAACTTGAAGCCGATGTGCTGGCTTATGCCGAAAAAATCGCCCGGCAGCTAAAAGCTTGCTCCTTTTATGAGCGGCCAATTTCAGTATTTGTTGATAAGCGCGATAAGCGTGGTGGAGAAAAGAATTGGGAGTGGATTAAAAAGGGTGTGCCTTTGCGCATCGAAGTGGGACCTCGTGATCTTGAGTCGCAATCGGTGATGATTTGCCGCCGCGATATGCCGCATAAAGAGAAGCAGAAGCTTGCCTTCGAGCGCCTTGCAGAGGAAGTGCCTCTAATGCTTGCTTCAATTCAAAAGAACTACTTTGAACAAGCTTTGAAGTATCGCGATGAAAACATCCGTCGCGACATCACTACTTTGGAAGAGTTTAAACGCTATTTTACTCCAAAAAATAGCGATAAGCCTGAAATCCATGGCGGCTTTGTTTTAGCCAAGTGGTGCGGCGATGTGGAGACAGAGAAGCTTTTAGATGAACTGAAGATATCGATCCGCTGCCTGCCTCTTAACCAAAGCGGAACCGAAGGAAAGTGCATCTTGACGGGCAAAACAGCCACAATCGATGCTATCTTTGCAAAATCATATTGAGCAAAGGGCATTTAGTAGTCAGTAGCCAGTAGTCAGTAGGAAGCCAGTAGGAAGCCAGAATCCAGAATCCAGAATCCAGAATTCAGAATGAAAAGAAAGAATCTGGAAACTGGCATAGGACCCTGCTGAGAACCTATTCCCCATCGGGGAATGCGTTGGTAGCCTCGGGTTTCAACCCGAGGGGTATTGTAAAAAGGGTTGCGTCCCGCAGGGCCGCAAGGAATTCTGTAGAAACGAATATTTTCGCTTAGCGCCTTTCTTGCGGCTCTAACGAGACGCACGATTTTATTCCAGATACCCCGAGTTGAAACTCGGGGCTACCAACGCATTCCCCGATGGGGAATAGGTTTTAGCAGGGTCCTGCGCTAAACCCCGGCTTCTGGCGTCTGCCTTCCTGATTCCTTCTTGCCATTCTGAATTCTGAATTCTGGCTTCCTACTGACTACCGGCTACTGGCTACCGACTCCCTCTTTCGCTTGCCTATCTTACATAGAGCCAATGCTGGCCGATGTTGCGTTCGGAGTAAGCTTTTTTTATTTTGAGGGGATCGCGGATATTAGCGAGCTCGCGTTTTAATTTGTCGTCGAGTTCTTTTTTTAGTTCTTGAATTTGGACCCAGTTTTCTTGGGTGAAGTTCAATGGGCTGCCGATGAAGGCGTCGAGTTGCTCTTGAGTGACTTTTAAATCGGCAAATAATTCATCGGCTTCTCTATCAAGGTTATCCATTCGGATTGCCAGAGCCTCTAATTTAGACTCAGCTTGTTGAATTTGATCATCAAGATCTTGAGGTAAAAGCATACAATGACCTTTTTTAATAGATTATCATACAGCAGCTTAGCTATTTTTTTCAATAATCTTAATTTTGCTTTGGATTAAGGATTGAAAGGAGAATAGAGGAGGATAAGATAACAAAGAGTATGCCTAAGGAGATTCCAATAGGAAAAATGAAGACATTATGCAGGAACATTTTTATGCCGATGAAGATCAAAATGAGAGCAAGTCCGTAATTCAGGTAATGAAAGAGGGAAAACAATTTTGACACAGCGAAATAGAGTGACCTTAAGCCTAAGATAGCAAAAATGTTCGAAGTATAGGCGATGAAGGGATCGAGAGTAATCGCTAAAATAGCCGGAATAGAGTCAAAGGCGAAGATGAGATCGGTGAATTCAATAGCAATCAAGGCCACGAATAAAGATGTGGCAGCGTAACGCTTTTTTTTATTTTGGATAAAAAAATGGCCGTCTTCATATCCATGTGAAATGGGAAAGAGTCGACTTAATACTCTTAAAATAAAATTTTCTTCTGGGTTAGAGTGGTCGCCCTTGCCTTGCATGAGCCTGATGCCGCTGATGATGAGAAAGGCTCCGAAGATATAGAGAACCCCAGGGAATTTGTTAACAAGCAGGATGCCGAAAACGATAAAAAAGGTCCGCATGATGATAGCGCCTAAGATACCCCAAAATAAGATCTTATGAAGATATTGTTCAGGAATTTTCAGATGCTGAAAGATAAGAAGGAATACAAATAAGTTATCGATGCTTAAAGAATATTCGATGAGATAACCTGTAAGAAAGCTAAGAGCGTCATCGAGGCCGCGAAAATAGTATATGCCCAGGTTAAAGAGGGCAGCTAAGCTCATCCAAAAAGCGCAGCCGAGAAGAGCCTCTTTTATCTCGATGGGTCTTGACGAGCGGTGAAAAAATTGCAAGTCCACGATCAGCAACGCTGCGATGACGGCATTAAAAATTATCCAAAACCAAATTTCATTTGTCATGCAAACCGTAATAGCAGAAACTAAAGTAAACTAAAAGAGTAGAAGATGATCATTGAATCCAATAAACGCATGTCACAGTCCTTATTATGGAAGCTGCAAAAGGCAGCTTATTTATCTTTTGGCCCTAAAGCCTGGAGCCATTGCGGCGTTCCTTTTTATCTCACCAGCAATCCTTTTACAGCTAAACAATATGCTCATGTCGTTGTAGGTTATCTTCGCGATTGCCTTGCCCGGCAACAGATCGCAACATCGGAGCCCATCTATTTCTTTGATCTAGGGGCGGGAACGGGACGCTTTGCTTATCTTTTTTTAAAGGAGTTGCGTCCGCTTTTACAAGTGATTGGCCATTCTAAGCTGAATTTTTGTTATGTGATGACAGATATGGTGAAGAGCAATCTCGAATTTTGCAGCAAGCATCCTCAGCTTAATGAGTTTTTTAATGAAGGTATCTTAGACCTTGCTGAATACCATCACGCCCAAAATGAAACTCCGTTATTTCTAATGCATTCAAAAAAAAATCTTTCTAAAGAATCGATTCGCAATCCGGTCATTCTTATAGCGAATTATTTTTTTGATACCATTCCTCAGGACTTATTTAAAGTAGAAGATGGAAAACTTTATGAAGGACGATTGACTTTAGAGGCTGAAGGAGAAGCAAAAGAGCCTTTGGATCCTGCTTTAATTACGAGCTTAAGAGTTCAATATGAGTATTCTTTAATCGATGATGTCGAGCATTATTATTCTCTACCTGGACTTTCGTCCATATTGCAAGAATATGCTGCTCGATTTCAGAAAGCGATCTTTCTCTTTCCTATTGGGGCTTTTCAGTCCCTTACTTATTTTTCCGATCTCTCCCAAGGACGTGTAATGCTGATCGCCGGGGATCAAGCAGTATGTACTGAAGAGCAGATCGAACACTGGGGAGAGCCTAAGATAGCTAAGCATGCAAGCTTTTCCATCGCAGTCAATTATCATGCTATCGCACGCTATTTTAATAATAAGGGCGGCTGCGGGTTGTTGACATCAAATCCCGATCCGGTCTTTGCCGTAGTGGCAGGAGTGCTAGGAGGTGAAAATAAAGACCAATCCGAGGTTGCATTGGCTTTTCGCACTCACATCGATGCCTTTGAGCCAAGCGATTATCTGAAAGTCATTTCCGATTTAGAAAAACAAGCACTGAAGTTAGAGACTTTATTGATGCTGTTGAAGCTCGGCAACTGGGACCCTATGAATTTTTATGCCTTCTTTGAAAAAATTCGCAAAGAGATTCCGCAAGCGTCGCCTGCTTTAAAACGCGATCTTCAGCAAGCCATTCACAAGACCTATGCGAACTTTTACAGTATCTCTTCTGAAGATGGCGATTTCATCTTAAATTTGGGTGTTTTGCTTTTTGATTTGGGACTCTTTGCCGATGCTTTGACTTTTTTTCAACGCTCTTTGGCGATAAAGGGAGCCAATCCTGCCGCCTTAAAGAATATCGAAGCGTGCAAAAAGAAAATGCTAAATGATAAATGCTAAACGAGAATCCAGAATCCAGAATCCAGAATTTACTGAGCTTCGATTATAAAGCTCAACTCCGATAAATTCATCCACAAAGGCATTTTATTTATACTTTTCAGATTATGTATTTTGCCGCTCATTCTGAATTCTGGATTCTGGATTCTGAACTCTCGTTTAGCATTTAGCATTTATCATTTAGCGTTTTGATAGACGCTGACTTTTCTGATTTCAGCAGCATTGCGCAGGCGGAAGTATTCTATGATCTTTTCTTCCGGGGTGATGCCTTTCAATAAGACGGCCAGCCTGCGTTTATTTGTTTTTCCTAGGAAATTTTTCGTAGTCTCCAGAAATTCCTGGTAAGAAAGCTTCTCTAAGCCGTCGATGCGTTTTGTAAGCCAGTCAAAGTCTCCCTGATATTTAAATGCGAATTTAAAAAGCAGTTCGGCCATTTCTTTAGGGTTTTTTGGAGGCTGCTTAAGCGTAGTCAAAAGAGCAAGTTTGTAGATTTCAAAGCGCTCTTCTGAGAGGCGAATGGGCAATTCCTGTAAAAAACCTTCGATGAAGAGCTCGAAACGGGCTAGAAGGTCTCTTGGGTCGTGCGTGTTGGATTGCACACCAAAGAAATTAAACAGTTTTCTTTCGATCTCCTCATCGGTGCTAAAGACAAGATAGCCAGTTTGTTGCTTGGTACGCAAAGTGTCGAAGAAGGGCTGTTCGATAGCTTGCATCATGACCTGCTGAGCTGCTCGCGTTTGGAAGGAGAAATTGGGATCTTCAATCGCCAAGATCACTGCATTCCCCTGAGATTTGATTTTGCTGTCCAGGTAAAAGGGACCTTGCTTATCGGGGATAACGATGACTTCGATGCTTTTTTGATCTTCTTTAGGATAAGGTTTGCTGTCGAGAGCCTTATTTAAATTTTTTGCGAGCATTTTAGCTTGATCTTCAGTGAGGTTGCCATAGAACATACCTTCGACGAAGCTTTGCTCAAAGAGGTTTGCAACATATTCTTGAAATTGCTCAAAGTTAATTTTGCGGATGGCAACGACTTTTTCTTTTGACGAGGTGAAGCTTTTGTAAACCATTGTCTTGAGGATCTCCGACGCTTGCATCAAAGGCATTTCTTTAGCCTTATTTTGATAATCGCGCAGTAGGGTGTCTTTGTAGATTTTGAATTTTTGCTCGGTAGCAGAAGGATCTTTAAGGTATTTGAGAAGTTCTCCGAAGAGCAGGGGTGCATTTTCACTATAGCCATCGACGTTGAATTTAATTCCAAAGTCATCTTTATCGATGTCGTAATTGATTTCAGCAAGGGTGGCGTAATAACTGTAGTTGCTTAAGGCATCCGTGACACTTTTGACATAAAGATCGGCTAATACAACTTTAGCAGCATCGCCAGCATCTACTTGTGGTGTTTTAATGCGAAAAAACCAGCTGATTTTTGGAATATTGTATCGGGCATCTTGAGCAAAGTAAATTTTGCTAAATTTGTCATCGATGATCAGCTTAGGATGGGGAATTAGCGTCGTGGGCTTGGGTAGATTAGGATTTATCAACGAAAGTTGAGCCGGTATCAGCTGATTCGGCGTAGGAAGAGCGATTTGAGAAAGTGGTTTGGCATCAGCCCATTTAGCAAGTTTAGTTGCAGAGATAGATTTGATTGCGTAGGGCACTTTAAGCCATGGTTCTACATGCTCGGTTTTGACTCCTGTGACGGATGGAGGAGCTATTAACTCAAAACGACAATTTTGCGGGGTAAGAAAGTCTAAGAAGGCTTTGATATCCTGCGGATTGAATTTTTGAACGATCAAGGTGTGTTGTGGAAAGGTCTCCATGGGCTCATCGGCAAGCCAGGTAACTTGTTTCATTATTTTATAAAAGAGATCTTCCCTCTCTTGGTACTGATAGCGTATTGTGGCCATGCGTTTGATCTCGTCAAAGAGATGCTGAGGCACTCCTTTCTTTTTAAAAATTGCAATAGCTTGAAAGCAGCGCTCGATGACGGTATCGACATTTTTTAGGCCGATCTCCGTTAAATCAATTTCAAGAAAGAAGATCATGCGATCAGATCCTAGCCTTTGTGAGCCGCAACTCAGTTCTTCAGCAAGCTTTTCTTTCTTAAGGGCAGCAAGGAGGCTTTCTTTGCCTTCGTGCCCTAAAACATGGCATATTATGGATTCAGGTTTACTCTCTTGCATATGAGCAAACTGGGTGGGAAGCTCCCAAAGAAGCGATATCTTGCGTTCATCTTTAATAGGTTCAACGTAGATCATATGGCCGACGGTTTCCGGTGAGAACACGAAAGCATCGAATATTGGAGAAGTGTGATTATTTGTAGGGACATCTTTAAAGTCATTGACGACGATTTTAATGAGCTGATCTAAGGGCAAAGAGGAGTAGACGATGAGACGCATCAGGTTGGCGCTATAATGGCTATGGTACCATGCTTTTAAAGCATCTTGGGAAACTTTGGATAAGGAAGAGCTATTGCCCATGCTGAAGGCATGAAAAGGATGCTCGGGGTTAGCAAGGGTTTTTAATACATATAATTCGCGGAAGTCGTCATTTTCGACATTTTTTGCATACTCTTGGTCGATGGCCTGCATCTCGCGGGCAACTCCCGATGGGTTGAAAAGAGGTTCTTTAAAGAAGTAGGAGAATCTATCGAGGGCGCCTTCAAGGGCTTGATTATTGATTGAGAACATATAAGCTGTGTAGTAATCGGTGGTAAAGGCATTGGCTGAGCCATCGTTTTCAGCAATGTAGGTTTGGTAGTCCGACTCGTTAGGGTATTTCTTTGTGCCTAAGAAAAGCATATGCTCTAAAAAATGCGCCATCCCTGGATATTCTTTAGGCTCTTCCCAGCTGCCTACCTTGACGATAAGGGCGGCTGCGGATTTGTCAGTATTTGGATCTGAAACGATGAAAGCTTCTAAGCCATTGTTTAAAAGAATTTTCGCTGTTGTCCTATCGGCAAAAGAAGGTGTTAAAATAGGGACACTCGCTTGATCTTCAATGAGGGTGTAACCTTGAGGCTTGGCACTATCGGTAAAAGAGGAAAAGGAGATCGATAGAAATGCAATCAGAAGAGCTAAAGCAAAAGGTTTATTCATGAGCAAAGTCCTTATCGTTGAAAGTCATTAAAGCAAGAATACAGAATCCAGAATTCAGAATCCAGAATTTCAGGCACGGGCACGGGCACGAAAAACAAGAAATCAGTTTTGGCTCTTCTGAAAATAAATAAAGGATTCTAAAAACATAATTTTTCGTGCCCGTGCCCGTGTGCGTGCCCGTGCCCGATGACCTCAAGTCTTTATCGTTTTGTAGAGGTTTCTCACAAGGTCGTAGATGTAATCTGCGCGTTTTTTTCTTTTTTGTTTTTTTTCTAATTCTTTGCTGCCGGGAAAGTTCACCATATCGATTTCATTGCCGAATGCCAAATGAATCGGTGTACATTGAGCCTGGCGTGTTTCTCCAAGCTCTTTTTCAACGCTATTGGGGGGAGGCAACAGTCTGTAGGTGGCTAGGGCAAGAGGGTAAAAGTGGGTGGGACGCTCCGCCTGCTGTGTCATCAACCAAAACATTTCAACGCTGGAAGGATCGAAAGGAGCTATCGCAATCTCTCCTGCGGCATTAGGACGGTCTCTTCCGCCGCTTGGCGCGACATAGATGCATTTTCCTCCTTCGGAAAGCAGCTGGATCATCTTTTTCATGGTGCGTTGATTGTGAAGCAGCTTATCTTGCTTTAATTCAGGAGGCGTTTCGATATGTTTTTTTGAGTAGATGCAAAGGAGATTGCGGCCTTTGCTAAAAGGAACCGCCAAGGGGTCGGTGATGACGCGATGCCCGGCAATAAAGATCATCTCTTTGGCAAATTTTGGGTGGGTATGCTCCAGAAGCAGGCTGATCGCTTGAGGGTCGGGCTCGGTCTGGTGATTAGCTAAAAGGATGACGTTTTCTTTCTTGGAGATCTGTTGGGCCATAATGTCGACATATTCAAGACCTAACGCTTTTGATGAGTCAAAGAGGACTAAGGGTCTTAGCAAGTCCAATCCAAAACGGTAATAATCAAAGGGGGTAGTGATGTGCTGATGAAAAGGCTCAAAGGAATAGGGAGTTTCCAGTTGCTCTAAAACCAAGTCAAGAAACTGCTGAAGAACGGGTTCATAGCTTGCAATCTGTAAGCCCTTATGCGCAATGGCCTCGGCGTAGCTTGCATAAAATTTGTGCAATATCTGGACAAGCTTGGAGGGAATTTTTCCCTCCAGAGAATGTTTTTCCAGCCGTTTAAGAAAATCCATATCGAAGCTAGCCTTTTATACTTCAATCTTTTTATTTGTAATCGAAGAAAAGAAGTGATAATCGTTGATATGCATGTTGTCATCGGTAGAGAATTCGAGATGAGCATTGACACTTTCGGCAAATTTTAACAAATATTGCTTGTCGATGATATTGATATAGTGATCAAGTTCAGGGTGTACAGCCAATCTTAGAGCAAATTGCTGGTGGCATCCGATGATTTTTTTCAAAGCGCGTTCGATTTCAATTGAAATGCTTTCGTGGGTTTTGACAAGGCCGCTTCCATTGCAATAAGGGCAACTTGTAAAGATTGTCTGATGGAGGGATCCTCGGTGCCTTTGGCGCGTCATCTCGACAAGTCCAAATTCACTCATCCCTAAAATGGTGCATTTGGCAGAGTCGTCTTTCATAAATTCTTTAAGGCGTTCTAGGACACGCCTTTGATTTTTGCGGAAGCGCATATCGATGAAATCGCAGATGATTAATCCGCCGATGTTTCTTAAGCGCAGCTGGCGGGCGATCTCTTCGGCAGCTTCCAAGTTGATGCGTACCAAAGATTCTTCCACATCAGTTTGGTTGCCGGAGCTTCTTCCGGAGTTAACGTCGATGGTATACATCGCCTCTGTTCGGTCAAAAAAGAGGTATCCGCCGCTAGAGAGCCAGATTTTGCGCCGCAGGGTTTTTTCGATCTCTTTTTCAACATTAAACCGTTCGAACATAGGGACTTTGTCTCGATAGTATTCGATGCGCAAAGGATGTTCTTCGGTATAGGGGTGATAGATGCGTTTGCAGGCTTGGTAGGTAGGATAATCATCGATTAAGATGCGATCAAAGCGTTTGTCGACAGCAGTAATGACGGCGCGCTTAATGAGGTCTGATTCTGCATAAAGCAGGGTTGAGTCATTCGATTTTTGAAAATTTTCGACAATGGTTTGCCAGTTATTTAACAGATCGTTAGCTTCGGAAATTAACATCTCTGGAGTTGCGCTGCAGCTCGCCGTCCGACAGATTAATCCCATATCTTTGGGCATCTCAAAGGCGCGAATAAGCTTCTTTAGGCGCTCGCGTGCGCTGCGGTCTTCGATTTTGCGGGATACACCGCGATGCGAAGAGTTCGGTAGCAGCACGAGATAGCGCCCAGCGATGGAGATGTTAGAAGTCAAGCGTGCGCCTTTAGAGCCGATGGGTTCTTTGACCACTTGAACAAGCACCGACTGATCGATTTTCATCACTTGTTCGATATCATGGGCTTGCTGCTTTTTCCCATCTAAGGACTTGATGTCATAATCAAGGTCGAAATCCATGTCATAGACTTCTTCGAATTTCTTTGTGTTTTCGATGATGTCTGAGATATGGATGAAGCCATTTTCGCCCTCGTTGATATCGATAAAAGCGGATTGGATGTTGTGAAGGATATTAGTGACGCGGCCTTTGTAGATATTGCCGGTCAGCTGTCTTTCTTTTTTACGTTCGACGATGAGGTCGTAGAGCTGTCCATTTTTGAGGTGGGCATAACGTCGTTCTTTTGACTCGATATTTAGGAGTATTTCTTGCATTTCGTCACCTTAATTGTGGTTGACGAAAGGCAGCTTGCTCGGCTATTAAGAATCCCAACTTACGGGGGCATGGATAAAAACGCGCAGCTCCATCATTAGCCACTTTGTTAAGATCTTTTTGTTTCCTATCTTTTCCACGCGTTCATGCCAATCTTTGTATTTTTTTCTATTCGCCGTTAGGCGAAGAATAAATTCTAATGGTTCCGAAGTGAGATCAGGCTTAATCGTTGAACAAGCTTGTGCCTTTCTCTTTAATTTTTGGGAGTTATACCGCACGCGGGCAGAATGTTAATAACTCCCTTTACATGCAACAGAGTATTCTTTACCAATGTGCATGCAGGTTTTCGCCATTGTAATGTAACCAAGCTTCTTTTTCCAGTAAAATTTATTGCTCATTGAGAGAGAGAGGGGCGAAGGTGGAAGTTTTAGGCGTTGTAGGATCTGGACAAATTGCCTTAGCAATGCTTCGATCGTTTCCATTATTGATAATTATCAATCAATTGCACGTCCGGTGCCAAGCCAAGATTTTCGAAATTTTTCTAGCTGAAAAAGAGCGTTTCAGATAGAGTAGTTTTTTGTTTTTCGCATTTTCAAGCACTTTGTACTTAGCGTTATTAATATGGATGATAGGTTTAAGATTTTTGTCGAGCAGCTGCGCGACGGACATATCGAACAAATTCAGGAGACTTATCCTTCTGATTTTCTCGATATCCACGAAAAAGAATTAGCTTTTATTGGAAAAGTTGTCGTTGACGGCGAAGCTTACCTTGCTAACGAAGATCTGATCCTTAATCTAAATATCAGCGCTTCAGCTAAGCTTCCATGCTCTATCTGTAACAACGAAGTCGTTAGCGAAATTCAAATCTTTCATTTTTATCACTCTGAACCCTTGGCAGAAATCAAAGGGGGAGTGTATAATATGCAAAACATTTTGCGGGAAACAATTTTGCTCGAGACCCCGGCTTTTGCAGAATGCAATCAAGGCAAATGTCCGCGCCGGAATGACATCTCTAACTATCTGGTGCAGCAAAATAAAAAAGATTTAGAAGAAGAGGGATACCAGCCTTTTTGCTGATTTGGATCTCAATCAAGATAAAGGCAATTCTCAGTCTCCCAAGGAAACTAAGAATAGAAAAAAAGATAAAAAAAATAATGACCTTTAAGGAGTTATGTCACCATGGCTGTACCACGTAATCGTCTTTCGAATGCACGAAAAAATTCGAAACGAGCTCACCATGCGAAAAAGCCAAAGAGCACAGGATCATGCCCACGTTGCGGTTTGTCCAAGCTGCCTCATATGATTTGTCAGGCTTGTGGAGCTTATGGCGATCGCATTGTGATTAAAAAAGAAGAATAGGAGTCTGGGTTATTGCGCATCGGCATTGACCTCATGGGGGGGGAAAGCTCCCCAAAAGAACTTTTCTCAGCTGTACTGCTTGCAGCAGAACAGCTTAACGTTTCCAATGTTTTGGCGGTCTTTGCTACGCCCTCAGCCATTGAGGAACTTCAATCTAGTAAATATCCCGTCCTGTCTTCCCTGCAACATGCGCAAATTGAATTCCATACCGTCTCGGATTACATTGAGATGCAGGATGATCCTCTAACGGCCATCCGTCATAAAAAAGGGTCATCGCTCGTTACGGGGATTCGCCTTTTAAAGAAACGCCATCTGGATGCCTTTGTTTCCGCAGGCAATACCGGAGCCCTTGTGGCTAGCGCTTCCCTATCTTTGCCTATGCTTCCGGGAATCAGTCGACCGGCTTTGCTGGCCGTGCTTCCGACGCAAAAAGGCCAAGTGGCTATTCTTGACGTAGGGGGAAGCGTCTCTTGCAAAGCTCACCATCTGGTTCAATTTGCTTGCCTAGGGGCTGCCTATCAACGCTGCAGCCAGGGCATCGCCGTCCCTAGCGTGGGTTTATTAAATATTGGTGTGGAGTCGAAAAAAGGCACTCTTGAAGTGCGCCAAGCTTATCAGATTTTAAAAGATGCCCAGGAAGAGCGCCGCAGTTTAGGTAGGACTCCGCACATGGATTTTTTAGGCAACGTCGAAGGACTTGAGGTTTTTCAAGGAAAAGTCGATGTCTTGGTGACCGATGGCTTCACCGGAAATATTTTGCTTAAGACTTCGGAAGGGGTATCTTCGTTTATTTTTAGCCATTTGAAAAAAATGTTTAATGACTCAGCTTCAAAGCCGCAGTATCGCATCTTTAACGATCTGCAGAAGCACTTTACTTATTCTGAATATCCCGGAGCTATTGTCTGCGGTGTTGATGGCATCGTCGTCAAGTGCCATGGCAACGCCTCATCGCGTGCCATGTTCAATGGCATTATGGGAGCCATTCAGCTTGTCAAAAAGGATTTAACGACTCAGATTAAAGCTATCCTTGCCACTTAATTGATTTCATAACATTAATCCAAATTATTAATGAATTATTTATTTACACAGCTTTTTTGTTTTATTTAATTCGGCGTTAGTGTATTATAATTGTTTTAATTGTATAAAAATTTAGGTGAAGCATGTCTGTTAATACCAAAGTAAATTTTAATGATGGCGTAAGTAACCTCCAAAAAAGTTTTAACTCTTTAATTGATTCCAAAGAAAAATCTAGCGCAAAAGGCTGGCGCGGCAAGATGATTAAGCTTGTCAAAGGCCTGAATAAAATTATTGCCTTTGTGGGCAGAGGAAAAATCGCTCCTATAGCTACGGTGAAACTCGACGGCGAAGAGATTAAAAACATAGCAAAAGTAGCCTATGAGCTTGCTAGTGTGAAATTGGAGCAGGGCCAAGAGAGTAAATTAAATAAACAAGATTTGGCAGCATTACAAAAGCTGTTTCGCAATTTAAAACTCTATACGCATGGCAAAACGAAAGTACAGATCGAAGAGCAGTTTAAAAAGGTGGCTAAATTAGGCAAAGAAGGCTTGCCTTCCAATCATAAACCTATGCAGCCCGAAGTAAAACAACCTGAGGCAAAAACCCCAACTCACGTTGAGCATATTGAAAAAGAGCCTATCGAAGAATCGAAGTCTCATGACCTCAAAGAAGAAAGAAAAGAATTGATTCAATACTCTGAAGTGAAAACGACAGAACAGGAAAATGTTGTTAAAACAGAATCAGAACAGCCCCAAAGCAGTGTGGAAGAAATTAAATCCGAGCCAGTTAAATCTGAACCTAATGAAGTCATTGAGGGTAAGGAAATTAAGATTGAATCCAAGGAAGTTAAGGATGACAATGTTGAAAAAGCTTCGAGCAAATTTTCAAAAACACTTACTTTACAAAAAAATGATTTCTTGAAGAATTTCAAGCCAAAAGCTGAAAGAGAAAAATTTACAAGAAAAGAGAAAAAAACCAAAGCGGCTTCAAAAGGGAAAGCTCCATGTATTCTGAAAGAAATTAAAGCCAAAAAAAATCCTATCATTGCAAACAAAGAAGAATTCTATAATGAGTGTCAAAATTACTTAAATCAAGGCCAGTATAAAAAAGTGCTTAGAATGTTTAATTACTTTATTACTCAATTGGAAACAAACAAAGAAAATGAGAAAGACTTAGGCGATGCTTTAAATTCCCGGGGCGAACTTTATCTTTTATTAGCTCAAAATGCTCTACATGCACCAACAGGAAAAAAGGCAAAAGAGGAACATCACCTTCATGAGAGGTTATATTTAGATTCTCCTGAAAAAGCTATACGTGATTTTAACCAAGTTCGTCAAATTAACTCCCCCGATTTGAAATTGGCGGATTTAGTAGATTGTTTAGGCTGGGCCTATGGCTTACAAGCCCAGACATATAAACTTGGATCTGCTGAGCGAAAGAATGCCTATCAGAAGGCATTGGACTGTTTCAAGGAAGATATCTTAAAATCTCATGAACCAGATTTGCTAAGTATTCATCGTGGTGCAATTCTTCGTATGCAAGTTTTTGATGAAATGGCTCTTTATGGCGAAAGTATTAACCACAAACCTACAGTCATCACTAACGTAACAGTAGAAAATAATCTATGGGACAATCCTCTCGATATACCGGATGTCCTTGAAAATAATCAGAGCGAAGCCACACCGTTTTTTGACTATGTTAAGATGGCCGCTAAAAAAGATTTAGAGAAATTTAAACCAGATCTAGAAACAGCCCGTGAAAACTTAAAAAAGGGTTTGGAGAAAGACTCTGAAAATGCATTTGCATTGCAGGAAATTAATTGGATAAATCAACTTACGGGAACAAAAAAGAAACGTAAACCTAAAGACAAAAACGCTCCTCCAGCAATAGATACCGCAACAGATAAAAGCAAATTATCATCTGTAGTTTCTAAAGATAATTCAGCAACTGAAATTGATGGTTTTTCCACTGTAGTTTTAACAAATAAAGAAATCGCCGACGCTGATTTACCGGTTATGGATGGTTTTTCCACTCTAGTCATAAATGAAGAATAATGATTAATCTTCTTGTGTAGCTAAGCTATATATACCGCACGCGACACATCCTGTCCGCGTGCGGTATAGCATTGGTGTAAAATTCAATGCCCTTTCTTAGTGGTATAATCTAAAAATCGATACATTTCGTATCTACGACGCTCCATAAAAAAGCGGTACGGCAAAATATTTTTGCACAAGTATGTGGTTTGCCGTACGCGCACTCCAAAAAGGGGCAGAGCCCCTTAAACCCCACAAGAAGGCTTAATTTCGTTTTTGCTCAGCTAACGATTAACACCTTTTGAAGATATTCTAATCAAAAATTATCGTTGTTGGGGTTTAAGGGGCTCTGCCCCTTTTTGGAGTGCGCGTACGGCAAATCACACACACTTATACAAGATATTCTTGCCGTACCGCTTTGTCATAGATAGTGAATTCAAGCAGAAATGGCCGACCAGACAAACTTGAACAGACGAAAAATCAATTGGCAAGAGCTCAAATACTTTTGCAATTATCTCGGTAGGCGATTGAATAAAAATTGAGTCTTATAAAACCGGAGGAACCAAGTATCTTAGTTTTCTATAAATTCCATTTTCCCCGTCAAATTAAAAAATAATTCGAGCTGAAAAGTTTGTAATAAGCTTAAATTCAATGTTTTGCGTCAAGTCTCGAGCGAATTTATTCAATTTGAATGAGTTTATTGAGCTCTTGATTGGTGTGTTTAATGATTGTGTTATTAGTTAATTAAAAATAACATCAATAATGATGTTTGACAATAGTTTGTATTTGTTTTATCATAATTATTATAGAGTAATTAAAGTGAGGTAGGTTTATGGCTAGCTTTATATCCCGTGAAATTACAGATTCTACAGATTTTAACTCGACAATTAATAATCTGGACACCGCATACAAAGATGTCATTAAAGCCAAGAGCGCCACTTTCCGTGGTAAAGCTATCACCAAACTGAATACTATCTTAAGACATTTGGGTTTTACACGACAGTTTGCGGTTGTAGATAAAACAACCACAACGGAACTGGCCAAACACATTTACAAGTTGTCGTCAAATGTTTTAAAGAATCCCGAGCGTTTTCCTGAAATTGATAAAAAAATCGTCGATCGCCTGTTTAACACATTAGAGAAAAACGCGGGAGCTGAAGGAAAAAAAGTCGTGAAAAAATGTCATCAGGATGTTGATGCACTTTTTAAACAAATCGTCAAAAAAGAAGAAGAGCCTAGGGCTAAAGGTGAGACTAAGCCAGAAGACAATCCTAAAGTAGAAGACAAATCCAAGGCGAAAGAAGATAAGCCTAAGGCGAAAGACGAGATGTCTAAAGACGAGACCAAGACGGAAGAGTCTAAAGTAGAAGACAAATCAAGAGATAAAGACAAGACTAAAACAGAAGAGCCTACAAATAAGTCTAAGACTGAGCATAAGCCTTTAGACACTCTAAAAAAAGAAGTATTCTTAGTTGCAGCATCAATGAAAAAAGCAGAAAAGTTAGGGCAGGAGGGCAAGAGAGTAGAAAGCAAGCAGGCTTATGAACAAACAATTGAAACCTTAGATAAATTGATTCATACCAATCCTCAAGCCACTGAGCCCCGACGAGCACGTGCTGAAGCGTACACCCAGCTAAAGCGTTACGAGGAAGCTCTTAATGATTTAAATGCTGTAATAGCAGCCGAAGGAGTCAAACCCGAAGAACATATGGCAGCTCTTAAAGCGCGAGCGGCAGTATATACTACAAGAGCAGAAGACAATGATGAAAAGCTGTTAAACAAAAGAACAGAACGTTCGGCTATTCAGGTAGAAATAAGCGGAACAGAAATTATAAAACAAGATGGGTGGAATGATGAAGAAGATAAATGGATAAATGAAACCTTGCCCAAATTCAGAAATGAGGCTCTGGAAGCCCTTGATGATGAGATTATAGCTAAATTAGATCGCATGCTAGTAAAGGAATATTGGAATAAATCCATGGGAGAGATTCCCAAAAAAATCATGGAAAAATTAAAGGTTGACGAAGAGGAGCATGTAACTTCGGATCTTGATGGAGTGTCCGATGACTTAATTAAAGAATTTAAAGATATGCTAGTTGCAGATGATGTAGAGTATGGTAGAGCGGGAATAATTTTTCCTACGGATGAAGAAATTGCTGAGAAAAAAACAGAGCTCATAGCGGATTTGGATGAAGAGACCATTCTGGAGATGCTTGAAAAAAAAGGAAAACAATTAATTGCAAATGTCGATAAGAGCGTTAAAGATCTGAAGGATGTTGAAAAAATTAAAAAGAAAAAAGAACTTTTGGAGAAGGGTGGACTAAACTCTATAAGATTGGCAAAAAAAGGGATAAGAGCTCTCCAAAGAGAAAATGCGTTTGATTATGATGAATCAGTTGAAAAATTTTCAACAGAGAGAAAAAGCGCAGCAAAACCTTTAGAAATTAAAAGTAAAAAACTTATTGCTTCGGAAAATGCTCTAGAGAAAAATATTAAACAAGATTTAGATAGTGCCTTAAATGATTGGAATGAAATAATAAACAAAAATCCTAAAGATGTATTTGCTTTAGGTCGTCGTGCAGTGACACATACCCTCTTAAATAACTTTAAGCAAGCGAGTAAGGATTTTGCAACGATAGAAAATCTTCAAGTTGCTCGTCTTATCAAAGAGAATTTGCCTAAGCTTCGAGAAGATCCCTATTTAACTTCTCATCAAGGCTTGCTAGCTATAAAAGAAGCCGAAAGCTTAGCTGCGGAAGAGATAGAAACAAAAATTTACCTGTTAAATAAAGCAGTAGCTTTTTTGAATCGCTCTTTACAAGAAAAACCCAATGATATTTTTGCGTTGCGTCATCGAGAGAGAGTGCATGGAAATTTGAGCGATATGTATGAAAAATGGGCACCTGATAATAAGGTTATTGAAGAGTTATTAAGCTCTGAGGAACTTAATCAAATCAAAGACTTCAGTGTAGAATTGAAAGAGGCAACCGAAGAGGAACTTAAAAAGTTAGGTGTGAGCAAGGAAGAATACAATGAGTCAACCAAAAAATTATTAGAAGAAATAAGAAACAAACACCCTGAGGCTCCTCCTCTTTGGGCTATCCTTTCTTCAACCGAGGAGAATCGCAGAATTAAAGACGCTCAACAATTGGTACGTCTAATTCAAGACGAAGAGTGATGAATTTTCTTGCTTTCATCACTCCCATTTTCTCTATTAGCTCATGATCAAAGTTATTTTTTCATCCCTTTTCCAATTGACTGTTCAATTTTAATAAATTCATCTTTAATTTCCGGCATATCGTTGTTTTTGAAGTCAAAATCTTGCCAGGCTTTGTTCATTAAGGTGTTTGCTGCGGCAAGCTCTCCTTCGGATAAAAGAATTTTTGCGGCGAAGTATTCGCCAAGACCAGGGTACTGCGTTGCGATATAGGGTTCAAAGCCCTTTTCTAAAGCTTTTTGGATAACTTCTTGATCTCCTGTTAGGGCGAGCTCTTCGCGAAACTTTTGTCCTAAGTTTTCACGCAAGGCCTTCGTTGAGGTTCTTGTCATGGCCTCTGAGGTTTTTTCTTCCCATGTGCCAATCTTGCCAATGAATGTGGTTTTAGGAAAAAGTGGCGCTAGTAATGCTGTTAGGGCCATTGCAAGCAAAATTCCGTATATCCCAATGTAGTATTTTACTCTTCTATGATGCTCTTGTATGCGTTGCGGGTCGTCCGCAGCCGCTTGGATGAAATCGAGGCGCTCTTGGATGCTGTAGTGGTGCCAGCTGGGCTGATGATGCGTGTGTCCTGTGCGGATGGCGACTTCATTCAAAGCTTCGATCAGATGCTTATGAGGAACTCCAAGTTCAAAAACATGCAGATCGGCTTGCCTTTCAAAGTTGCGCGAGAAAAAGCCGAAGACTAAGCGGAAGTAGATAGCGATGATAAGGGCATAAGGGATAAAGATGGCAAAGGTGTTGAGAATACTCCAAAGAGGGGAAGGGTGCAGCTGATCTTGCAGTCCAAGATAGGCAGAGATGCTTTCCCCAAAAAACAATGAAAAGAGCCCCGCCAGAACTAACATGCCGAAGATGATGAAAGGGTAAATAAGCAAGTGCCTGCGATAGTTATGGCCGATTTCATGCGCTAAGATAGCTTCAACAGCGTCAGGAGAAAGCTCTTCGGTTAAGCGTTTTGTAAACATGACATAGCGAAAGCGCGGGATGATGCCGATGATAGCAGCTGTCAAGGCATGATTCATAACAGTCCAGGTCCGCATGCCGGCATGGCGGAAATGCGCTTTTTGGCATAAGCTTTCTAGGCGCTGCATAAGAGCTTTATCTTCGATAGGTTGACAAAGCCAGATCCATTGGATGATAGCCGGCAGAAAAATCATCATGACAACCATAAAAGCCACTGTAATGCCGAATAAAATCAAAGTCCCGGCGGCATTATCACCGTTATGCAATAAGACATCTTGCAAGTCTTGATTAGGATAAAATTTAAGAAGATCCATGACGAAGGTAAATAGGATGAAGGGGATGGCAAAGGGGATTAAGAGGCGCATCTGTTCTTTTGCCGAAGCCAAGGGTGCTTGAGCAGAAGCTGTTGCCAGGAGGCGCTGTTTATTAAAAGCGGTGTAATGGAAAACGATGAGTCCAAAAAGATATAAACATAGTGAAAATAGGCAGCTGATCGTTTGGAAGTTTCCTATCCACGGCAACGTCGTAAAGACACGTGCAGCTCCTAAGACAAAGTGATAGATGCTTAAAAAAATCAGCAATTCGATATTGACAAAGAAAAGAAGTTGGCTTTTGTAGCGATATAGGATTTTTTTCAGAGATCGATTTTGCAGGAAGATTAGCCCAAGAACAATTCCATAAAGCCCCATCGAAAGTAAAAATGCTAGAAGAGGGGAAGCTATCTCAAAAGAGCTTGTGTTTACAGGAGCGATGTCAATGATAAGCAGGGCTAAGAAAAGAAAAAGTAGATTAGAAAACACGAGGTATATCCTAAATATTTGTCATGGCCTTTATAATACTCTTTTGTGCGATGACCTCAGGGCTCATTGGATTAAAACAAATTTTATACCACAGAGAGCACAGAGAGCTACAGGGAGAGGAAGAAAGGATGAAGGCGGAAGAGTGACGGATGAATAAAAAAACAAATTCGATTTATTCATTTTTCCTTTTTTCCTCTCCCTGTAGCTCTCTGTGCTCTCTGTGGTAAAATTTGTTTTAATGTCCAATGTCTTAGCGGTGATCCGAAAGCCTCTGGCCAAAAACTCCGAAAAGTCAAATAATAGCAAAAAAAACATTTCTATGGGTTAAAAATCCTATGATGCTACCAGTTGCCGATCTCCATTGCGATCTCTTATGCTACTTGCAAAACGATCCCAAACGCACAGTCTATGATCCCTTGACGCGCTGTTCCATCCCACAACTAAGAGCCGGCAACGTCGTTCTTCAGGTTATGCCCATGTTTACCGAGACGACACCGGATTCCTCCAAGAAAGGCCTTGCCCAAGCTAAAATTTTTCGAAATCTGCCTAAGAAGCATCCGGACCTCTTTGAAATAGTCGATCCTTCCAAGCCGATTACTTCAACACGCATAGGCATCCTTTTGGCGTGTGAAAATGCCTCTTCATTGTGCTCTGAAGCCGATGATCTGCAAAGAGGCTTAAGGCGCATCGACCTCATCGAACAAGAATGCGGCAAAATGCTTTATATCAGTTTGACGTGGAATACCGAAAACCGTTTTGGGGGTGGAGCTTTGACAAACATCGGGTTAAAAGAAGATGGCGAAGCCCTTGTGAAGTTTTTACATCAAAAGAAAATTGCTTTAGATTTTAGCCATGCTTCAGACTATTTAGCTCATGACATCTTAAATCTCATCGATCGATACAGCCTTGAAATCCCCGTGATCGCCAGCCACTCGAATTTTCGTACGATTTGCAATGCTCCGAGAAACTTGCCCGATGAGCTAGCTCAAGAGATTATCAAGCGCAAGGGAATAATAGGACTTAATTTTATCCGTTTTTTTATTGGAGCTTCCGATCCAAGCAATTTAGCTAAGCATATTGAACATGCCCTTAAGATAGGGTGTGAAAACCAACTTTGCTTTGGAGCTGATTTCTTTTACATGGATGATGTCTCGCCACAATACCGAAAAACCCCTGAAGAGGCCTTTTTTCCGCAATTGCAAGATGCTAGCTCCTATGGTTATGTGCTAGAGCTGCTTAAACAACATCTGCATCTTTCCAGCCAGACTTTAAGAGGCATTGCTTTTTCCAACTTACACTCCTTTTTGGCAGATAAAATCTTGTAGGTGTGAATCGTCATTTTCGTGCCCGATTGCTTTGCTCTGTTATTCGTGCCCGTGCCCGTGTGCGCATAGGATGCGCACACGGGCACGGGCACGATCGAGCAATGGTATGCACACAGACATGAATTATGTCTAAAACTTGGAGCATCTTGGGACTACAAAAAATGGCTGTTGCCAAAAAATGGAAGCATATGCGATAATTCGCCCTTGCGATTAAAGTTAAAAGCATTCATCTGCAAATCGTTTAGGAGAACCAATGGCTCGTTTTATAGGTAATAAAAATCGGATCGCACGTCGCTTTGGCGTAAATATTTTTGGACGTGCTCGCAATCCTCTCTTGCATAAGCAAAATCCACCAGGAATGCACGGAGCGCGCCGACGTAAGAAATCAGATTATGGAATCCAGCTTGAAGAAAAGCAAAAGCTTAAAGCTGTTTATGGGATGTTGAGTGAGAAGCAGCTAGTGAGAACCTATAAAAAGGCTCTCAAGCTAGCAGGCAATACAGCGCAACATTTTGCGGCTATGCTGGAATGCCGTTTGGACAATGTCGTTTATCGTTTGAAGTTAGCCAGCACCATCTTTGCTGCTCAGCAGCTTGTGTCGCATGGCCATATCTTAGTCGATGGCAAAAAAGTTGACCGTCGCTCTTTTCAGGTGAGCCCCGGTATGGTGATCTCTGTTAAAGAAAAATCGCGCAATGTTAAAGCGATCCAAGCTTCATTAGACAATTCAATGCGTGCTGTGCCTGACTATCTAACTTTAGATAAAGATACGTGCTCAGGCCAGCTTATGGCAGTACCTCTTCCAGAGCAAATGCCATGGCCCATTGAAATCCGTCTTCCTGAAATCTGCGACTTTTTAGCACATACGACTTAAAATTTCTTCACGCGTATCCTTCTTTATTCTCAAGCCCTTCCTAGCGAAGGGCTTTTTTTTTTTGCTGAATTACTCTTATTCTAAATATACCGAAACACATTCAAAATTTGGTTTTGGACAACGCGAAAGCTCTCGGATTCGATCATCGCAAGTCGTGATCGAAGCCCGAGGCTTTGGCGCAGTCAAAAATCCAAATTTTGAATGTGTTTCGGTATATATAATATTAATTAGATAATTTAATAAATCATGATTATAAATTTGCTGATTGTGTTTTTTTTGCTGAATTACTATTATATAAAATATATTGTTAATATTAATTAGATGTTTAATAAATTTTAATATTAAATTTACCTTGACTTACTTAGCTTTTCGCTAGATAATCTACTACTCAATAAAGACCCAAACTGTTTAAAATGAGGTAGACCATGGCTTTTGAACGAACTTATATCCCGCATCCAGCTTATATTCCTCAAATCAATCTAGGAGCTCCAACGGATGCTGCGCCGGTACCCGTTCAGCCGTCAGTACTACAGATTGGCAATTTATTTATAACACTAGTTCAGGCAAAAGAGCAGGGGCAAATTTCTAATATTGAAATCGCCCGTAACCTTCGCCCACTTCCTCCAGATCAATACAATCTCATAAGCAGTTTGTTCATGCGCAGCAAACATGCTAATGAGTTTTCTGACATCATTCAAAAATTTGTACGTCTAGATGAGCTGCTTGGCCAAGGAAGGGTTGATGAAGCGCTTTCAATCTTGAAGAGCGGGAAAAAATATTTAAAAGAGAATTTGATTCATGGGATTCTTCAGGACTCTGCTCCTCAGGCCTATAAAGAATTGTTTGAATTGATTTTAGATCGATGCAATTCGGAAGAAGTACATCAGGCATTCACTTGGAGTTTGCAATCTAAAAATGAGGAAATGATGAAGAGTGTTTTGAGTAAAAATCCCTCTTTTGAGTCTTTTTTTTATAAATCCTCAGGTGAGTTGCAAACGCAGTCTGCATTGCATGTCTATGCAAAAGCTCTTTTATCAAGGAGTAATATCCTGAGAGAGCCCACACCAGGAGAATTAATCGCTCTTTTAAAGCGTTTGGGAGGTGGAAATGGGTTTCCTGGTTTATTCTCTAAGGCCTTTGAGTTAGGTGATGGCGTACTCATGGAGGCTTTAATCCACAATGGGTTCAAGACCGATTTGGATAACTACCTTCTTTTAGCATGTAAAAATTTTTATCAATTCAGATCAAATCCGGAAAAAAAGGCACATTACAAGCAGTGCATCTTCTTATTGGGACAAGCTGGAGCTAATGTTAATGTCTTAGATGAACAGGGTGTAACGCCATTATATTATGCTGGAATATGCGAAGATCAAGATCTTGTGCAATGGCTGCTTGGCCTCGGAGCCGATGTTAATAAAGGTCACAGAATCTTCGAATATTTTTTGGAACGCTATTTTAGCGGCCTTGGGAATCAAGCTTCCGTTATGCTGCCTTTTGTAATGAAAGGCGCAAACCTTATGTATTATTTGCATTCTCCAAATGCTCACAAATTGAATGCGGAGCACATCTATGATCTTGTAAAAATGGGGGCAGATATTAATGCAATTGGAATTGATGGAGATTCACTCCTTTCCTATGTATTGACAAGATATGCGGGAAATATTTTGTTGGTCAATTTTTTGATAGAAAGGGGAGTAGATGTTAATAAAGGCGCTCCTATTTCTGTAGTCCTTGGGCTTCTTGCCAAAAAGGAATTAATCCACAATGAAGAATACTATAGAGACGTTCTCTTTCTGCTGTTGCGGGCCAATGTATCTCTGAATCTCTCTGACATTACCGGAGAATTTCCTTTACAATCTGTTATCAGAAATGAATTAGGCAAAGATATGGTTGAGTTATTGCTCAATCACGGAGCTGATAAGAATCTAGGCAATCCTCTTCCTTTCGAAATTGCATTAGAGAAACATCTTCAAAATCCTGCAAATGATACTTATTTATTGTTAATTAAAGATGCCAATATTATACGAGCTATACAAAAATTGGCTCCCAAATATCCTAATAGGATCAATATCGATACGATTATAACTTTTGTTAAACTTGGATGCGATGTCGATGGGCTAGGAGAAAAAAGTCAATCACTCTTTAACGCTGCAATTTTATCACCTGAGATTAATTTATTCCGTTTGCTAACCGAAGAAGCGGCAGATGTTAATTTAGGAAACCCTTTTCCGCTACATCAAGTGCTGAGCAAACAGATTGGTAACCCTGAAAACCGCCAAGAAATGTTTGAAATTTTCCTCAATGAGGGGGCTGATGTTAATCAGTTAAATGATGAACAACAAACTTCCTTACACGTAGCTATTGATAATCTTGCTGATGAGAGTTGTATCGCTAAACTGCTTGAATTTGGTGCAGATGTAAACAAAGGTTATACTAAACCTTTTAGATTGGCCCAAGAGAAAGGCCGTATGGATTTACTTCCTCTATTAGTTAAGGGAGCTAATGTAGTCTGGCATTTTTACAACCTACAATCATTGCCTATCTTAGAGGATATTAGAAAATACGTAGAGTATGGGGCTGACCTAAACGCAACAGATAAAAAAGGGCGAACTTTATTGCTTTGCGCTATAGAACAACCTCCTTTTGATTTAGATCTAATAAACTTTCTAATCGAAAAGGGAAGTGACGTCAATCATTGTGATATGTACGGTCGCACTCCTCTTATCATTGCCTTTGCTCGAAAAGATGAAAAATTAATTCGCCTACTTTTAAATAACAAAGCAAGTATTGTTCCTTTGTTGCAATACGATAATAAACGTTTATTCAATGAATACAATTTATTAAATTTAGGCGATCAAACTAACTTCTTACTATCCTTGGGCGCTGATTTCAAAGCGCAGGGCCAAGAAGATTTTTCGTTGCTAGCATTTGTCATCTCCCAGCTTACGAATCCTCAATCACAATTGGGCTTGATTGAATTTTTAATTCAAAATGGCGCTGAGGTGAATGCTGTGGGTAATAATGGAATATCTCCTTTGATGGGCGCATGTGATTTATTTCAAAGAGACCCACAAGCTTCAGAGGAGCTGATTAAGATTCTGATTTCTAAAGGAGTTAATATTGATTTTCCACTTCCCTCTACATCACCTGCGGCAGGAGGCACTGTCTTGCATTATGCTGTACTACAAGGATATCAAAGACTTATAGATTTATTTCTTGATAAAGGTGGCAATATAAACGTGCAAAATCTTCACAAAGAAAACTTAATTGGGTTTGCCTGCAAAATAAAAAATGAAGAAATCGCCATTTACTTGCTTGAACGGAATGCCAATATCTTTGAAAAGAACAAGCTAGGCTACACAGCTGTGGAATATGCTATTTCACGAAATATGATCAATTTTATTAAAATTCTTTCCAAAAAATTATGTTTAAACTTTCCAAGATCTGAAACAATCTTACAAGAAAATGGAACAAAAGCCTTAATGGTATATCTAACGTCAACTGAAGGTCAAACCGAAGTTTTAGAGTTTGCTAAACAAAAAACATTGAATCCTGCAGAGTTGTATTTTGTTCTTGGTCGAACAACTCAAGGATGTTTTAGAACATCTATTGCACCCCAACTCACAGAAGATGAGTTTTATGGAATGATCAAAAACTTCATTAGAAAGCATCAGATTCCTTTTAATGAGATTTTGAATTTAATGGCGTCTATAAATCTAAACCATCTTAAATTTTGTGTGGAGAATGAGAGCATGACAGAGGCTCCCTCCGAAATTAAAATTGAGTCTTTGATCACACTTTTTAAAGAAATAAATTTTCGAAATAAAAATGAACAAGGCTATAAAAATCCGCAAAGTCTTAGCGATGAAGGAACAAAAGTTACGCCTTCACAACTGCAAAGAGCTTTAAAGGATTTGAATAAAAAAGTTTATGCAAAAACGCCTTATGTAGGTACTCCTAAAAAAGACACACCTGAGCTAGAGATTTTCTATAAAAAACTTCATAATTTTCTAAGGCATTTAGCAGTTATGATTTCTCAAGTGGAAGATGTGGATAATCGAGCGGCATACCTTATTGACCTCGCTTTAGGAGCTAGACATTGCGGAATTCGATGGTTCAATGAAGCTAGATTAATTCGCGATCAAATCAAACGAAACGGCCTTCTTCCAATGCTTCAAGAGCGCTACTTCATGGGTATGCAACAATTTCGTTCAGAAATTCTCATGCTGTTAAGTGGAGGTGAAGTTCATCGCAATAGTCAGTTTATTAAGCTTGTCGGTGAAGAGCTGGGAATTATGGGGGCATCTGATTTAAGCGATGTCTCAGACCCTCTCACAGATACATTCAGTAGTGATGCTCTTCGGATAGCATTTTTAAGCCTTTATGATCCGAGTGAATGTTTTAAATGGACGGAAGAGTTTTTAAATGAATCTTTCAAGCAACAGCCAGAACCCGTTTTAGAGTGGTTCAAATCCAATATACCAGAAAGTTGGGAAGGCTATCAGCGTTATAGAGAAATAGAGGGTGAACTTCTTTCTATCCTCAACTCTCAACAACAAAATCAGGAAATCGTTAATCAAATTTCTCAATTAATGAAAAAATTTGACATTTGGATGCCAATAAAATCTATTGAAGAAGGGATAGAAAAAGGCAAAGTTAAAGAGATTATCAATAAGGCAATGTTATCCAATCTTACCGAAGAATATCTAGAAAATGAATACTGGGACAATAAGAACAAAAAAAGAAATGATAAAGCGATTTTCCATTTTGGTAAAGAATTAGGAGTTTGGAACGAGGTTAAGCCAGGCTTTGTAGCCAAGATTTGGAATATGGGTTATGCCAACCCGAAAAGAAAAGGAGAGGTCAATTTAGAAGATTCTCCAACGTTAAGGAAAAAATTAAGATCTCCTAAGAATCGTTAGGCCGATCCTCCTTGACGAATATATCGAAACCCAGTCAAAAATCCAAATTTTGAATGGATTTCGGTATAAGTGTATGCAGCAGGTCATGAACTTTAAAAAGCCATGCTGCTGCTAACAAGGTGGTGCCGAAGCAAAGGGCTTGCACACTAAGATGAAGGGTTTGTTCTAAAAAATGATGCGCAAAAGCAGGTGTTTTGCCTTGAAGCATAAGCCAAGCATTATTTCCTTGAAAAACAAGGCTATCTAACGCCACGACAGACAAAGCGGCAATCAAGCTTACAGCTAAGACTTTGCCTACATTAATCCATAATATTCTCGAAGTAAATGTTCCGATGTCCCTTCTTAAGGCTATGGCAAGCAGAAAAAAATTAATCCACGCACTAGCGCTTGTGGCTAAGGCCACGCTAGCGGCTCCTAGGCCGAAAACGGTTACTAAAAGGGCATTCAAAAAAACATTTACTCCCATGCAGATTACCGAGGCTGTGCTCGGTGTATGATAATTATTCTGCGCATAAAAAGCCGGCGCTAAGATAAGCACAAGGGTCATAGGAATCAAACCCAATCCATAAGCCCATAAACACTGCGTGGTACCAAGAGTCGATTGGTCGGAAAAGCCCCCGCGTCCATAGATGAAGTTGATGCAGCTGTCGCCAAGGACAAGAAATGCTAAGGTTATCGGAAGCATAAGAGCAATGCTTCGGGAGAGCGCAAATTCAAGAAAGTGTCTGTATTTAGGCAGATCCTGACTTTTGATTGCACGCGACAAAGGCGGCAGAAGAGCTCCCGAGATGGCGATGCCAAAAAGTGCCAGGGGCAATTGCTGTACGCGGATAGAATACCATAAAAAAGCGGGTCCTTCAGCGTCGGCGTAGCGGGCAAAGATCGTGTCGAGGGCGTTGTTGATTTGTGCAGCTCCGACGCCAATGACAGCAAGTAATAAGGGTTTGCCTAGGCGGCGCACATCAGCTGAATATAGATTTACCTTCGACCTCATTTCGGCTAATCCATATCTTCGCAAAATAGCCAAGGTCTTAGGGACGGTGATAAGCCACTGGCCAAAGCATGCTGCGATGATAGCGCAAGCAAGCCAGGGCATGGCATTAGTGGCTTGTAGATGAGCCAAGCAGCCAATGGCTACAAGCCACACGCCATTAAATGCCACAGGGGCTACACTCGGCGTAAAATAGCTTTTTTCACATTGGAGCAAAGAAGCATTCATGCCATATAAGCAGATGAACAAAAGGCTCGGCATCATCACGAGCGTAAGAAAAGTAATTTCGCGATTGCCGGGACTTAAATTGCCTTGCCACAACAAGCCTCCCAAAATCAACATTGCTAAGACGATGAGTGTAGAAAGAAGAGCTGCCAATGAAGCTGTGAGGTCGCAAAAAAAACGGCAAGCGCGGCCTGCGTCATCCTTTCTAAGTTCTTCAAAATGAGGAATGAAGGCTGTTTGCAAGGCCCCTTCGCCAAAGATGCGGCGCAGAAGATGGGAAAGCCTAAAGGCCGTTAAAAAAGCCGCCAAGCTATCTTGCGTACCGAAGGCGAAGGCTAAGGCCATGTCGCGCAACATTCCGGTGAGACGGCTTAGCATCGTCCCGGAAAAAAAGCGCTTGGCAGAGCTTACGATCGTATGGGTTGAATCTTGCATGGGTTTCTAAGTCACAAGCTCTCGTAGCTTTGGGATGCTGAGCCAATGCTTATTCGAGTCGGAAGTATAAGCGAAGTTTTTGGTAGCCATTTTGCCTTCTCTTCCCACCATGAATTTTTTCAAGAGCTCTGGATTGGCGCTATAGATCTCGGGGATGACGACGTAGTAGTTGTCGAATTCGAGGGTATGACGGGAGTCTTCTTGGCTAAAGAGAAGCTCATGCAGTTTTTCTCCTTCACGGATGCCGATGATGCTGTGGGGTAAGCCTGGAGCTAATGCTTCGGCTAGATCGACGATTTTCATACTTGGGATCTTTGGAATAAAGATTTCGCCGCCGTTAAGATGAGAAAACGATTCAATGACGAAGTTGACTGCGTGATCTAGAGTAATCCAAAAGCGCGTCATAAGCGGATCTGTTATAGGCAAAGCCTTAGCGCCGTCTTGGATCATCTTTCGCCAAAAGGGGATAATGCTGCCGCGGCTATCGAGTACATTGCCATAGCGGACGATACCGAATTTAGGGAAGCCTCGAGCTCCGACGTAGACGTTGCCTGCGACAAAGATCTTATCTGAGCACAATTTTGTAGCTCCATAGAGATTGACAGGGTTGACGGCTTTATCGGTAGAAAGGGCGATAATTTTTTGGACGCCGCATTCAATAGCCGCATCGATGATATTCATAGCTCCGATGACGTTGGTTTTGACAAATTCTGTCGGGTTATATTCAGCAGCAGGCACTTGTTTTAAGGCGGCGGCATGCACTATGTAATGAACCTCATTAAAGGCGCGCTCCAGACGGCTTTTGTCGCGAATGTCGCCGAGAAAATAACGAATTTTAGAATGATTGAATATTGGATCTGATTGACGCATTTCCCATTGTTTCCACTCATCTCTGCTGAAAATAATGACTTTTTTGCAGAGGTCGCTTTCCAATAATTTCTTGGCGAGGACGCGTCCGAAGCTTCCGGTACCACCGGTGATCAATACTGTTTTATCTTTGAATATTTCTATAGGGTCCATTGAGCTTCTCCGATAAATTACCCTGGATTTTGATTAGGCTTTTTGATATCTTCTAGGTTTGACTGTATTCGGATTTTTATCAACAGTATTTCTTATCTATGACTAAACAATACGACGAAAGTGCTGTAAAAACACTCGATGCTTTATCACATATCCGTCTTCGGCCGGGCATGTATATTGGTCGGCTGGGGGATGGATCGCATCCTGACGACGGCATTTATATTATGTTAAAAGAGATCATCGACAACAGCGTTGATGAATTTATCATGAAAAACGGCAAAAAAGTCGTGATTGAGCTCGATGAGGAATCGGGGAAAGTCAGCGTGCGCGACTATGGACGCGGAATTCCTTTGGGAAAAGCGGTGGAGTGCGTTAGCCAAATCAACACAGGCGCTAAATACAACGACGATGTATTCCAATTTTCGGTGGGATTGAACGGCGTGGGAACGAAAGCCGTTAACGCGCTCTCCAGCAATTTTTGTTTACGCAGCTTCCGTGAAGGGCAATATCTTGAAGCGCATTTTCTTCGAGGTGTGTTGCAAAATGAAAAGAAAGGCAAGACGCAGGAGCCTAATGGCACTTATATTGAGTTTGTCCCTGATGGAGAGATCTTTAAAAAATTTCGATTCCAAAAAGAGTACATCTTAAAAAGAATGCGTCATTATGCCTATCTCAATACGGGGTTGACGCTATTTTATAATGGTGAAGTCATTGAATCGAAGAATGGCTTGCTTGATCTCTTGAATGAAGAAGTCTCAGAAGATAGGCTTTATGAACCGCTGCATTACAGCGGCAAACACTTAGAATTTGCTTTTTTGCATACTCAAAGTTATGGAGAAAGCTATTTTTCCTTTGTCAACGGCCAATATACTGCTGATGGCGGAACACACCTTTCAGCCTTCCGCGAAGGCATCTTAAAAGGTGTGAATGAATTTACAAAGAAGAATTTTCAGGGCGTCGATGTCCGCGAGGGCATCGTTGGAACTATTTTAGTCAAAGTCAAAGATCCTATTTTCGAATCCCAGACAAAAAATAAGCTGGGCAACGCTGACTTGCGCGGACCTGTTGTTCAAGAAGTCAAAGACGCCGTTATCGATCTTTTATATAAAAATCCAACGACGGCAAATCAGATTGTTGAACGGATCGTTTTCAATGAGAAACTAAGACGTGAATTAGCCGCCGTTAAGAAAGAAGCCAAGGACAAGCAGAAGAAAATTTCTTTTAAAATACCAAAGCTTCGCGACTGCAAGTATCATTATCAGGATCAGTCGGACTTTGGCGAAAAAACGATGATTTTTTTGACCGAAGGGGATTCTGCTAGCGCCTCGATTGTTGCAGCGCGCGATCCCTTTACACAAGCGGTATTTTCGCTTAGGGGCAAGCCGTTGAATGTCTTTGGCATGAAGTTGGACCAGCTTTATAAAAACGAAGAGATGTTCAATTTAATGAGCGCTCTTAATATCGAAGACGATGTTTCGAAGGTGCGTTATCAAAAAGTCGTTTTAGCAACCGATGCCGACGTTGATGGCATGCATATTCGCAATTTACTGATCACCTTCTTTCTCACATACTTTGAAGGGCTTGTATTAAATGGACATCTGCATATCTTGGAAACCCCTCTTTTTAAAGTGCGCAACAAAGAAAAAACCTTTTATTGCTATAACGAAGAAGAGAGGGATCAAGCCATTCAGACCTTGAAAAAAGGGGTTGAAGTGACTCGATTTAAGGGGTTAGGAGAAATCTCCCCGAATGAGTTTAAACAATTCATTGGAAAAGATATTCGTTTAATTCCTGTTGCCATCACAACTTTTTCCGATATCAAACGCACCTTAGAATTTTATATGGGTAAAAACACCCCTCAGCGCAAGCAGTTTATCATGCAGAATCTCCGCAGCGAAGAGGAAGAAGGCATCCCCCTTCCCGATGCGCAAGCTATAGCACAAGAATGAGGACATAGGCATGGAAGACGTAAAACAACTGATGCAGCATCATTATTTGAAGTATGCCTCTTATGTCATTCTCGATCGCGCCATCCCTAGCATTGTCGATGGTCTCAAGCCCGTGCAAAGACGCATTCTATATGTCTTGTGGTTGATGCATGATGGCAAGCTCCATAAAGTTGCTAATGTCGCCGGCCAAACCATGGCATACCACCCGCACGGCGATGCCGCTATCATCGAAGCCTTGGTCAACCTGGCCAACAAAGGCTACCTTTTAGATCAGCAAGGTAACTTCGGCAACATCTATACCGGCGATCCGGCAGCAGCAGCTCGTTATATCGAAACACGCTTATCTTCTTTGGCAAAAGAAACGCTATTTAATCCGGACCTGACTCAATATCTGCCTTCTTACGACGGACGACACCAAGAACCGACCTGCTTGCCGGCAAAAATTCCTTTGCTTCTACTGCAAGGTGCCGATGGCATCGCTGTGGGGATGTCTACGCATATTTTTCCACACAATTTTGTCGAAGTTTTAGAAGCCGAGATTGCTTGCTTGGAAGGGCGCGATTTTACCATTTTGCCTGATTTCCCTACCGGCGGCCTTATGGATGCCTCTCTTTACGACAAAGGTAAAGGCAAAGTCAAGTTGCGTGCTAAACTTGAAGTTCGCGATCCAAAAACGATAGTCATCACTGAAATCTGTCCTGGGACGACGACGGAATCGCTGATTAAATCAATCGATGATGCTGCTAAGCGCGGCAGAATTAAAATTGACGCCATTAGCGACTACACTGCAGAAAAAGTCGAAATTGAGATCAAGCTGCCTCGCGGACAATATGCTGAAGAGCTCATTAATGCATTATACGGATATACCGACTGTGAAGTTGCGTTGACTTCGCAGATCGTGATTATCCGAGATAATCTGCCTTGTGAGTTGGATGTGCATGAACTTGTTGCACT
>JABDEI010000011.1 GCA_013287145.1 Chlamydiota bacterium
ACAAGCTGTTCTCAATCCTAATGCTATTAAAGACGTACGACGAATTCAGTTAAAGGAGGAGGCTGCCAAGCTTGAGAAAAAAGTTAATGAGAATAAAGATACCGATGCCATGTTTTCGCTAGCTTTGATGTATCGTTTTGGCATAGGGGTAAAGCACAACGATCGCAAAAAAGCGGATCTTTTGTGGAATGCTTCTCAACAAGATCACTTCAAAGCTTTATGTATTCAAGCTGCTGAGAATGGACCTATTAATAAAGCCGCACTAAAGGTAGCCAAACCATTACTTATTCAATCAGCCGAGAAAAAAGATCTCGAATCGATGGTAATTTTAGCAAAATTGAAATTCAAAGATAAACCCGCTGATCCTGAGGCTGTACAGCTCCTTGAAGAAGCAGCAAAACAAAATTGTTTAATAGCTATGATGTTCTTAGGTGAATTTTACCAAGACGTAGCAACACTTGATGCCAAAAAAGCATTTGAATGGTTGCAGAAGGCTGCTGAATTGGGTGCAGATCAAGCAATAAGTGAAGTAGCACTCCTTTATTTGAAGAGCGATGAGAATGGTCAAAAAAATGTTGAAAAAGCAATTGATTGGTGTGAAAAATTTACTCTGAGAGACAACGTTACAGCAATGGCAATGTTGGGATATATCTATTTGAAAGAAAAGAAAGATTTAAGCGAAGGGCTTGCCTGGAATAAAAAAGCAGCTCAATTTGACGAAGAGATGATAATTGATTTCGGAAATCTTCTTAAAAATGGTGATAAAGAATTGAATGTCGCTAAAGATGAACAAAAAGCGATTGAATGGTATCAAAGCTTCGCAGACAAAAATGTTACAGTGATGAAGGCTTTGGCTGAGATATATTGTGAAAAAGGGGATTCTAAGGGTGTTGAATGGTTTGAAAAAGCCGTTGAAGCTGGAGATCAAGACGCTGTAGCACGCATGCATTTTCTTTTCGAATTAAACGCGTCGAAGTTACACAGTCTAGACAATGCCCGCAAATGGCTCGAGAAATGGGCTGGAAAAAATGATCCTTTTGCTGTAGGCAAACTTGCTTGGGAATATCGCCGTGAAGGGCATAAAGAAGCTTTACCATGGCTTATTAAAGCTGCTGAATTAGGTGATATGGATTGTATGAAAGCTGTTGGTAAAGCTTATCTTAATGGAGATTTCCATTTAGGTGTTACTAAAGATGAGGGCAAAGGGATTGACTGGTGTAAATCTTTTGTGTCAAATGAGAAAGTCAAAAATTACGTCAGGAGATGCGCAGCACTAATACTTGCTGATTATTTTGGTAATGGCAATAATGATTCTCAACAACAATATTGGAATGCTAAAGCCAAAGAATTTAGTGATGCAACACTAAATTTTTAAATTGCGCGAGGAGAGATTTGTGAGGTTGAATGAATTAGAAGTAAAAATTCAATTGAAATCCTCCGAGCATTTTAAACAAATTTTTGAAGATTGCCGTAGGCTTTATGGTGAGCCTACGTCGCACTTATTTCAACGGGACGAGTATTATGACACTGACGATGCTCAGCTAAAGAAGCATGATCTTGTAGTGCGCATACGATCGATCGGAGATAATCACACGATAGCGCTTAAAAGCCCGAGGTTGCTAACGTCAAATGGTCTCTCTCATAGAATCGAGCTCGAATTTTTGGCAGCCGAAGGAAAGCAAGTCTATGAGCAATTGAATCGGCAGGGATTGAATATTTCCTATGCAGGTGAGAAGGAGCGCTGGACCTTTGTTTACGGTGACATTGAAATTGTATTGGACAAATTGCCCTTCCTTGGTTCATTTATTGAGGTAGAGGGACCGGATGAAGCGGCGATTCAGCAGGTTATAAAGAAGCTCAAACTTTCCATTGATTTGGCGATACGCAAAAACTATGGCGAATTGATGGAGGAAAAATTTCAAGAACTTGGACTTAATGCTTCGGAGATACAAGCTACTTTTAGTGCTGAAGAGCGGTATAGAGCCATGCTTGCAAAGGCCTAATCATTAGGAGAAAAGATGACCAGTAAATATTTATGGTATTGTATTTCTATTCTGACAATAGCTAGCAACCTTTATGCTGAGACTGTCAAAGAATTTCCTAAGCTTACTTTAAGCGCACAAGCCACTTTACATAAGCCTGCCGATGAGCTGCAAATGACGATCGGTGTTGTAACCCTGGCACAAGATGCTGAAAAGGCACTACTTGAAAATAGCACTAAGATGCAGGCTGTCATCAAAAGCATCGAAGCGCTTGGATTTACCAAAAGCGATTATCAAACCGGACGCTTTAATATCCACCCTACATACAGCCCACCACCAAAAAATCCGCCGCCGGATTGGAGACCTAGTATCAATGGCTATGAGGTCAGCAACTCCATCGCAATTAAGACAGGGCAGCTTACACTTGCCGGAAAATTGATTGACACGGCTAACAAAGCAGGCGCCAACAGCATCGAAAACATTCACTTCACATTGCATGATCCACGCTCTTATTGGGACGAAGCCATTAGGACTGCAACTGCCAACGCCATCAATGACGCAAAAACTCTGGCGTCGGCAGGTGGTGTAAAGTTGGTGCGCCTTCACTCAATTTCTCTTGAGCATGCCAATGTCATCACACCGCGTGGCAATAACGTCTATTTCGCTAAAGCTTCGTCAGAGTCTGCGCCTCCGATAGAAGCCGGCGATGTTGAAATCACAGCCGGCGTTGCTTTAACTTATGAAATTGCTGATTGAGGAAATCTTTTCTGTGTCCGCGTGCGGTATAGATAAACAAGGTTAAAAATGGGCGCGTTTGACTATCTTGTCATAGTATTGACTCTTGTGCTCTTTAAACCCGTCAATAGCGCTATCTTGGGATACCCCTTAACTTTTTTGAAGCTATGGCGCGAATCATCAATTTGCGAATCCTCGCCTCAACTTGAGTTTCAGTGGGATTTTACCACTTTAAAACGTTGGTTGACTCCTTTTGGAATTGTTTTGCTTAGCCTTTTTAGTCCGCAATTTTTAAGCTGGTCAGCTATCGATCCAGGCGGTTATCTGCGTCTTTTTTTTTTAGTAGCAGCCTTTGTTGTTAGCTGGAAAGCAATCACTCTTGATGTCGATCTCGCTACTAATAAAGCTTTAATTATTGAAAGGATTTTGCTTTTTCTATCCCTAATCGGGATCTATTTTTATCCACCTTTTGCCTTGATGGTCTTGTTTATTGCCATTAACTGCTTTCGCGCTTGGACGCATCACCAACATCTGACGCTGCGCCTTCTTCAAATATTTTGCGCCTACCTGGCAGCATTCTTGTTGCTGAATATGATCTTTTCGTTACTTTCAATCACTTCTGCAAGGGTTACTTCCTCATCTCTCATCGTTTTATCGATGTTTGTGATCGTATCACACTATTTTGCCGCAGGGATTGGCAAAGCAAAACTCGGCGTGCATTGGTATTCATGGATCAAGGATAATAAGATCCACTACCTGGTCAGTTCCGCCTACCTTTGGGGCTGGATGCGGTTTTTACCTGAGAAGCGTGTATTATCTTTTCTTGGATTTTTAAAATACTTTGATCGTCCTATTCAAGCAGGCATATTTGTCATTGAATGCGGATCGATCCTTGCTTTATTCGATGTTCGGCTCTGTTTATTTATCTTAGCAGCTTTTGTGTTGTTGCATCTTTTCATTTTTCTTTTAGCGGGAATTCTCTTCTGGGAATCGATGTTTGTCGAATGCGTCTTTTTTGCAGCAATCTTTGCGTTGCCAGAACTGTATGTTCAGACAGTTTTTAATGTAACAAATGGCTCTTTATTTGCTCTAGGGCAAATTCTTTTTAATATAAGCAGCGTTTTATGGAGGCCGACGGTACTAGCCTGGTGGGACACCCCTTTAGTTTGCCGCATTCATTGGATTGTCATTGGAGTAAGCGGCAAGATCTATGGACTTTATAACAACTTTATGTCCCCGCAGGAGAGGCTCTTTGATAAAATCTATACTTATTCCCTTACAAAGGAAAAAATGATTACGGGCCATTTAGGAGAAGTATCTAAATTAAAATTACGGGATGCTATTGTAGCTTCACAGGGCAATCCTTTGATATTAGAACAGTTGACTAGTTTCCATGGTCGATCGCGTCATGATCAGAAGCTGGAGGATTATCATGACACCAATTTGATTAGATTTTTTCAGAGCTTTAATGCAAAGAAAAGAAAGCAGGTATGCCCTGCATGGCTAAAAGCTCCCGGCGAGTTACTTTATTATTGGGGTCGTTTGGAGCCCTTTCGAGGACAAGAACCGGTGGCTTACATTCAAATTATTTTCCGTGAAGAATTCTATGATGGAGAGCATTTCCGCCTGATAAAGGAAAAACTCTTAAAGCAGCTTACGATCACGGAGCGCTGGAACAAATTTACCACAGAGAGCACAGAGAGCTACAGGGAGAAGAAAGGTGAATGAAAAACAAATTCGATTTTATTTATTTATTCATTCTTCCTTCTTCTCCCTGTAGCTCTCTGTGCTCTCTGTGGTAAATTTGTTTTAATGAAAGGCTTAAGCACGCTGTGAATACTGGATGAGCAAGTTTTTTGCAGTTTTAAAGAAGTAGGAATTTTCTGCCACTTGCCCTTGAGTTGGATAGTAAGCCAACACGTTATTGCGTATGAAGTCGCAAAATTCATCCAAAGCTTGAGGTCCATTTTTCTGATAATAGTCTTGCAGCCATTCATCGATGATTTTCTTCTCCTGAGGATTGTAATGCTGCTGACCGGCTAAGACTTTGGCTTCGATGATATAGCGAAGGGGCTCTAAGTTATTCTTCATTTTTTGTTTGAGATCGGGATTGTTGACGGCAGTAAATGTATCTGATCGCAAATCGTACAATCCCACTTGCACTTGCGAATTCTGTGCTCCTTTTTTCTTTTGCACTTCGATATCTTCGTTGATAAGCTTTTTTTCACCGTCTTGGTCTTCTTTGCTTAATAATCTGACTTCCCAGCTGTTATCTCGAGGGTCAAATTTCACTTTTACGAAGTGTACAGGCTGCTGCAAAGGGTGATCAAAAGCCTTCAAAGGTTTTGCGACCACAGGAGTTCCATCAGGATTTGTTTTTCTTTCAAGTTTGCTTTTTTGCATGTTAGAACCAGACACGGTTTTATATTCCTGAATGAATTGGTCGACGTACAAAGGAAACCAGTTATCAGTGAACTTTAAATTTTTTGAAAAAGCAGGATGGATGATTTCGTGCGCTGAAGAGACAAAGGTTTTTGGAGTTTCGGCTACATCAAGGCGGAACATTGAATAGTGGAAATAAGGCTCCATAGATGTTTTTCCTGCAACGGCATCTTCAATTTCGTCTAAGTTGTCTGCCACATACGTCAGGCTAATTCCTTTTTTCTTCCATTCTTCTCTTATTTTTTCATCTGCTTTTACTAATCCATCAAATCCGGATAAACTAGGATATACGACATTAGGATGAGTTTTTGGCTCTTCGGCATATTGACGCACTGCGAGTTTCTGTTGAACTTGCTGTTCTGCTTCTGTTTGGATGCGCACCTGCGTCTTAGTAGCTGAAGATACTTCAGCACGCACTTCGTCGGCAAAGTAGGCTTTAAAGCGTTCCTTATTGGCATCGGCAGCAAAGTCGTATTCTTCTCTTGAAAGGATTTTACCCGCTTCAGAAAGGTCGTCAGGGTTTGCATTGCAAAGAGCAAGTAAATCATTGCGTAGCTGCTGCAATTGCACCAGCGGGTCTTCTTTTAAATCAGCGCGTTTAAACTCTTCGCTTGATTTATTGCCAATTTTAGTGACAAAAAATTGACGATATTTATTCATCAGGCGCTCTTCTTCGTCAGGTGATGCTGAAAGCATTTTTGCCCGGACGACATCGCGGACGATATCTTCGAGTTCATCTTTGGCCTTGCGAAGATTATTTTCAGCTTCAGAGATGCCTTTTTCTTTGATGGCATTGATTAAAATGCTTTCGAAGGCTAATGCCTCTTTCTCTGTCTTGGGCAAGTGTTTTTCTTGCCAGACGGCGACGAGTATATAGGCAAGTTGACTTTCACCCAAACCCCTCAACCGCCATACCGATTGCAAGAGATAATCCAAATCCATCTTTTCTGCTATGCTGAAGACCCCTTTTGCGTAGTAATGCTGTGGAACGTCGGCGCCGCGGGCATAGCGTTCAGGCAGCCAGGTGACTCTTTTTTCTCTAGGGATGTCGCTTTCTCTTAAAGACATCAATTTGCCGTCTATTGTCTTGATAACCGGTACGCCGCCTTCATCATAATAAACTTTTGCTTTATTTGTCTGTGGAAGCAGTTCAACGGCTTTCTCATCGGAGCAATTTTGCACAATGCCTCCGGCATCGCAAATGAGATCGAAGTCGACAAGATGATTAAATAAATGCTGGATTCTTTCGGGAGTATTTGCTGCAGTAATTTTATCCATTTCGTCTTTAGGACTATATGGAATGACGATGCCGTTTGGGTTGCCCTCTTGGATTAAACGGCGGTTATTACGCAGAAGTAAAAACAGTGTCCTGGTATCAGTACCGGCATCGCGGGCTTGCTCGATAGTCTTTTTGTTGCATCGGTGGAAAATAAATTGGTTTAAGGTGCCTGAGAATCCGCCAAAAGCAGAAAACATGGAGACGAATTGTTGCGAATTTTGTTCGATGAGTTCCCCATAAAGAGTGGGTTTATTTAAGAGATTTTCCCTTAGGAAACGGAACAGTTTTTGTTCATCTTGAGTTAGCTGTTGCGACAGTCGTTGGCAATCGGCAAGCATCGGAGAACCTGTATTTGTTTTCTTTAACTCTTGTAGCGATTGCCCAAAAATATTTGCAAAAGTTTGTGCAGCCGCTGTTTTTTCATAGGCGATTTTTTCCTTTTCTACTTGCTTAACGGCATTTTGATGCAGCAAAGTAATGATGCTTTGCAGTTTTTCTGCAGCTACGCCCTGATGCAAGTAATCTTGCAGAATGTAGCACAAGTTTTCCAGCCTGTGGCCGAATTGCGATCCCTCCCTCGGGACATCTTTTTCTTCGGTTGGCGTTGTCGTTTCTTTATCTTTCTTGGAGCGGATATAATCTTTGGAGTAAGTTGCCGCTAAAGTCGTTTTGAGAATCTCTGAGAGCAATCCCCTTAAGGTTGAGATAGCTTCTTCTTTGGGACTTTCATCGACAAATTTTGCGATTGCAGGCAGTTCCTTTTCGCCTTTTTTGCTCATGAGATATTCAATAAAATCGGCTCGATTTGCTTTAATGAACTCCTTTTGTTTTTCATCTGTTGCCAAGAGTGCAAGCCCTTGGTCTGAAGAGACAAAATGCTCAGCTAAAGCGCGCCTTTCTACAGTTTGTTCCTCCTCCGTCATATTCCCTTGTTGGTTGTTGCGAAGACCAATCTTGGGCGATTGCAACATCTTATTGTACACTTCTAAGGTAACTTCAAGTTCATCCTCATTATATTTTTGTGCAGGACCTGTTGGGAAAATTGTTTTTTCTTTGGGATCCATGAGTTTATCGACTTCGTCAGCAGTAACGACACCTTTTTCTTTGAGCAGATTGCGCACTTTTTTAAGCTCAGAGAGAGCTTCATTGATTTCTTGTAGTTTAGTGCCGGCAGTCCATTTCTTTTGATTGATTAATTCAAGATAAGAAGCTTCAAAGCATTGGAAGCTTTCGCGAGTGGCTAGAATGTACTGTCTATTTTCGATAGCACTTAAAAAACGGGCATAGAGACCCTTAGTTCTTTGTAAAGTTTCTTTATGGGAATAGCGCTCCCACTCGAAAGGAAAACCCTCTTGATTAAGAAGTTTTTTACTTTGCTTTAAGAGCAGATTTTTCATTGCCCCGTAAAGCGCCTGTGTTGAGATTACGATGGATAAATGCTCTCCATCGGCACGCAAAAGAGCAATCAGGGGCAGAATAACAGTTGTCTTGCCAGCACCCATGATCAGCTGCTTAATGCAATTTGGATTCTGAATCATCTCATGGATCACCGACACTTGTTTTTGTCGAAAGAGAATATTGCCTTCATATTCCATGACGAGGAATTCAGGATGTTTCCATGGGTCGTAAACGCGTTGTGCTTTTAATGTTTCAACAAATAAAGGCAGCATTTCTTTGCGATAGTCATCGGAACTCTTCATTAAATTCAAGATACTATGCGTCCGTGAAATCTGCTGAAGGCCTGTTTCGGCGATTAAAGAATTTGTGATGAGTGCATTGAGGCGTTCGAGGTCGGATGGCGTCAGGTTGGCATTAAAATTATTCAGATCATTCAATCTATGTTGAAGGAATAAGTGCCTTAGATGCTGCTTAGAAACTGATTTGGCTCCCATGCCGATTTTCTGAAATTCTTTTTTTAGACCAGCTCCAGGTATGCTTTCAGATTTATTGAGAATTTCATCGATAGCTTGATCCAACTTCTGCGCTTGCACAGAAAGATTTTCCTTTTTTAAATTGAGCATATTTTCGATGTTGCCCAATTCTTTTTTTGAGTCGCCTTTCCATTGATAGGTTTTATAATCATAGGATTCTAAGAAGCTGTCATAGTCTTCCAAAAGATCTTTACAAATTTGCTTGGAGATATGGGTGTGATTAGGATTATGTTCTGCGACGTGCTCTAGGACGCCCTTGAGCTCAGCGCCGATTTTTTCGCGATTCTCTTTTGTGTCTGCATCTTCGGCTTTAAAAAACTGACCGATTTCATCGGGTGAAAGAAGGGTGGTCACGCCTTTTAATGCTAGGTGGGGCTCCGGACGATTTGATTGGCTACTATGTTGAGATTCGATTTTGTGGCTAGCCAGGTCAGCATCGGTGGAGATGAGATGATGGTGGCAGCACTCGGGTTGCTGCTCTTTTAGGCTTTGAACAGCTTCGGCACACCTTTCCAGCAATTTTTGAATTTCTGCAGGAGAAGTGTCTTGTCCGCCTATTGCTGAGAGGTTTTGAAATTCTTTGGGCAATTCATCCGATTGCCTTACGTCGATTGCAGCTTCCAGATAATTTCGCAATGTTTCAATGTAGTCATCTTCCGGAAGAGATCTAAGCCAAGTGCGCAGTTCTGCAAAGCTCCCCTTTTTCTGAATCTGTTCTTTGCGAAATTGATGGAAAGAAGACAGTTTTTGCGAGACCTCTTTAAGAGCCTGTTCTTGAGAAGTTAGTTTGCTTTTGCGCATGACCTCATGCACTTTGGCAGCAAGAGCATCGTCTTTGGGAGAAAGAGCTTTGATTTTGCGTTGTCGTAAGGTATCTATTGTTGGAGCAGATGCAGGCCATAACTGCTCTTTGCGGTTTTGCAAGACTTGATAAAAAGGATTAGAAACTTGGTCTTTAAGCCCTGGGGTGGGATTTGCAACAAATTCAGGCGTAGTGCTAGCAACCGTGCGCCAGAGATTTTTTTCATCTTCAGGGGATAACAAGAGCGCCTCTGGAATATTGCCGATGTTGCCTTTGCCAACCTCTTTAAGATAGTTCTGATAATGTGCTTGGATGGGGGGCAGCGGTGTAGGTTTTTCCGGATTTTGATTTTCTTGAGCGACTTTTGCAAGATGCAGAAGAAAAGCGCTAAAGCGTACATCTGATAATGCAGTTTGAGAAGCTTCGCAATAAGTAAAAAGCTTAGAAAGAGCCTCTTTTTCTTCTTCGGCGTAGCCATTTTTATTCACCGCAAGAGAAAGTTGTTCCATGGCTTTGTTGAATTGATTGGTGTGCAGATAAAGCTGTGCAAGATAAAAGTGAGGAGCTACGCCATGTTTATGATGAGAAGAAGAGTCTAAGCTAAGCTGTGTGCCGATTTGGTTGGCTTCAAAGACATAAAGCTCAGAAGGCGCCATTCTATCAAAAATGGGTGGTTTGTGGAGTAAATTGCTGTTGGGGATATTGCGCAGGCGATTCCAAACGGCTTTGAACAGGCGTCCAATGCTGTTGGGAATTGCTGTTTCCGGATCGATTGGAATGAGTGGACGCGAAGCTAAAAGGGCTTTTTTCTCGCCCAATTTGTTTTCGACGATGATGGCATTGCGCAGGCTGCCAAGGGCAGGCAAGTGCTTAGCGGCACTTAAGTGATATCCTTCTAAACCCTCTTTTAAGCAATTCCACTGCTTGGTTTTTTCGTCGTAGTGAAATCTTAGATCGTGTTCAGGAAATTCCACTTGGCTTGGGACGCCATTTTTTCCCCAAATAAGTGTATTTTTGGAGTGAGCAAATTCGCGGAAGACACCCCATTCTTTACTTCTATTGCTCCAGGAATTGATTAACTGCAAATTCTTGGATGAAGAATTTGAGCGCATATCGCGAAGAGATTCCAGATTTTGAGTTCCCTTTTTGGCTGAGAGTTGGCCCACAAAAGCAAGTTCACGGTTTTTGTCTAAGACGAGCATTTGAGTTCTATCTTTGGTGTTGATCCACCAGCTTTTTTCAACCAAGCTCGAGGGAATGAACATCTCAAGTCTTTTTTTAAAAAGTCCTAGCAAGGTTCGGATGATCGTGAGAGGCCCTGGCTTTCCCCCCCTCATAGCGCTTTGGACGATATCGCCGAACGAACTTTCAAATTTTGTATGATCGCTGTGAGGGGTATATTGAAACCATGCCGTTTTTCCATCGACTGTTTCTTCCTTTTGTAATATCAATTCGCCTTGGCTAGGAGCAAGAGCGCGGTATTTTTTTCCTTCAGAGGTAAACTGGTAGCATAAAAATCCTTGGCTTTGCCCTTTTTCCGGCGGAATGAGTATGATTTCGGTCAAAGGAGAAAAGTTTGCAGGAAAACACTTGAGAAAGGTTGGATTGGTCTTGATACTGGCTGGAAGGTAAGCGGAAGCCTTGCCATTTTTAAAGACGATGCCTTTATCTATCTCCACTTGAAAATCGCCATTGGAGATTAAGGGAAATTCTCCCGACCACTCCTTGCTATTAAGATTGGTGTGAAAACACTCTGCTATTACCTCCGACAAAGTTTCGTTGCGAAAAGAGATGTCGGTTTGCAGTCTTGCACGCAGCATGGGCGTCCATTTATCAAGGACTCGCCGTACTTGATGTTCGCGCAAGGGATGAAAGGCTTTAGTTTCGGGTTCGGAAATGGCGTGGATGAGCCGAGCTTTGAATAGATCGCCCTGCTGCTGGTCTGTCAGGTTTTGCCTGTATAGGGAAAGGCAAGCTAAGTATCCATAGATTTGTCGGCGTGTATCCAGACGGTCTTCTGGCGCTTTTTTTAAAAGCAAGCGCAGATCAGCTTCATAATCTTTACTGAGATTGGGTGCTTTAGAGTCCCAAAAAGCGACGTGGGATTTTATCTGAGCTGCGAGATAAGTCAAATTCGCTACGACTTCGAAGTTCTGTTCATTTTCAAATAAGGTGATGTTTCGATCAAAGAATTCTTGCAGGTAGGGAAGAAAGTCAGGGTTTTTGAGTTCCTCCTTCAAAGCTAAAGAAAGTGTGGAAGCGCTTTTGTAGTGCTCTGAATCTCCGAAGAGATCGCCCCAGTCCTTACTTTTAGAGCTTGCGCTAAAAAGAATGCGGCGCAAGTCTTCTTGATGCTGCGGCTCATGTAACAGATGTCGATTTTCCCAATAATATCCCAAGCAATCCTCGAGTTTGGTCAAACGCGTAGAATCGACTAAAAGGCGATCACGCGAAGCCTCTTCGGTTAAGCCTTGAATGCGGGTAGGTTCATCGATTTGAACATTTCGAAGCTGCCCTCCTTTTTCCTCTATACGCCACTCTTTTTTAGAACCTTTAAAATGAGCTGCTAGAATCGATTCTGAGCGAGATGTCCTAGGAAGGCCTTGCTCCAAGAGCTTATTCGGAATGGGCGTGAATTTAGAATAATTTGAGCCGCTGTGATAGGATACAATACTGCGCTCTGGGGTAGAGACCAATGAAAATTTGATGTGGTCATTAGCTCTAATCCTCAAGAGAGCTGGGTTTGTTTCGCGTTTAAAATAGGGGGATTGCCCATCCCATTGGAAGGTGGACATTTTCTCATTATTGTAAAGTGTTTGCTGAGTGGTTTTTATTGATTGTCCATACATCTCACTTCGCCAATCCATCAAAGACGCTGCAAGGGCATTGCAGAAGCGATAATGAATGAAAGGTTTGGCTAAGAGGTTTTTATCCCCTAAATCGGTGGCAATTTCAATTCTTTTTTTTCTTGCAGCAACTTCATTTTGAGATAATGGAACATGGTAAGAAGGTGGAGTGAGAGCTGCAACTTCATTTGAAACAACGATTTCTTTTCCATTTTTTTCAAGATAAGCCCTTCTTTCTTGCATGTAGTCGCCAAAAGTTTTCTCGATCACACCATGATGATCAGGGGTACCCAAAGCTACCATGCGAAAATCGCAGCCGTTATCAAAAGAAAGCGCTCTTTTATTTTTGCATTTGTTTTGATAGCTAAAAATTTCATCACCTCTTTCTCTATCTTGAGGATGACTAAGATGGGTCCATGAAATTGTGTCTTGGGCAGAAAAGCGATAGTCGCAGTAAGTGGGATCTTCCAACCTTAACAAGCGGTCCAATACCACATAAAGAGAGTTAAAGCCCAAGGCAATTTCCGGGGGAAAAGGAGTCGCAAGCTTTTGCTTCACCACGCTTTCAAAGAGGTAGATTTGCATTTTCCCCAAGAGCTCGCTGCAGGCATTGCGTTGATTGGAATCCACTTTTTGCCAGAAGTCATCTTGGGCATCGGGATCTTGTGGAATTTGCAGGTTAAGATAGACTTTATTTACGTGAAAAAGGAGCTTGGAGTAGTCTTTTTGTTCATAGAGTCCTTTAGCATGAGCTAGGCATTGATTAAGTGTTTCTGTTACGCTTGACGGATTTTTTAATCCATCAAGAGAAGGTGGCTCGCTCCAGGTTGTTTTAATAGAGGTGATATCTTGAATTGTTTGGGCTTGCAGGTTATCGGGAAGTGGATGCAATTTCAGCTGTTCAGATAGAGTGACTTGAGGAAAGGATATCGGCGATTTATTCCTTAAGTTCATTTGCCAGCGCTGATTGCGCTCATTGTCAATTTCAGAAAGCCTTTGCTGCAGTCTTTGCATTACCGGAGCGATCTGTTTTACTTCATCGGGGCTTAGGATATTTTCTTCCAGCATCTTGCTGATAGTCCGTGAAACTTTTTCCATTCCGTCTTTCAAGAGAATGAAGTTGGTTTCATTGTCTTTTAAGTTAAATTTGACTTGATCGTAGAATCTAGAAAGAGCAGCTAAGCGCATGCGCAACTTTAAGCGTTTTAGTTCGGGGCCTGAATCGAAGACGCCTAAATACGCTAATAATGGCTTTGCCAAGGTATTGTTTTTGCGCAAAATAATATAATCTTCAGAAAGAGCGGATGGGACCGAGCGTTTAGCGGCGATAGGCCCTTCAGCAAGGGATTTTTTCCATACATTGCTGGTTTTGACTTCATTTTGCTTAGTTTCGTCTTTGTTCGGCAAAAAATTTAATCTCTGGATATCGAATTGGGTCTTTAGCTCGTCGAGGGTGAGGTTTTCAAAGGTAACGGCGCGTTCTTTTTTGATGGCGCGGTCGGTGGTCAAACCTTTGCTTAAGATGTTTTCAGGATCTGTCTCTAGAATGTGGAGCTGATATGAGTCGGCATGGCGCGTGACGCGTATGAGCTGGTTGCTAAGCTCATCGGTAAAAAAGAGAGGTAGAAGCGCCTCACCGCCAGCTTTTAAAGATGTGATATTTTTCCAGGCTTGTGCAAGTTGATCTTCGCCTCTTTTTTTGAGTTTTTGCATCTCATTTTCATATTTTTTTCGTTCTGCTACCGACCTTGGATTGCGGGCATCTTGCAGCCTTGCAAGCAGCTGTTTGATTTCTTTATAACGCGGAATAAGATCTTCCCAAGCTTTGCTAGATTTTTCACAAGACGCTAGCTTTGCGATAATCGGCTTGGTATCGACGCTAAATCCTTTGCCTTCTTGAGCGACAACTTTGCGGACAGCTTTTATCCTCTCCGACTGCGGCATGTCATGAAGATCGGGAATTCCTTTGCTATAAGGGTGGTTCAGCAAAAGAGCAAAGAGCTTTTGTTCCTGCGCTTGTTTTTTTTCGCCAGGTCCAAAAAGAAGATGAGAGCACCAGGAAAAAAACTCGAGAAAGCGATCTAGGGGCGAGCGCGAAGCTACGCGTCGTAGCGATCTTCCTAAGGGAACGGAGGTGGGATCATTAAGTTTTACTTGGGGATGAAAGGCAAAGGCTGCCGGCTGATCAAATTTAACATCAAGAGTCTCAAGAAGTTTCGATCCGGCGAAAAGATGGATTTTATTGTCTTCGGTCACTTCCACTTTAGAGATGCTGCGCAGATTGACATCTTTTCCCTTTGTTTTGCAAAACTCTTCGAGAGCGGCATTGACTAATGCTTCAAAGCGGATTCTTTCTTGGGGAGGCAGAACTTTGATTTTGCCTTTTTTAACGAGTTGATCCGGTTTGGGATTGACTTCGATGCGCAGAGATTGCTCTCTTCCACTAGAATCTTGATAAGTGCCGATAAACCGAAGCATAATAATCCTTTATAACAACTTTTGCTAAAAATAATTATAACAATTTATTTAATTTCGATGTTATTTAGTTTTTTTATAGATTTTTACAGGGTTATCATAGCTTATCGAGTGACATTTCGTAAATCGGAGCTTGCATAAAACGGATTTCCCCATTAACATACTCCTTTTATCTTTATGAATTAAGGAAAGATGGCTGAGTGGCCGAAAGCACGTCCCTGCTAAGGACGCATACCCCTAAAGGGTATCGAGGGTTCAAATCCCTCTCTTTCCGCATTAGGGCTTTGGGTGCTTGCATCCAAAGCCCCTTTTTTTTAGCGTTTGAAGGGAAGAAAAGCGACGTAGACCAAGCCGGCAACGAGTGCGATGGTGGCGCCGGCTGGCCAATCGAGATGATAAGAAGTCAGCATGCCGCCCAGACAAAAAAGGCAGCTTAAGGCCACGGCGATGGCCATCATAGATGATAAACTTTTAGTAAATAAGTTTGCGATAGCAGCGGGGATGGTAAGCATGGTCATGACTAAAATAATGCCCACGACTTGAATCAATAAGACAATTGATACTGCCGTCAACACTAGCAAAAGAAGATAGAGGGAATTCACGGGCACACCTTGCAGTTGAGCCTGTTCTTCGTCAAAGCAGATCGCTAAGAAGCGCTTATGCAAGCAAAATACCGTCACTAAGATAAAGAGATCTAGGCCAAAGAGCACATACAGATCCACCGGCGTCACCCACAAAATATTGCCAATTAAAAAATTAGTCAATTCAACATTAAAGCCGGGCGTTTGTGAAATAAACAAAATGCCGATGGCCATGCCGACAGACCATAAAGCTGCGATGACCGAATCTTCGCGCTGACGATAATGCAGATGAATCCAGCCGATGAATAAGGCTGAGATGATAGCAGCAGCTAAGGCTCCAAACAGCGGTGAGATCCATGTGACTCCTTTAGCGCGTTCGAGCCATAGGCAGAAGCCTATGCCGCTCAAAACAGAATGGGAGATGCTGCCGCTGATGAAGACGATGCGTTTGACCACGACATAAGATCCGATGATGCCGCTGACAACGGAAGCTGCCAACCCCGCTATTACCGCCGATAAGAGCAGAGGGTTTATGTAAAGAGCTTCAAAAAAAGAAATCATAATTTAGGGGAAATTGATTACGGGTAATTTGGTGTGTTTTGTTTGCTGCAGAGGAGTATGATATAAGCCCAAAGCAAAGTGTTCGCATACTTCACTAGGAAGAATCGAGATGACCGAGCCTTGCACGCAGATTAACCTTTGGACTTGATCCACGGCGGCAGCAAGATCATGGGTCACCATGAGAATAGTCATCTTGCCGCGCAATTGGTTCAATAGTGCATAGATATCGGCTTCGGCTTGGGAGTCGACGCTGGCGGTAGGTTCATCGAGCAGTAGCAGCTTTGGATTGGAAACTAAGGCCCTTGCAATGAGAGCTCGTTGTGCTTGACCCCCGGACAGCATGCCAAAGGCTTGATGTTGAAGATGAGCAATGCCGAGGCTTTCAAGGCTTTTTTGAGCGGCGCGTTTATCTTCTAAAGAATATTGGCCATGCCAAGGCAGGTGTGCCAATCTTCCTGAAAGAACAAGTTCTAAGACTGAGATAGGGAATTGGCGATCAAAACGCATCGATTGAGGAACATAAGCCACTCCCGCTTCCATTGAAGAAGCAGGATGCCCCAAAATCTCAATTTTACCGGACGCCGGCTTTAAGAAACCCATGATGATTTTAAGAAGCGTAGTTTTGCCGCCGCCATTGGGACCGATGATTCCGATAAATTCTCCGGACGCAATCTGAAAAGTCACATCTTTTAAAACGGGAGTATTCTGATAAGAAAAAAAGACGTTTTCTAAGATTACCGCAGGTTTTTCCATCATGAGTCCGGATTGAAAATCACCAGTGTAAAGGGTTTATTTTTTAATTGCCATCGGCAAAACTTTTGGCGACGAGTCGCATGCTATTTAAGTAGTCTTCTGAATAGGGATCTAAGGAGACGACTTTAGCTCCGATTTTTTCAGCGATGAGTTTAGCGCCTTTGCTGCTATATTGAGGCTGAACGAAGACCGTTTGAATTTTGGCGTTGCGGGCGGTGTTTAAGATCCTGGTCAATTGTAGTGGGGTGGGATCTTTGCCTTCGAATTCGATAGAAAGCTGCGCAAATCCGTAATCTCGGCAAAGATAAGCATAGGCAGGATGAGAAACTAAAACTAGACGGTTTTGCAGAGGCTTTAGAGTCTGAGTTATTTCTTCGTCGAGTTTATCTAACTCTTCCAAAAAATTCTTTAGCGCAGCTTGATAGCGATCTTGATGCTGTGGATAGCGCGCTGTCAAAACAGTGGCGATATGCTCAGCTTGCTTTTTAGATTGGCGTGGGCTTAACCAAATGTGTAGATCTTGGCAATTGGGATTTGAGCAGTGATGGCAAGCATTGATGCCATCGGCGGAAATGAGTTCGACGTGGTCTCGCAGGTCGATGGCGGCGAAATTAGAGTTGTAACTCTGCAATGTTTTGACGGCACGCGCTTCGAAGGATTCGCCAATGGTAAACCAAAGATTGGCAGAGCTTGCTTTGAGCATTTGCTTAGGAGTAGGTTCAAAGGTGTGCGCACTGGCACCGGCGGGCACCATCAGATGGACATTGACCGTATCGCCTGCAATTTGTTCCACAAAATATTTATAGGGCGCGACGCTTACTAAAATAGTGGGAACTTGATCTTTGGATTCCGCACCCGTTATGGAAAAGCTAATCAAGAGCAAGGCAAAGCAAAGAATGAATCTATACATAATAGCTCTTTAATGAGTTTTTTTTGTCTCTTTAAGACGTAAGATGTTGTAACAGTGTATAATATGTTCTAAATAGCAATTTTGGCAAGAACTAAGTGAAAGAGGTTTTTCGTTGTGCCTTTTCGAGGGTTTTTTGTTTTTACTGAATACCTAATACAAACTTTATAATTACATCGATTTCCTGCATTTCTTTAATTGAAAGACTACCTATTTTCATTCCTAAACGCAACTTATCAATAGATCTCATTTGATCCAGCATGATTTTTCCTTCAACATCAGAATGATCTTTTATGGCATATTCAAATGAATATACTTTTTTTAATTTTGATGTAATTGGTGCAACAATAATGCGCGTAGAATTTTCATTCAAAATATCATGCGAGCAAACTAAAGAAGGTCGTGTTTTTTGAATTTCTGTGGCTTTGGAAGGGTCAAAATCAACCCAAAAAATATCTCCTCTTCTAATAATCGTTTGTTTCATCTAGTCCTTCACCGATTAAATTATCCCATAATTCAATTTCAGCGTTTCTTTCTCTATCTTGATTAGCCTCCCGAAATTCTCGGGCTAGCAGTTCTTTTTTGATTTCTAAACCTTTTTCTACCATTTGAGTTACAAATTTACTGATATGCCTTCGCGATATGTAAAGATGTAAATCTTTAACAAGACTTTCAGGCAATGTCAAAGTGATCGGAATTTTTCGCATGATCTCCTCCTATGATAATTATATTGTACACGTTATACGTATAACGTGCAAGAATTTTTAGAGATTTTCGGCTAAGCTTTTGTCGCGTTTGAAATACCACTGCAGAGGGCACAGACTCGACTTTGGCTTTTTTTACGGTAAAACGGTAAAAAAGCCAAAGTCGAGTCTGTGCCCTCTGCAGTGGTGAAATTGTTCTGGTTTACTTGCCTTTCTACCGGCTACTGGCTACCGACTACTTTGTTATTGCGGCTTTTCCCATGGATTGCCCAAAGAGGCATCTGATTTCCAAACCTTGCTCGGTGGCAGCAATGAGATCGGAGTCGAAGGTAATACAGTCTTTTTCAAATAAGAGGATGAGTGATGAGGCGCCGAAGGAGAAATAGCCTTTCTCAGCACCTTTTGGGTGAAAATGACCCGGTGTATAGGTTTCGTGGATGCTGCCAACACTGGTGGCTCCAATTTCAATAAATAATACTTTTCCAAAAGCCTCTGTTTGCATCTCGCAAACGGTGCGTTTGTTTTCGGTGAAGATGTTAAGGTTTTTTTTCACAGCGATGGGGTTGACAGAATAAAGCCATCCATTGATTAAACGAGTAGGCCCGGGGACGCAATCACAAGGAAAGTGAAAACGGTGGTAGTCGATCGGACAGAGCCTAGCCATCACCATAGAGCCTTCAACATAGTGTGAAGCAAGATGATGGTCTTCCAAGAGTTTAGCGATATCAAATTTTTGACCTTTTACAATAAAGCCATCAGCTTCCTTGATATTTTGATAAAAGTAATAACGTCCATCAGCTGGCATTATGGCGACATCTTTACCGGGTGCGATAGGGCGCGCTTCAGGCTTTAGTCTTCTTATAAAAAAATCGTTAAAAGAAGAAAACCGTTCCACAGGGAGCTGAAACTCTGATGCATCGACTTTAAATTTTTCGATAAAAGGTTGGATTTTCTTTTTGCTTAGAGGACTTTTTTGCCAAGAGCCGTATAGAGCAGAGAAAGGAGAAAACTTAACTAATGAATGCAAAAGAGAAGTACCTAGCAAGCGGCTGATGAGATCATGGCCATAAAGAAAGTGTAAAGCCTTGCCCCCGTAGACCTCTTCAACTTCCTTTTGCCCTGTAATACGATTGATATAATTAATTTGATCCATAGTTAAGGCTTTGGAATCCCTCGCTTTGAAGCCACTTGTGATAGAAGGCTTAGCTCACTGATGAAGTCGGAGTCAAACAGATGAGTCAGGTGATTTTCTTTGATATTACCTAAGGTTTTGTAAGCAATTTTCACCATGCGATAAAGGGCTTCTTTGTCATCGGGGTTTTGCAGATAGAGATCTTGTATCTTTTGATATTCTTTGACCAGATGACGCAAATTTTTTTGATTTTCCAAATTTTGTTGTGTGACGTCGATGAGGTTATCGAGCATGGCTATTTCATTGTTAATTAATGCCAAAGGATCTTTTATCTGAGGCGGCAAATCAGTGGTGCTTGGACGTAAAGAGTTGTCTGCATACAAAGAGATGCTAGAAAAAATGATGAGCAGCACAAAAACGACATTGATCAAACACTTGGTCATAAGGAATCCTAATAAAAAAAATTGATAATTAGCAGCCGGTAGCCAGTAGTCAGTAGTCGGTAGCCAGTAGGAAGTTAGAATCCGAAATGGCGTTGCATAAATCTATTCCCCATAGGGGAATGCGTGGGTAGCCTCGGGTTTCAACCCGAGGTGACTAGTATAAAAATCTTGCGTCTCATTAGAGCCGCAAGAATTGCTTGAGTAAAAAAATCATTTCCATTAATTTCTTGCGACCCTAACGGGGCGCAACTCTTTTTTACAACACACCTCGGGTTAAAACCCGAGGCTACCTACGCATTCCCCTATGCGGGAAATAGGTTATGCGAGATTAATATTTCCTACTGGCTACCGACTACTGACTACCTGCTACCCGCGAGCACTAATTCCTAAGATTATTTAATCTTTAACGTTTTTAATCAAGAATTAAGCGTAAAAGACTCTTGTTTGATAGCTTCTAATAAAGCAGCCACACGGTCTATCCGTTCCCATGTAAATTCCTTCTCTAGTCTGCCGAAGTGACCTCCAAAAGCCGTTTTCTGGTAAATTGGCCTCTTAAGATCCAGCATCTCTATAATCCCCTTAGGCGATAGCTGGAAAACTAACGGAACAATGTGACTTAAGAGCTCTTCGCTGACAGTGGAAGTGCCAAAAGTATCGATTTTAATCGAGATTGGATAAGGCACTCCAATAGCATAAGAGACTTGGACCTCGCAGCGTTGGGCAAGCTTAGCAGCTACGATATTTTTTGCGACATAGCGAGCAGCATAGCATGCCGACCGATCAACTTTACTCGGATCTTTGCCGGAAAATGCACCCCCTCCATGCCTTCCCATGCCCCCATAGGTGTCAACGATGATTTTTCTTCCGGTCAAGCCGCAGTCGCCAGCGGGACCGCCCACAACGAAGCGTCCTGTTGGGTTAATGTAAAAAAGGGTATTTTCATCGATGAAGTGACGAGGAGAGATGCGCGCAATCAAAGTCTTCATATCATGCACAATTGTTTCATAAGGAACATCTTCGCTATGTTGCGTTGAGATCACAGCGGTATGCAGGCGCAAAGGGACGTGATTTTGATCATATTCGATCGTGACTTGGGCCTTGGCATCGGGACGCAAATAGGTAAGTTCTTTTTCTTCACGCAGGCGGCGCAGCTCACGCACGATGCGGTGAGCCAGCATAATCGGCATAGGCATAAGCTCAGGAGTTTCATTGCAGGCATATCCAAACATGAGTCCTTGATCACCAGCGCCTTGTTCTTTGAAAAGCCCTTCGCCTTCATTGACGCCTTGGGCTATATCGGACGACTGCCTATTTATGGAAGTCATAATACCGCAAGAGCGGAAGTCAAAGCCGATAGAGGAGTCATCGTAGCCAATTTGTTCTATAGCGTGGCGCACGATCTCCTGATAGTTCAAGAGCGCTTTGGTCGTGATTTCCCCGGATAAGATGACTAAGCCTGTAGTCACAAGAGTTTCACATGCTACTTTGGAGTTGGGGTCTTGCTTTAGGCAGGCGTCCAAAATAGCGTCAGAAATTTGATCCGCGATTTTATCAGGATGTCCAATGGAAACAGATTCTGAAGTAAAAAGGAAATGGCCCATACAAACTCCTCAAAAATATTTACATTAGGGGCATAATAAGGGAATATTTTTGAAAAAGGCAATCCAAAAACTTTTTTTAGTATAGAATGAGTCGCGATCATCTTTCAGTAGGTAGCATTATGAGAATGGTTATCTTAGCAGCTATATTGTCGTTATGCTATAGCCAGGGTTTTTGCAGCGAAGTGATCAATTTGTCTTTTCAGCAATTTGATTCCACAACAACATCTGAAAATATCCCTTTAGCTCTAAAGCAAGCCCATCAGCATCATGTCTCCATCAGAGGTTTTTTGTATCAAGGTAGCAATGGCCAATGGATCTTAGCAGCAGAGCCTAATCTTAAAACATGCTGCATAGGATCCAAAGACAAAATCAGTAAACAAATTGCAGTAACTGGAAATGGATTAAAACCATCTTCTGGGGCAGTCTTAATCCAAGGTGAATTTTTAGTGGCCCCTTTGATGGATGCAACGGGTAGTCTTATGCAGTTGTATGTCTTAAAAAATGCTCAAAGACTCCAACCGAAAACGCAATGGTCTCTATTTAATATGGTATTGGCAGGAATAGCCTTGTGCATCGCCTGGGGCGTCGTCTTATGGCATAAAAAAAAAGCGCATTAAAAAAGAGCCAGACCTATGATATTGTCTTTAGGCCCAAAGGCCAACGTATGTATAGCCTAGGCCGCAGCGAATGCGAAGGCCTAGGAGCGAAGGCCAAAAAGCAAAGCCCTAAGAAAGGTGAAAACCTAACAACCAAAGATTTTGTCTTTAGGCCCAAAGGGCCGACGTATGTATAGCCTAGGCCGCAGCGAATGCGAAGGCCTAGGAAGAAGATCAACGAGATATTGAGGCCTGAAAGGCCGACACAAAAGAGGATTATACCTATGCCACAATCTTTATCCAATGTGCTTATTCATTTTGTTTTTAGCACAAAAGAACGCTATCCTTTCATTCAAAATGATGTTGAAGATAAACTTTATCAATACATTACAGGAATTTGTCATGCTTTAAAGTGTCCTCTCCATCAAATTGGAGGAGTATCAGACCATGTTCACATTTTACTATCTCTTTCACGTAATATTGCAATAAGCGATCTTATCGGCGATATTAAAGCAGGATCATCGCAATGGATAAAAAAACAGGGACAAAGTTATCGCAATTTTGCTTGGCAAAGCGGTTATGGAGGTTTTTCGATAGGAAAATCAGGTTTTGATAATGCCGTTCGATATATTGCTAATCAGAAAAAGCATCACACAACAATACCGTTTCAAGAAGAGTACTTGGCATTATTACAAAAATATGGCGTAGAATATGATGAAAGATATTTGTGGGATTAAGTTCATTTTGTGTCGGCCCTTCAGGCCTTAGATGTTTTATCGTTTTTTCCTAGGCCTTCGCATTCGCTACGGCCTAGGCTATACATACGTCGGCCCCTTGGGCCTAAAGACAAAATTGTGGATGTTTCGGTTTTCAACTCTCTTTGAAATCAATCCTTAGGCCTTCGCATTCGCTACGGCCATAAGCTATACATATGTCGGCCCCTTGGGCCTAAAGACAAAATCGTGGGAGACACCAAACTTGAAAATGCAGAAAGGGATTTAGGGGTTTTTAAAAATCTGATAGCCGAGCGCGCCTGATCGATTGGCGTAATTGACAAACTCCTGCTTTTTTGCAGCATCGCTATTATCATCAACCGGAGGACAGGGTGTATTGTCTCTTATGGCCATAAGCATTTTGCCAAGGATATTTTTGCCTGTTCCATCATAATCATCTGACCAGTAATCATCTCTTTTTTTCTGATTATGTTCGAGCAAATAAGCGCCCTTGGTATCATCTAGTAGTTGTCGCAATTCAGGGTTTTGCTGAAATTTCGCATTGAGAACTTCCCACATGACAGGATCGCGCGCTCCTGTTAGCCATCCTTGGGCAAAAACCTTTTTGTATTTGTTATCTAAGTCCCTGCGCAATTTAAATGCCGCTTCGCCATCACAAGTAAAAAACTTTTTCAGATCAGGATCGTTTAGCATATCTTTTCGATTATTTTGCTGGGCCGCCAAGTTAAACTTTCGCCATTGAAAGGCAGCTTCGGAACAGCGGAAACTTTGTCCAAAAACGTTAATGCCTTGAAGACAAAGAGCAAAATTTCCTAAGAATTCAGTGGGACCTACTTGATAAAAACAGACAACTTTGTCGCCCTTGGCATTGATCGGTTTTTGGGCAATAGCCTGAACTTGGCTTCTGAGTGGATTAACAGTTTGAGATGCGGGTTGTGAACTCGATGAGGTAGGCATCAAGGGCAGAAGATGTTTCTTGATATGATTATCAGCTTTATCTTGTCCCCAACCACCCGGTTGATTAATCTTACTATTGATCAAAGCTTCAAGGCTATGCCGTGGATTATCTGTTTTCATGGCTGCGTCAAAGAGTTGCAACAAAACATCTTTTTGACTTAAATGTCCTCCTTGAGCGGGATTCATGTACGCACCCATTTTAAGGTCTATCTCTTTGGAAAAATTGTCGCGCAAAAGAAAAAGGTCTGTTTTCTTTTTGACTTCCGAACCGATTACCTGAGCAAGGTCTGTAGCAATTTGTTGAATAAAAATAGATCTTTCCAGTCTTTTGATGTCGATTTTTTTTGTGGATATGCCGAAGAAATCGCCAATGGCAAGAAAGACTTTTCCTAGGCCCAAGAAAGACTTTTTAAAAGTTTGGCGTTTGCTCTCGATGATCGTATTAATCGCTTCCATATCGTTGATGAAATCACTTTTTTCGGTTTGCGGAGGAACTACGATTTGATCTTCTTTCAGTGCTTGATTAAATTTTCTTGTGATGGTGGAAAGATGGGTATGGGAGCCTTTTTGTCCGGCGGTAATCAAATGATCTTGATTGAGAGAGAGGTAGCGTTTGCCTTCGAAGGTCTTGCTGCCCCAATGTTTATCGAGAGGAACAGCATGCAGAGGTTTAAAATCAACATTAATACGCGTCATAAAAAACCTCAAATAAAAACTTTTATCTTTATAATAGCATAGTTGAAATTATGCTCCCAATAATTAATTATTTCCTAAATCTACTACTTCTACATGCGGGATAGCAGCATTGATAATTTCTTGTCCCATGCTGCGAAATTTGCGAGGGTCATCCGAGACAAAATATTGATGGGAGGGAGGATGCTTGAGGTTCGTCTGCAAACTATGTTGCATGAGAAGCTCTTTGACTTTGTCAGCACAGGTTGTCGCTGAATCAACAATAACGACTCCATCACCGGCTTCTCCCTGAATAAGCTTTGCAAGCAAAGGATAGTGGGTGCAGCCGAGCAGGATTGTATCGACATCCATAGCACGAAGGGGTTTTAAATATTCTTGCACAATCAATTGCGCTGCAGGGTGATTTAAGAAGCGCTCTTCCACGAGCGGAACAAATAAAGGACAAGCAATAGAAAGAACCTGTGCGCCGGGCAGCCTGCGCTTGATAGCTCTCTCATATTCCCCTGTTTTAATCGTCCCCTTAGTGCCTAAAACAGCGATGCGCCCATTTTTTGTGACTTGAACAGCTCTTTCGGCCCCCGGTTCGATAACGCCGATTACAGGAATATCATAGAGGTTTTTGAGTTTATCCCAGGCAAAAGCGCACGAAGTATTGCAGGCGACGACTAATGCCTTAATATCTTTCTGCATAAGGAAAGCAGCATTTTCAATGGAATAGCGAATGATGCTTTCTGCGCTTTTTTCACCATAGGGAAGACGGGCTGTGTCGCCAAAATAAATAAGCGGTTCATGCGGCAGGGCATGCATGATCTGTCGCATCACCGTGAGGCCGCCGACACCCGAGTCAAAAAGGCCTATAGGTCGCTTTGATAAATCGTTCGTCCTGTTTTCGTTTATCATTTAGCATTTATCATTTAGCGTTTTCTACTAGGGAATTTGAAGTTTTTGACCTACAATGATGCGGTCGTTAGCAAGACCATTGAGATCTTTGATCGCTTTGACTGTAGTTTGATGCATCCTGGCAATTTTTTCTAAACTGTCGCCGTTTTTCACGCGATAGAGTTTGGAGCTGTCTGAAAAGCTAGTTTTATCATTGGGATTAACAGCTAAGGGCATTTGCATAGCATCGACTAAAGAACGCAAAGCAGCCTGCATATTATCCAAGCTTTGATTTTGCGCTTCGATGATTTTTTCCAAATCTGCAAGCTTTTGCTTGTATTGGGCTAAAGCAGCCGTGGTATCATTGGCATGCGATTTCAATTGGCGCAAGTCCGCAACAAGTCCTTTTGTTGTGGCATCTAAAGTAACGATTTTTTCTTCTGTGCTCTGTGAATTACCCTTAAGCAGGTCTTTATGCGCTTGACTGGAATCGGTGATCTGCTGACGCAACGAATCCATGGTCAGCTCCTGATTATTGAGCTTCTCTTCAAATGTTCGGATTTCATGTTCATGATTGCTGACTTCATGCCGAATATCATCGACGCTATCGCGCATCTCCCGCAGCATCGTCGCAGCATCTTCTTCTGCTGCATAGCGTCTGGGAGCTGCAAAAACAGCTTGTGACGCCAGGATGCCCGCTGCAAAAAGCAGCAGGGGCATTCTGGCTAATAAACTTGAAAACAATTTGCGATAACTCATAGCAATACGATTAACGCTGATAAACTTTAAACTCTACCCGGCGGTTTTGCGACCAGGCTTCTTCGTGGTGCTCAAGAACAAGAGGACGTTCTTTTCCATAAGAGATCGTAAAGATATTATCAGGATTTACACCTTCGCTGATGAGCATATTGCGGATACCGTTGCTGCGGCGAGCTCCTAGAGCTAAATTATAAGCCTCAGGACCTCTTTCATCGGCATGTCCTTCTGCGAAGATATACATATTAGGATGTTGTTTGAGGTACTCAGCCACATTGCGGGCGATGTCCAGATTTCGCTGACCTTTGACTAGATTGCTGTTGTATTCGAAGTAGATGTTTTGAAAAATATTAGCCAAGCCGGGAATAGTGCTAGGATCTCTGAAAGCCTGTATTCCTGGGATGGAGCTGCCCGGATCGCCGGGAGTTTCTCTTGGTGGAGGAGCTACGGACTCTAGCATCGCAAGTTCATTGGGATTTGATTGATCCTGCATTGGAATAAAATCGCTTTCCGGTGCAGCAGCATAATCATCGGCAAGGGGGGAATAAAAAGCATCGCGATTTGCGACTGCGCGTGAATCGCCGTGTTTTCCACCAAGGGTGCGAAAACCGCGATTTACATGGCGTCCTGCTGATTTAGTATCGTCCCAGACTTCGTTGCGGTTGCGGTTGCAACTTGACAATGCAACAAAGGAAACAACAAACAGACTCGCTGTCAGAAAAAATGTTGCGAATTTCATAAAAACCTCTAAATAGGCTAAGATTTTATTTTTGAATGATAGCTTTTACTAAGAAAGTGGATAGTAGCATAATTGGACAATTGATGAAAGATACAAGTGATCGAATCGAAACATAATTATCTTAAGTTCTTATTGCTAAGAGCATCTACAAAAAAAGAATTCAGAAAAAAAGTAACATATTGAGCATGATCCCAAGATCCTCACTTCTTCACTTCGGCGTGGGGCATAAATGTCCATGAGTTCAGTCGCCCTTCGCATCCGCTCCGGGCTCTCCCACTATGTTACCCTGTCCCACAGTTCCTTCGCTAATCGCTCAGTCACTATGGGCTGTAATCGGGCCGCCCTAGAAGGGCTCTAAGGCATAATTGACGATTTTTTGTCCTAAGTCCGGAGTGAAAACGTAGGACGACCCGACCATAGCCCATAGTGACTGAGCGATTAGCGAAGGAACTGTGGGACACGCAAACAAAGGGTTAGAGCCCGGAGAGGAGCGAAGGGCGACTGAATGCATGGACGTTTATACAACTCCCATCATCCTTCTGTTTTTCCTCCCTCACCTTCCTCTTTCATCCTTCTTTTACGTCCGTGGTTCCCAATTAGGAAAATGCTTTTCACCGACACCAGAGCTGATTTTTGTCGCTTCCGGTTGATTGAGGTTGATGAGAAAGAGGTCGCTAGCATCGGCATCGGTAGAGTTGAAAATCAAATGAAGGCTGTTGGGTGCCCAGGTAGGGTTTTCTTTATTGCCGGCACCTTGCGTTACCTGCCTCTCAGCGTTAGAAGCAAAGTCATAAATCCAAATTTGCCTGACGCCCTTAGTTAGCGAGCAATAGGCAATTTTTGTACCATCGGGCGACCATTCGGGAGCAGAACTTTCTTTATTGTGTTTGGTGATGAGTTTTGCAGAAACAGTCTTTGGGGGAGTGCCAGGAGAAGGAACATCCATCACATAGATGCGTGGAGAGCCATCTTTATTAGAAACGAAGGCGATTTTTTTGCCATCGGGACTAAAGGTTGGAGTTGCTTGGGTAGCTTGATGAGTGGCAAAAATTTGTTGGGGCTTGCCGACAGCGCCGGCTTCAACGCTGAAGGGCTGCAGAAAAAGATCGGGATTGCCGGTGATATCGCAAATCAAAGCCACTTTATCGCGCTGACGCGAGATAGCCGGCATCAGTTGGTTGCCGCGCAAGAGGGAGAAGCGCTGAGGTTTGCCGTCTTTTAGTGAAGCCATATAAATTTTTGGCTGGCCGGTTTGGTATGAGACATAAAAGAAACTGCCGGGAGAGCTGCCAACTTTTGGAGGAAGATAAACAGGAGTCACGCAATAGCCATCATTGCGCGTCAATTGACGAGCGTTGCCGCCGTCGTAGTCTGATTCCCAAACTTCTGAAGTCCATTGTCGGCTATTTGTCCCCTCTTGTTTTTTCCATGTGAACAAAATATGGGTTGAAGCGATGCCGTCGGTACCAAAGAGGACTTTATGGATCATATCTGCAACTTGATGGATTTGACGTCTATCTTTACTTAAAGTACCTGTTAGAGAAAGGCCACCCACATTTTTTATTGAGCCGCTATTGACCGAAAGCATCTGGACAGAAAGGGTCTTATTTTTTACGCGCGCTTTGATCACATAGAAAACGTTTAGGTTTTTCCAAGCTTGCGCATTGGGTGATTGTTCAAAGGATTCTTTGGCAGCCTGAGCATCGCGATCTGTTGTATGTGGAACAGGATAAGTCATGGCATTATGGCTGAGATCAAAGAGCAGGACGCTTTCAAGTTTGTTCAAATATTCAGCATCAAAGCCAGAATTATCATTATAGAATTTGGCAAGATAGAGCGGCAGGAGTTGGCTTTCGGTAGCCAAACGCACGACGATAGGATCACTTTCCTCTGCAAAGAGAGTTAGAGGCAGGATTAAAAGAGTCATGAGAAAAAAGCGCACAATAGACATAATAATAACCTTATATGATTAGAGATCGTTGCTTAGAGTAATCACAAACGTATACTGCATCAGCTCGCTAAAGTTATCTCCAAAAGAAGGATAGCGCAGCGTCGGGAGCGTTTTTTCAATGTAAGAGCGGTTAGCTCCGCTTTCGGCATTGACGACAGACACCTTAACAAATTGGCCCGAACGGTCTAAAGTCAGTTTAACTTTAACGGCGCCATATTCAGGCAGACGCAGCATCAGTTTTAGCCGGCTTGCCAATTCATCGCAATAGCCTGCATCCCCTTTTGTTAAATTCTTCAATTCAAGGCTTGGCAAAGCATCGATGTGCAGCGATTCGACCGGACCTGGAATCATAGGCCCTGCGGCAAACACTTTACCTGCTTGGATTGAGGTAACTTTATCGCGGCTTTGTGAAATTTTTGCAATATTTTCCTGGGCTTTGCTTAGCAGCTGGCGCTGCTTTGCTTTAGCAGCTTCGATTTGAGGATCTTTTTTCGGATTAGGATTCTCATCAACTTTTTTCTTGGGAGCTTTTTCTGCCTGGGCTACGGGCTTGGCCTCGGTTTTCTTTATCTCTTTCTTTTGAGGGACCTCTTTCTTTGCTATCGGTTTTTGTTCCTTTTTTGGCGCAGGTGCGGCAGCTTTTTTCTGCACTTCTTTTTTAGGCTCCGGCTTCGATTTTTTTTCGATCTTTTTTTCGGGTGCAGCTTCTGCAACCGGTGTTTTAGACATTGGCAAAGGCTGATCAACGGGCTTTTCTTGGGGCTTTTCTTGCATTTTCACAGGCTCCGGTTCCACCGCAGAAATAGATTGAAGAGGTTCATTTAAAACTACTTCTTTGCGCGGACTAGACTTAGTTAGAGAGGGCTGCAAAGCCACGGTCTGGACCACGATTTTTTTCTCGATCGGCTTAACAACTACTTGTGAAGAGGGAGCCATCACGGCCCAGAACATGAAAAGAGCATGTGCACCGACAACAAAAGGCAGAATAATCCTCATAGAAGGATCATGATACCAACTGACAAACAAAAGCTGATTTTGCATTTGGCGCTTTAAGTGGGTTTGAGAATCACATCCATTTGTTGAAAACCGGCTGCCTCAGCAGCGTTCTTTATCGACTGATAGGTGCCGAAATGGGCACGTCGGTCGTGGAAAACCTGCGGCTTTGCTTTAGGATAGCGTTTTTTGGCCTCCTTTAAGCGCTCGGTTAATTGAGCTAAGGCAATGCGCTGGTTATTTAGTGTGATGAGATTGTCTTTGCTCACGTGGATGCTGATGGGACTATTTTCTTGAACATTAAGCGGAGCCTCCAGCGGATCAATGGCTGCATCGGCAAGTTCAACGCGGTCGAGTTCAAGAAGAGGAGCTACCACAATGAACATAATCAAAATGACAAAGACGACATCGATCAAAGGAGTGAGATTGATCGTGGGCTCTTCGATGGCGCCATTATGCGCCGATCTAAAAAAACGTCTGCTCATCGGACATCCACTTTGCGGTATTGCATTTCTACTGAAGCTAAGATTTCGTTGGCAAAGCCTTCCATTTCCGTTTCAAAATCGCGGATGGCATTCTTTAAATAATTGTATCCTATCAGGGCGGGAATAGCATCGATAAGACCTAGCACTGTGGTAGCTAAAGCCAATGACAAGCCTCCTAGGACCATTTGATGGGTGCTTCCGGAGCTTTGCGCCTGGAGTTCAGAAAATGTCGTTAAAATCCCCCAGACAGTTCCTAAAAGACCTAAAAAAGGAGCTAAGCTTGTGATGGTAGATAAAATGAAAAGATTTTTCTCTAAATTTTTGGTTTGAGAGGCCACCGTCGTCATCAGATGGGCTTCAACAAAATCAACATCGGAAGGAGACAAATAGGAAATGTGGTTGCTATCGCCATTTTGTTGTCCAAAGCGGCGGTTCTTATTTAAAATGTCGATGGTATGCTTTTTTAAAACTAAATAAAGGGTCAAGAAAGGATTAGGTGTTTTGCGCAAGCCGGATGGATCGCATTCCAGGTTCAATGGGCTATTCTTGTGATGTTGAAATGTTTGAAAAAATTGAGCCGATTTCTTGCGCGCCTGAAAAGTCAGCCAGACTTTGTGAATTAAAATCACCCATGTCGCAATCGAAAGAATGACTAATCCAATGAAGATTAATTTCCCTAGGAGATCGGAGTGAATATAAGCATCGAAAAAAGGGTTGGCTGCTAAAAAATTCTTTACAATCATTTAGGAATCCTTTATAATTAAAGACCTTTTATATTAAAACTTTAATACAACCAAAGGCAAAAGATAATTATGCAATTGAAAGGGGGCTTTATCACTGTTTGTAAAGATTCACGCCTCGGCGAGATGCATAATCGATCGTCTAGGTATTTGTCAAGCAAAGGATGGAAAAGCTCATGATTAGTCAATTGCGCAGCTGTCTTTGTCTCTTTTTTTTAATATTTTCTTTATCGTTATCTTTTGCTGAAGAGCAATCTTATGCGATTGAAAATGAAGCAGATAAAATCGCATCAGCGCCCGTAAAGACTGAAAACCTGGCCCAAATCGAACTTCTCTCAGAAGAGCAAACCGTCCAACCAGGACATCCTTTCTGGGTTGCTATCCACTTTAAAATACAAGATCACTGGCACGCTTATTGGAAAAATGCCGGCTATAGCGGCATGCCTCCTTCGATCGAATGGAATCTTCCTGATGGTTTTCAAGTCAGCGAGCTTAATTGGCCTTACCCTGATCGCTTTAACTTAAACTCTGTAATCGGCTATGGCTATGGCAAGGATTTCATCCTGCTTGCAAAGATCACACCGCCTAATGCTATGACTGCAAATTCTGTTGAACTTGCCCTAAAAAGTCGATGGGTCCTTTGCTCCGACTCCACTTGTGTGCCGGGCGCATCTCAAGCTAAATTGACCTTGCCGGTCCTGGCGCAGACACCCAAAATAGAGCCGCTAACTAAAGAATCCTTTGCGCAGGCTAGGGCATTGCTCCCCCAAAAACACCCCACCGCAAGAGTAGAAAGAAAAAACGGACTGCTGGAATTAAGCTTTGAGCTACCCGATTTAGAAAAACCCCTCACGGCGTATTTTTGCCCGGAAGAGAGCAATCTCATCGACGAAGCTTCCGAAGCTGTTCTCTCCTCAAAAGAGGGGCAAAAAGGACACTATACCTTAGCTTTGCGCGATGACACCTCCGCAGAGCCTGCTTCAGCCCTTAAAGGAGTCATCGTCCTTTCCTTCGATGAAGCCACAAACCTTCCTTTAATAGCCTTAGAAGTTGATGCTCCTATCGCTTTGCCGCCGCAACAAGAAATTGGCATGGTGCCGCAATCGCGCGATTTGCCTAAATCTCAAATAAATTCCGGTTCTGGCGCTGATGAAAGTCCAGATGGGCTTGCCATCGTGCTGTTTTTTGCCTTTATCGGCGGTTTTTTACTCAATTTAATGCCCTGTGTCCTGCCGGTAGTTTCGTTAAAAATCCTAAGTTTTGTCAAGATGGCGGGCCAAAAACGCTCTCTTACGCTAAAGCATGGCCTCTCATTTTCTTTAGGCGTCTTGATCTCTTTTTGGGTCATGGCCGCAATGTTAATTGTCTTGCAAGCCTATGGTCGTTCGGCAGGTTGGGGCTTCCAGCTTCAAGAACCTTTGTTTGTCGCGATATTAGCAGCGGTTCTGTTAGTCCTTGCTTTAAGCCTTTTCGGCGTCCTGGAAATTGGAGCTGGCCTAGCTTCTCTGGCTGGACGTGCACAAGGACCCTCCGGAAGCTTGGTAGGCTCCTTTGGCAGCGGCGTCTTAGCCACAGCCGTAGCGACGCCATGCACAGGACCCTTTTTGGGGTCTGCAATAGGCTTTGCGATGGCATCACCGGCTTTTGTCTCGATGCTCATTTTTACCTCTTTGGCTCTTGGCATGATCTTTCCTTACCTGCTTCTTTCGGCCTATCCTTCTTTGCTGCGCTTCTTGCCAAAGCCAGGCGCTTGGATGATTACCTTCAAGGAGCTCATGGGCTTTTTTATGTTGGCAACGGTGTTGTGGCTGCTGTGGGTATTTGCAGCGCAAACTAATAGCTTAGCCGTCGTCATCTTGCTGGGAAGCTTCTTTTTCTTTGCCTTAGGATGCTGGATCTACGGCCGCTGGGCAACGCCGATTAGGTCAAAAACTTCGCGCTACATAGGCACTCTTTTAACCTTAGCCTGTTTTGTCTTAGGAGGTTACATTCTGTGGAACACCCAAGCAGAAGCTGTGCTGGCCTATGAAGACAGCACCTCGCTTGTGGCTATGAATGACACTAAAAAGCATGGGGTTTGGGAAGAGTTTTCGCCTGAAAGAGTAGCAGAGCTTCAGCAGCAGGGCATCCCCGTCTTAGTCGACTTTACAGCCAAATGGTGCTTGATCTGCCAAGCCAATCACTTAGTGCTTTCAACAGATTCTGTCAGCCAAAAGATCACCGAAAAAGGCGTCGTGCGGATGAAAGCCGATTGGACCAGAAGCGATCCGGTGATCACGGAGGAGCTGCGCAAATTCGGTCGCAATGGCGTGCCTCTTTATCTTCTTTATGGAACTAACGCTGATGAAGCTCCTCAAATACTTCCGCAAGTATTAACACCTGATATTGTAATGGAAGCTCTAGAAAAGATTGAACATATTCCGCAGATGGGATAGCCACCTATGCCGCTTGCCTTTGCTGACTCGCATGCTCATCTCACAAGCGATGAGCTCTATCCTCAAATCGATGCTTTAGTAGAGAGAGCTTCGCAAGCTAATGTCAATGCAATCATCAATATCTGCACCGATAGCGTGACCTTAGAGAGAGGATTGCAGCTTCAAGGGCGCTACCCCTGGATCTATCAAGCCGCAGCCACAACGCCTCACGACGTGGAAAAAGAGGGGGAATCGCAATTTCCCTTGATTGCCGACCAAGCTAAGGAAGGACGCTTAGTAGCCATTGGTGAAACCGGTCTGGACTACCATTACGCACATTCTAAGCCAGAAATCCAAAAGGAGTTCTTACGGCGCTATCTGCATTTGGCTTTAGAATGCCGTCTTCCCGTGATTATTCATTGCCGCGACGCCTTTACTGATTTTTTTGAAATTTTAGATGCCGAATACAAAGTCAATGGCAAGCATGCAGCTGGTGTTTTGCATTGTTTTACAGGCACGCAAGCTGAAGCTGAACAAGTGCTTTCACGCGGCTGGTATCTTTCCTTTAGTGGTATCGTCACTTTCAAAAAAAGCCTTGAATTGCAAGAAGTTGCCAGAAAAACGCCCTTATCGCAGCTTTTGATAGAAACCGATGCTCCCTATCTTGCCCCCCAAAGCAAAAGAGGCAAACTCAATGAGTCTGCCTATCTTCCTGAAATAGCCCATATGATTGCGCAGCTGCAACATAAGACCCTCGAAGAAGTAGCTG
>JABDEI010000012.1:0-30016 GCA_013287145.1 Chlamydiota bacterium
ATATGATAAAGACACCAATATGGCATCGCAAAGCTTTGATCTTAAATTACAGTTAGGCCTGGGGACGCCTTTAGGAGTTTTTACTCAAAAAATTAAAGATCCCTCCTGGAGGGCACTAGAAAATGACAACCTTAATAACCTCCTCTTTACTACTTCGCATCCCAGTCAAGAAAAAATTGATAATTATACATCTTCTCATCAATTATTTATGTGCTATCAAGCGAGTAAATCAAATTTTTTCAATGAAGCCGTCCAATTTTCTGCGAAACACTATCCTGATAAGTCCATCGATATCTGTTTCCCAAGCCGAAGAAAAATGAACTCCAAGGAAGAAATAGAAAAAAATATCGATATTGAATTACTTAAAAAACAAGGAATAGCCTCGGTGACATGGATCGATTACGATAACAACAAAAAAAATGAGATTGTCTTTCCAATTCAAGAAAAAGGCAAAGTGCTCCGTATTATCAATCCTGGAACATTATCCAAAAAAGACTTCAAATTGATCACTTTCATGAGTGCCCCTCTCGTAGGGTGTACCGGTGATCATTCGTTAACCCAAGCTTTAAGTTACGGAAAAATCCCCGCATATCAAATGGCTGGTCATAAAAGACAGCTAGCCATAAATCTTCGAGATCTAGCTATCAGAAAATTTGGAGAAGAAGCGCCTTTATCTAAATTCCTTGGAGAAATGGATAATCACCCCAAAGAGATTTTGGAAAACAAACTCTTAATAGAACAGGCTAAGGAATTTAGCGATTTCATCCGCGATGAATACTCTTTCAATCGCCATATTAAAGGGATTATCAATGAACGACTTTACCGTGCTAAAGATCCCGATTTTGTTAAATTTGAAGAAGAGCAAAGAAACAATTATATCTATGGAAATATAAGCGCTGATCAACTCAAGGAACAAATGAAAAAAGAATTAGTTAAGAGAGGTGTTCTAACAAAAAATTAATTCAGTGTCATACTTTATACTCCAAGCGGACTCAAAGTTGGATTTGGACCCGATTGGAGTTATAAACACAGACATCGCTCGGATCATGAACTCATCAAACAATGGCACTGTAAATGCCATGTCTCCATAGCTTGGACTAGGGTCCATTTTTTATACCTACTTATACTCAGTTATACACGGTTTTTTCAGTCGAGATTGCGTCACAAGTCGGTTAAAAATCAGACTGAAAGCTTGCTTTTTAAACGCAACTGAGTTACCATATAGATATCTACATATGAAGCTAGAGAAATGAAGAAAAAGCCTCGCCCTTCTAAGATTGAAAATGTCACGGGAAAAGCGAAACAATGTATCACAACGGGTTTCTATAGATACACAGCTCATGCAGAAGGTAGAAAGTATGAGCGTATGATTACTGAAGAAGACGCATTGTATGTGATTGAAAACGGTTGGAGATCCCCAAACAGAGATGATTTCTGTGATATACATCAAAGCTGGAAATACGCATTTGAAGGTAAAACATTACAAGATGAGTTGCTTCGAGTTATTATTGGTTTTGACGAAAATATGCTTCTCATTGTTACTGTAATAAATATTTCAAAAGCAAGTTAGGTGTTGTTATGGATAAGAAAAAAGAAAAAAAATTTACTTATTATGGATTAGGCTTTCCTATTGACCTATATAATTTTCCAATGAAAAAATATTGGGGAGAGGAAATGGCTGATATCAATTACAACACATTAAAACGCGTTGTAATTGAACTTTTAGCAAAAAAACCTATTCCTCTTACAGGTAATGAAGTGCGTTTCATTCGGCAGTACTTTAAAATGAATTATACCCAGTTTGCTCAACATTTAGGTCAAACACGTCAAGCTGTAACGAAGTGGGAATCTAAAGAAAATGATTTTGCTTTGATTACTCCTTCAACAGAGCTGCACATCAGACTTTCTATCCTTAACTTTTTAGATGCAAGTAACGAAGACTTCAGAAATATCTATAATGAGTTGGATTCAAATAATGAATTAAAAAAGAAAAAACACGAAATTACAAATAAACATCTTCGAATTCATCCTTTTGACATTGAAAACGTTTCGGCCATTTAACTCTTTATTTAAAAACTCTTTGCAACATTTAATTTATTATTGTATATTTAATCAAAGTGCAATTAATGTTTTTTGACGCCGTTAAAAACAAAAACTGACTTGAAAGTAATTATTTTATAATATTTGACACTTTTTTTATGGGATTTTTATGACCTTTATCGCTTTTAATACTACCCATAATAAAATAACTCTTTTGTCAGCTAAAGCAGAGCAAGAGCTTGCATCTCCTCTGACAAATTATCAAGATCTCTACAGAAAAAATCTTCCCAAGAAAGCAGCGTGGCAAAAGCAAGCGCAAGAGTTTATTAAAAACACACAAGCTTTCGATCATAGAACAAGCCAAAGCGTCGAGGCATGGCGTGAAAACTTTCAAAAATTAAGCCCTGCAAAAAGGCCAAAATCGCAGGGCCTTCAAAACAGCGAGGTTCTCCTTAAAAGAGCAAAAAGACTCAAAACAGCACATAAAGTTTTGCATTTGGGAGGTTTGTCTCTTTTAGGCGTCGGCATTCTTAGTGGTTTTATCATACAACGGCTTGGTCATCTGTTTATACCCCTTCCCCTTGCGATACCTTTAACATTAGGATCTTTTGGAGTCCAGGCTATTGGGGGTCTTTGTCTAGCTTGCGCTGGCATCATTCATTTAGCTAGCCGCAAAGTCTTTAGAGAAAAGCGAACCCTAAAGAGCCCAAGCTTTAATGAATTTGTAAAAAAGTATGCGATCACAACTTCTTTTCAACCGACTCAAGCAGATTTAACCGATGCTAAATTGCATAAGATCTACACAGACTGGAAGAAGGCGGCCAAAGCCAACGTGGACAGCGGAAACAAACTCCTAGCCACTGGCAAAAAGCTTTTTTAGGCCTTACGCAAAATTCAACCACAGAGTCACAGAGGCACCGAGAAAGGCTAAACCTTCAATCGACGAATTCCATCTTTGAGCAAAGAGACATTAAAATTAATCAGTAACCCTATCCCGCCACCTCTCAACTTGAGATAGGATAGCAATTGAGCTTCATGAACCGTAGCCAGATCCTTTACTGATTTTATTTCAATAATCACCTCATCTTCTACAATTAGGTCTATGCGATAATCACAATTGAATTTAATACCTTTGTATACGATTGGCAATAATTGCTGCCGTTCAACTTTAAGATTTAGCAGCTGCAGCTCGTAAGCAAGACACACCTCATAGGCCGATTCCAGCAAGCCTGGCCCTAAGTTACGATGAACCTCAATGGCAGCTCCAATGATTTTACGCGTTAATAAATCAGTTTCATTTTCTGTCGTAATAGCACTAAAATAACTCATAACAGACTCCTTAAAAAAATTCATTCCCCTCACAAAATTCAATACTTCATAGTCAAAAGCTTATTGAATTTCTCTTCTCTGTGGCTCCGTGACTCTGTGGTTGAATTTTGCATGCTGCACTACAATTCATTCATTTCAACATTGACAAGCAAACCGTGCCCTTTCTATTGTTTCAGTGAGCTTAAAATCAAGTAGATTTCATGAAAAACAAAATGACTCTTTCAGGCTGGGGAAACTATCCCGCAAACCAAGCCATCGTTGAGCGCCCAGAGCGCTTTCATCAACTGCATGTTGACGCTAAGAACATTATCGCGCGTGGACTCGGCCGCAGCTATGGTGACGCAGCTTTAAATACCGATCGCGATGTCATTTTGATGGAACGCCTTAATCGCTTCTTGGCTTTTGATGAAAAAACCGGTGTTCTCAAAGCCGAAGCTGGAACCTCCTTAGAAGAGATTTTAGAAACCTTTATTCCCAGAGGCTGGTTTTTGCCTGTCACTCCCGGTACGAAATATGTGACCCTAGGCGGATGCCTAGCTGCTGATATCCATGGCAAAAATCACCATGTCGATGGCACCTTTGGCGCCCATGTCAATGAATTTGAACTCCTCCTTGCCAATGGATCAAAAAGGCGCTGCTCTCCCAAGCAGAATCCTGAACTCTTTTGGGGCACCGTTGGCGGCATGGGACTCACCGGTATCATCACCGAAATGGCTCTGCAGCTCATCCCCATCGAGACTGCTTACATGCAGGTGCAGCATCACTTTGCGAAAAATCTCGATGCCGTCCTTGCCATCTTAGAAAATAAGCAATTGGATGACCGCTACTCCGTGGCTTGGATCGACTGCTTATCGGGCGGTGAAAACTTTGGGCGCAGCATCGTCATGAATGCCCATCACGCCGCCAAAAAAGATCTGCCGGCGCATATATCCGATCCTTACCAGATCAAAGCTTCCAAAAAGATCTCCTTGCCCTTCTACTTCCCTGCATGGGCATTAAACTCTTGGAGCGTACGCGCCTTCAACTCCTTATACTGCAAAATTCAAAAATCTAAGACCTCTCCATTTCTTCTTGATTACGATCGCTATTTTTATCCTTTGGATTCTATCAATCATTGGAATCGCCTTTATGGCAAGCAGGGCTTTTTGCAATATCAATTCGTTGTACCCTTTAAGACAGCTCAGGAGGCCTTGCATGTCATCCTCGGAGAATTTGTTAAAAGCAAGCGCGCTTCATTTTTAGCCGTCCTTAAACGCTTTGGAAGCGAAAGTGAAGGCTTTCTTTCCTTTCCCAAAGAAGGCTATACTCTAGCATTGGATCTGCCTATCTCCGGTCCAGAGCTCTTCCCCTTTCTTGATCATCTCGATAATCTGGTTTTGAAATATGAAGGTCGCGGATACCTCGCTAAAGATGCCCGCATGCAACCAGAAACTTTTCGCAGCATGTACCCGCGCTTCAATGCTTGGCAAAAAATCAAAGCCGATGTCGACCCTGAAGACAAATTTTCTTCCGATCTGTCGCGCAGGCTGCGCATGGAGGGCAAGCGATGAAAAAAGGCATCTTGATCTTAGGAGCAACATCATCAATTGCACGCGCGGCAGCACATGCTTTTGCCGCCAAGGGACATTCCTTATTTTTAGCTGCCCGCGATGAAGATGAACTTGACCGCATTGCTAAAGACATCAGAATTCGCTTTCGCGTTGAAGTCAAGTATGCAAGCTTCGATGCTGAAGCTTTCGGCGAACACCCTCATTTTTTTCAGCAAGTCATCCAGAACTTGGGAGGATTGGAAGGAATTTTGCTTGCTTTCGGCGATTTGGGCGATCAAAAGATGGCCATCAATGATTTTAATTTATCCCATCGTATGATCGACCGCAATTTTACAGGAGCTTGCTCTATTCTCTCTCTTGGTGCTAATTATTTAGCCAAACAAGGCCAAGGGTTTATTATCGGCATCACCTCAGTAGCTGGGGATCGCGGGCGTCAAAGCAATTACGTTTATGGGGCTGCTAAGGGGGGCTTTAATATCTTTTTAGAAGGATTGCGCAATCGCCTATTTCATGCAGGAGTGCGCGTCATTACGGTTAAGCCGGGTTTTGTCGATACATCCATGACCTTTGGTCTTCCTGGACTTTTTTTAGTGGCTTCGCCAAAATATGTTGGTGAGAAGATCGCAGGGTCTTTAAATAAGTCACAAGATGTCGTCTATATTCCCTGGTTTTGGCGCTACATTATGATGATCATCAAATCCATTCCTGAAAGAATTTTTAAACGGCTTAAGCTATAACCATGAGTTCCAAGCAAAACACAGTTCCCATCGTCGCCGCCTTTGACTTCGACGGCACACTCACTTATTGCGATTCCCTTTTTCCATTTCTGCTTTATGCCCAAGGTCTCGCTGTAGTTGTAAGCAAGATAGGCAAACATATTCCTTCTTTAATCAAGTGTTTATTGAAAAAGATCTCAAGGCAGCAGGTGAAGGAGGAAATTCTTACGACCTTTTTTGGGGGTAGGCCTATTGAGGAGATCAGAAAATTAGGCAAGGATTTTGCCTATGGCAAGCTTAACCGCCTCGTCAAGCCCGAAGGCTTGGAACGCCTTCAGTGGCACTTAAACCAAGGGCATCGCTGCATCTTAATCAGCGCTTCTTTAGACATTTACCTTCATCCTTGGGCTAATTATACTGGCTTTCAAGATGTGATCTCTTCGCGCTTGGAGAGCGATAACAAAGGCCTAGCCACAGGAAAACTCATAGGAAAAAATTGTCGGGGGTCTGAAAAAGTGCGCCGTTTGCTAGAGCTAGTTGGACCGCGGGAAAATTTCTGTCTATACGCTTATGGCGACAGCGAAGGCGATAAGGAGTTGCTCGAGATAGCCGATTTCCCATATTATCGAAGAATGCACTAAAATTTAAGGAATCCTTAGAGTTGTATAATGACAATTTTTCTCAAGGGAAATTAAGATGAATCATCCTCAGGACTTAATAAAACTCATCCGTCCGATGCAATGGATAAAAAGCGGTTTTGTCTTCACCGGCTTTTTATTCAGCAATCAACAGAATAACCTTTCTTTTTTTCTGACTGTATTGCTTGCTGCTATTGCTTTTTCGTTTGCATCAAGCTGCATCTATGTTGTGAATGATATCTTAGATAGCGAAAGCGATCGCCATCACCCTAAAAAAAAGAACCGGCCTCTTGCTGCCAATAGAGTATCCATCCCTTGCGCAATTATCGTTTCCATTGTCATGGGATTGCTTGCCGTTGCTGTGGCATTACTGGCTTCTTACAAGGTTTTGATCATTATTTTCATCTATGCTCTCTTAAATTTAGCTTATTCTTTTTATTTAAAGCATGTCGTCATCTTAGATGTTTTTTGCATCGCAGCCGGCTTTATGCTGCGCATCCTAGCAGGAACAACAGGAGTTGGCCTGCCACCTTCCAAATGGCTTCTGCTCTGCGGTCTTATGATCACTCTTTTTCTTGGATTTGCAAAAAGAAGAGCCGAAATTATAGCTCTTAGCGAAAACAAACAAGATCATCGCAAAGTGCTCGAAAATTACGGACCTGTCTTTTTAGATGAGACCATAGCCATCTGCGCCACCGGCGTCATCATTACCTACAGCCTTTACACCATGAGCTCTGAAACTATCCGCATCCATCAGACCGATAATTTAATTTACACCGTGCCTTTTGTCATTTATGCCATTTTCCGCTACATCTTTCTATTACATCATCGCAATAGCGGGGGCGACCCCACTCGGGACCTTCTCAAAGATCCGCACATCATCGCCTCAGTCTTATGCTGGCTTTCTGTGACTCTTTACCTTGTCAGCTAACAAGGATTAAGTATGAATGACCTAAAAGCTCCTCTTGAAAATAAAAGTCATTCTAGTACACCGTCTGAAGAGGTGCATTTTTTATCCGGCTGGCGTTTCATTGCCTTGGTTACGACTATCATCATTAGTATTATTGGCTATTTTTTGTTTAGCCTATGGGGCGGATGGCAAGATGTTCTTAATGCCATCGCAAAAGTAGGTACAAAAGGCATATTTGTCGCTTTAATACTCTCTTTAATCAACTACGCCTTGCGTTTTTTACGCTGGCAAAGCTTTTTAAAAGCTGTGGGGCATACACTCCCTTGGAAAAGCAGCTTAAGGATTTATTTAGCAGGTTTTGCCTTGACTGTGACCCCTGGGAAAACAGGCGAGGCCTTTCGAAGCATTTTTTTAAAAGACTACGGCGTAGCTTATCGAAAAAGTTTCGGAGTTTTTCTATCGGAGAGGCTTTCTGACCTGATAGCAGTTGTGATTATTGCATCCTGCGGACTTTGGTTATATGCCGATGCACGCCCTATTGTTATTCTAGTCGGGCTTGTGATTGTCTTTGTTTTATTTGCTGTACAGCAAGAGAACTGGCTTCTTTTTATGGAGAAATACGCTAAAAGGAAGCTTCCTCAGCGTTTTGCTCATGCTGTCGAATTTATCATCGAAACAGTTTTAGCCTTTCGCAACTGTTTTCGCGCCCCCGTACTAATCAAAGGGATCATTTTAGGAGTTCTCGCCTGGAGCGCTGAAGGCATCGCTTTCTATTATATGCTTTCCATTTTAGGCAGCGACATCTCCCTTTTTACAGCCCTTTTCATCTATGCTTTTTCACTGCTCATCGGCGCTGTGACCTTCCTTCCAGGTGGTTTAGGAGGTGCAGAAATGACCATGCTTCAATTGCTACTTTTAAACCAACTGCCGGCCTATGACGCTGTCGCTGTCACCATCGTCATACGCTTGACAACACTTTGGTTTTCCGTTTTGCTTGGACTTCTTTGTATCCCAAGAAAAAAACTGAAAATCACCCTTTAATCAAACCGATTTTTGCATAAATGAACTGAAATCCCAAAATTTATGCCGTTCTTACAGAACTCTTTTTTTATTTATCATTTTTCCCAGGCCTCTCGCTTTCGCTTCGGCCTGGGCTATGTTATTACGGTCTTTCAGACCGTTGAAAAACAATCTTTTTTAAAATTTTTCATTTCATGGCCTGAAAGGCCTTCATACCATAGCCCAGGCCGAAGCGAAAGCGAGAGGCCTGGGTTATCTCCAAAGGAATGATTGAGTTCTGTAAGAACGGCATATAGACTGAATTTGCAATATCTTATCCGGAAAAGCTACAAATTATTCCTAAGTTAAAAGAGGGACAAGCTCCGTCTTTAATTCTTTCACTCGTTTGGAAAGTTCTTCATCAGAAAGCGGTGTTATCCCGATAAACATGCTTTTTAAGGTAAAAATCCAGCCGAATAATTCTTGTATTTTTGAAGAGGAAAAAATCAGGTGAGCGTGCCAATGAGGAACCGATTGTCCAGCTCTTTTTCCTGATTTATGAAAAATATAGGCAATGTTCTGCCCTTTTTTTTGATAGTGAGCGCAAAGAGTTTGAATAATTTTAGATGCTTCAACATATTCCTCAGAGGTAAGATCGGAAAAATTGGTGCGATGTTCTTTAGAAACAACAAGGAATTGTAATTTACCTATCGGTGCATAGTTGTAAAGGACTTCTATTTTCTTTCCTTCAAAGATTCTTTGCTTTGCAATTATTTTAGAGTTGCAAAAAGCATCATTAGCAACCTGTTGAACAATTTCAACTTCTTTTTTTAATGACTGTGAAAAAAAAGTGCGTTCACTTTGATAATCATTCATTATGTGTCTTGTTATTGAAACAAGGCACAACAGATTGTGGGTGAATTGAAATAACTGCAGACATGGCTATAACTCCTGGGACAAATTTTTTACAGCAATCAAGAATAAACATTATTTTCTCTGATGCGCTAAAAATCTATTAATTTTAGAGCAGCTTCTATGGAAGCAGGAACGGGGCTATAGGTGCAGATGATGACACTGGATTGAGAAAGGAAATCGGCGTCTTGGGGGTCTCTCAGAACTAGCGAGATCATTGTCTTACCTGATTTGCATAATTCATTTGCCAGAAGAATTTGATCTTTGTTTTTCCATCCATTATAAGAACAAAAAATAACGATATCTGCCCAAGAACTTATTTCAGCAGCAAATTGACATTCTTTGGCATCAGGGTTAAGTCCATTAAGAAATAGAATTTTTGTTTCCTTGCCGATCTCAAACAAGGAAGCCATGTTGATTTCATCCTCAACAATCCTTGGTGCAATGATGCCGACTTTAGAAGATTTAAAATCGAGGGGCAAAGCAATTTTTTGCACAATCATTTCAACAGAATTTTCTGCAATATCGCGAGCTAATTGTTGGTGCTCGGCAATATCTTTGAGAGAAAAAAAGGGCGTTTGTTCCAACTGCTGCCTTGCTTTCAGCTTCAGAATTCTTTCCACTGATTCATCAATCTTTGCCTCGTCAAGGCGCCCTGTTTGCACTGCCTGCACTAAAGCTTGATGCACTCTAAGGACGTCGTCAACGGTCTGCTCCTGTCCTTTATTTTGTCCAAACAGTGTTCCGCCGCCGGCTAATAAAATGAGATCATGCCCTGCTTCGAAACTGCTTATTGCGACTTCTTCGATTGATTCACACTCATGCAAAATTCCTCCCATTGCTAAGGAATCGGTCATGATCAATCCTTGAAAACCAATGTTTTTCCTTAAAATTCCTGTGACGATTTTCTTTGAAAGAGTCACACAATGATCGGCATCTAATGCAGGAATAAGAAGATGCGCCGTCATGATCACGTCGGCTTGGGTGTGCAACGCTTTAAAAGGAAAGAGTTCGATTTTCCTAAGTTCTTCTAATGATTTGTAAATGCGCGGCAGATTTTCATGCGAATCGATGCAAACGTCGCCATGTCCGGGAAAATGCTTTAAGCAGTAAGCCATTCCAGCTTGATGATAGCCCTTAAGAGCCTCTTCAGCAAAACCTACAACAATTTCGGGTGAGCTGCCATAGGAGCGAACTCCAATGACCGGATTATCGGGATTAACGTTAACATCGACAACGGGCGCTAAATTCATATTAATTCCGGCAGCGCGCAGTTGCTGTCCTGTAAAAAAAGCACTCTCTCTTGCCCAAGATAACCTGCCGGCTTTTGCAATGGCATAGTTACTAGGGTATAGAGTAAACCCACGTTTAAGCTGGGCGATGGGGCCACCTTCTTGGTCGACAACTAGCAAAAGTGGAATGGGTTTTTCATTAAACGTAGCCTCTCTTTGCAAACTTTTGCTTAAAAGCTGCACTTGCAAGGGATCATTTAATCCATTTGACCAACGGTAGTAAACAAAACCGCCGACATGGGCGCGATGGATTAACTTTTTAGCCGCCTCATTGGCTTCATCGCCATGAAAATGCACAAGCAAGAGCTGTCCAATTTTTTCTTCTAAGCTAAGCTCAGATACACAAGGCAGCGGTTGACAAAATCCAGAAAGCGCTGTCAGGCAGAAAAAAAAACTAAGCAAGAGAATATTTTTCATAGTTTATCTTGTGGTTATTCCTTGCTTGTTTCGAACCTGCAGTAAAACCTCGGAAATAGCTTCATGAACGAGCCCATTGGTAGCCAAAATGCGATCGGATTTTATGTTGAAAGATTCCAAATTATAGTCGGAGACTTTCCCGCCGGCTTCAAGGACGAGAAGCGCTCCTGCAGCGACATCCCAGGGATTTAGGCCTCTTTCCCAATAGCCATCAAGCCTGCCTGCGGCGACATAAGCTAGATCCAAGGCGGCAGCACCAGCTCTTCGCACACCATGGGACTGATTTGTCAGTTCGCAAAATTCAGCATAATTATTATCGTTAGTTTCTTTTCTATCATAGGGAAAACCGGTAGCTAGCAAGCTTTTTTCTAAGGATGCTACGTTCGACACATGGATTTTTTCGTCGTTTAAAAAAGCCCCTTTTCCTCGGACTGCGTAAAATAATTCATCGTAAAAGGGATTAAAAACAACAGCGACGAGCGGCTGGCCTTTTTCGAATAAGCCAATGGAAATATTAACGGTAGGATATTGATGGGCATAATTTGTCGTTCCATCGAGAGGATCGACATACCAACAGAAGTTGGACTTCTGCAGGAGATGCATGCCGGTTTCCTCTGCGATGATATCATGAGAGGGAAAATTCTTCTTTAGTATGCCAAGAATTTCTCGTTCCGATTCCTGGTCTGCTTCCGTAACTAAATTGCCGGGTATTGTTTTTTCTTTAATCTGGGAAAGCTTGCCCCAATATTTTTTTAAGACTTCGCCCCCTTTTCTAGCTGCCTGTAGTGCAATATCAAGGTAAAGATCGCGTAGGGGCAACTCCGATTTGGCCATGGTTTTTCTCGTGATTTGGTACTTTTAGGATAGGAGGTATAGGAGGATGATGCAGTGCAGAGACATTTTCTTTAAGAAAATTAGGTACGTGTTGGAAATGTAAAAGCTGCTGAGGCATGGGTAGTTCAATGCTATGCGCGCGCAAGGCCGTTTCTATTTCCCACAGAAAATCAGCTTCTTTTGAGTCGGTAAACGACTCGCTTTTGTAATTGACCCAAACGACTAGTTCAAATTCAAGGGCAACGTCGCCGAATTTGACCAGCCAAACCTGCGGTTCTTTGTCGCTTAGGGCGCATGGCACCCTTTTGGCTGCTGCGACCACAATTTGTCGAACAAAGTCCTTATCGGTATTGTAAGATGTCTGGAAGGGAATATGCAGACGTCGATTGTCGTTATTCATAGTCCAATTGATGAGCTGATGTCCGATCAATTCGGAGTTGGGAACAATTACTTCGCGCCCGTCTGAGGTGCAAATCACAGTATTTTGTACGTGAATTTCCGTAATTTTGCCATAAAGGCCGGACTCCAACTCGATATAATCTCCGATTTTCAATTTGCGTTCAAAGAGGATACGCAAACCGCATAAGAAATTAGTGGCAAATGATTGCAAACCAAATCCAATCCCGAATGTCAAGGCTCCGGTGATGATGACAAGGTTGCTGAAATCCAATCCGATGGAAAAAATTGCAATTAATCCCCCTACGCACAGGATAAAGTAATGTCCGAGTCTTCCAAGGGTGTAAAGGGTGGATTCCGTCATGTTGCCTTGCGAATTTCCAAAGGAGATCAGAGCGGTACGGACGACTTTAGATAAGATAAATGTGATGGTCAAAATCAAGACAATTCTTAGCAATGTAAGCAAGGTAATGGGAATACCGCTGACCTTGAATAAGCTATAATTGAGCCAAGCAATCAATCCATCCAATACTTTTTTTGCAAAACTGTTTAACCCCATCCACCATCTTTCGATGAAAGAACTATGTGTTTGAATGTAGTCTTCTAATCTGTCGATGAGCCAAGTGGTATTGAAGATTTCATCTTCAAGGATCTGCAGGGTCGATAAAGATTCTAGCGACTCCTGTCGTCTGGTTTGATTGAGCCGCATGAGTTTATTTGTTTCAGAATTGTCACTTTGCGTAGTCAAAATAGCATAATCTTGACGCACACGATCTTGTTCACGCAGCGAATTCTTTTTCCATTCCGATAACTGGCGGCTTAAGGAGTCTAGATTATTTTTCCAAGATTCAAGCGTCTTACGCATATCATGATGGCTTTCTTCAAAGCGATTATTAATATGCATAATGAGGTTGTATTTTAATTTATCAAAAGCAACCTTTGTCCAAGCCAATGCTTTATTCACAGAGGCGTGCGTAACTTTTTGAGTTAAAAGATATTTTAAAGACTTATCAGAAGCTGTATCACCTAAAAGGTTTAATGAGTTGCTTTCTGCCCTAGCTAATTCAGTTTGTCCATTTTCGAGTTTACTTTCGGCTAATCGAATTTCATGCTCTAAATGATTCTCATCATAATTTGAAACGGTTAATAACGTTTTTGATAGTATTAATTCTTTCTGAAGCTGATTCAAACGACTTTGCTGCACTTCAATGCGATTTTCAAGAATAGGTAAGTTTTCTTCAGCTACTCCTAAAGCCGTGCGCTGCGCCATGATCTCCAAACCGGCTAAAAACTTTTTCGGGGATTGATCCATGGCTAAATAAGACACTAGGAGATCATCAAGGCGCTTTTGAGCTTTCACCGTGCGATTTTTCACCGAATCCAGCTCATCGACTTCATTTTTTTTCTCAATTTTGAGCTTTCGGATCTTGTGATTAAGTTCAAGCTGCTGCTCAAGCGTATAGGCTTGACGAAAAGGCTGCGGAGCAGGAATTTCTTTTGGTTGTTGTTTTTTTGCTGTAATTAAAGCATTGAAATTGACAAAAAGCTGATTAAGAATAGGCGCTGCAAGCTCTTGTTCTTCTACTGGAAGTGCTTTGATTTGAGTTTGTAATTGCTGATATGAAGCAGAGACTTTTTGAGCAAGTTCGGTTGGGTCCTCTTCAAAATAGTGCCACCACTGAGGATTTAAAGTATCAGGATTGGGAAGTTGTTGTTCCGCGGGGCTGGTTTGATAAAAAGCGCCCAATCCCATGTCGTCTAAGGTTGAAGTGGAAGCAAATGCAGTTGAAGCACTCCCATTTAGAAAGATAGTAACAAAAAATATTAATAATGTTTTTTTATGCATTTACTTTTCACAAATTAATTGATTATTTAATTGCTGTCGCTAAAAAATAATATAACAATAACACTTTTTTTACAATTTCTTTTGTTGATATTGTTGCGATTCTATGAAAGGTAGATCTCTTTCAGCTTGCGAAGCCGGTGCTGCCAAAGCTGCGGCTTTTTCCAATCCCCCAGTAGGAATAGCAAGTTTAATTCCAGTGAAGCCTTGAAAAGCCATGGCCATTAATCCTGTCATAATAAAGGTAATTCCCATGCCTTTTAAAGCAGGAACGACATTGGAGACGGCCAATTTTTCTCGAATTGCTGCAATGAGGGCTATGGCTAGCCACCATCCCGCGCCCGATCCAAAGACATAAATCATATTTGGCCAAAAAGGATAATCCCTTGTCACAGCAAAAAGACATGCTCCTAAAATAGCGCAGTTAACTGCTATCAAGGGCAGATATAAGCCAAGAGAAAGATAAAGCGCAGGCGATACTTTTTCGATGACGATTTCTAAAATCTGTGTAAAGCCTGCGATCACAGAAATGAACAGTAAGAACTCTAGGAAGCCTAAGTCGACATTGGAGGCATTGAGCCCAAAAGAATCGAGCCAGCTTAAGGCGCCGGGGCTTGTCACAAAGCGATGCACAAACCAATTTAAAATCCCTGACACTGTTAAAACAAAGACGACAGCAATTCCAAGTCCATTAGCGGTTTTTAATTTGGTGGAGCAGGCTAAATAAGTGCACATCCCCAAAAAATTAGCTAAAAGAAAATTTTCGATGAAAACGGCTTGAACGATCAGCCCTAGCAAATTTATTGGCTCATAGGTGCCCATCCACATAAAAACTAGCTCCTTGTTCGTTAGGTCTTTTTATTGACGAGGTTAAAAATCCAGATTAATCCTCCCAACAAAAAGAATGCAGCTGGCGGACTTACAAATAAGGCAAAGTTATCATAGGCATCGGGATGCTCAGCGGTGGCATACCAGGAAACGGGAACAACTTGATAGCCCAAAAGCTGACCAAACCCGAAGAGTTCTCTTACTCCTCCGATAATGACCAGGACAATAGCATAACCCATACCGGCGCCTAATCCATCTAAAAAAGCTGGAATCGGGGTTACGTTTTTTGCCATCCCTTCGGTTCTGCCCATCACGATGCAGTTAGTGATGATAAGACCGACAAAAACACTCAATACTTTTGAAATGCTAAAAAAGTAAGCCTGCAGAAACTGATCGATGATAATGACAAAGACGGAGATGATAGCCAACTGAGTAATCATGCGGACGCTATCGGGAGTCACTTTGCGCAACAGCGATACAAAAAAAGAAGAAAACGCGGTAACAAAGGAGACCGAAAGACCCATTGTTATCGATACGGAGAGCCGGTTAGTGACGCCGAGTGCAGAGCATATGCCTAACACCGCGACTAAAATCTGATTTCCGCCCCATAGTTGGTTTGTGAAGTAAGATACAGCCGGTATTTTTGGAGTGCTCATAGGAAATCTCTTACATTATGGCTTTTTATTTTTTTCATGTTCTTGATGGAGTTTGATCAGAAAGGGCCGGTATGGGCCAAGCACATCCTTATAGGCATCGGTGACTCCATTTCCAGTCAAGGTAGCTCCTGCCATGCCATCGACAGCGCTTTTAGCTTTTGGCGAATTTCCTAGGACCTCGGCTACCTTGCCTTTGACAACCGTGATTCCAAGCGGTGCAGTTTTAAAATTCGTTTGACCATCGGGACTTTCTTGAAAGATGAGTTTATTGGGAAATAGGCTCTGCCAAGGCTCTTCAGCGATATTTGCACCTAATCCCGGAGTTTCTTTCTGATCATACCACGAAATGCCGATGATGGTATCGCCATCGGGTTTAATAGCAAGATAGCCATAGATAGCATCCCATAGGCCAAAGCCATTCACAGGAATGACGTATCCCTCAATCTGAGATTCATCAGCCGGTTTGCCTTCCTGGGGATTTGCAAGGATTTTATAGATTAGTTTAAAAGGCTGTTTGTAATATCCCGTTTTTCGATAGTCAGAGAGGTAATCATCGGGATTGATTTTGGCTTTTTCAAAAGTAGTTACATCACCTTGATCAGTGACGAGAAAGGGAATCAAACGCTTCTTATAAACATCGATAAGCTGATCTCTGGTCGGGATATCGTTAGGGCTACCAGGAACCAAGATGCCGTCTTTAGTATATTTGGCAGGAATATATTTACCATGACTAGAGAGTAAAAAATAGCCGTGATAATCTAATATTTTTGCAGCAATCATCATCTCCTTGCTGCGGTCTAAATCTTTGGCTATCTCCTTAGGCTTTGCCAATACACTTGCTAAAACGGAAAGAATGAGCGCACAGACAAAACTCAACAATACCATGAAAAGAATTGTCTTTGCATTGCTCGTTGGCGCACTAGGCTGAGGCTCTGACACGCTGTGTACTCCTTCTTCTGTAATTGCGAACAGCATAGTAATCGAACAAAGGAGCAAAGACATTCCCCATCAGGATAGCTAACATGACACCTTCTGGATAAGCGGGATTAATTACTCTGATGATGATGGTAACAAGACCGCAGAAAGCACCATAGATCCACTTGGCTGAATTCATGCTCGGCGACGAAACTGGGTCTGTAGCCATGAACACAAGTCCAAAGGCTAACCCTCCTAAGAGAAGATGCTTATATGCCGGAAAACCATATTGCGCCGGAAGCCATGCTCCTGAGTCAACGCCCAACAACTTCGATCCCCATTGGAAACACAATGCTGTTATATAGGCTCCAAGACCCATAGCCACCATTGTCCGCCAAGATCCAACTCCTGTATAGATCAATATCAAAGCACCGATTAAGCATGCTAAAATCGAAGTTTCGCCCATGGATCCAAGCTTATCGCCAAAGAAAAAACCCCAATCGCTATTGTGTCCGATGCCATGATCTAATGCCGAAAAATGATAAGCATCTTCATAATAGCCAGGAGATAATCCTAAGCCCCCTTCAGGTAAAGGAGTTGTCACAAAGTTCTTAAGCTGCTCTTGTGTCAGCTCGCCAAGTGTCGCCTGGTGGCTGCCAAGGCTGTTCCATTTGTTGAAGGCTTTTTCAATGCTATCATATGTCGTCACATCGTGGCCAAGATTGTTCGAAGCAATGGCATCGACATGAATGCGCTTCACTTCTGTAGTGATGTTAAATTGAGCAAGTTTTGTCGCTTGGGTGAATCCGTCGATTGGAGTGGTATGGGCATCTTGATTCATCTTAATGAGGCTTTGGCGGATAAAGGTCGGATTCGTCCCTACCCACACATCGCCGGACATCTTTCCGGGAAAGGTAAAGAAGAGAAAAGCACGACAGGCTAAAGCGGGGTTGACGATATTCATGCCAGAGCCGCCAAAAACTTCTTTAGCTAAAATAACGCCAACGGAGACGCCTACAGCAGCCATCCAATAAGGAATCGTCGAGGGCAGTATCAAAACATACAATATTCCCGTCACGAGGAAGCCTTCTGAAATTTCATGACCGCGCGCGCAGGCAAAAACCCCCTCCCAAAAGCCTCCAACGGCATAAGAAATAATTGTAAGGGGAAGCAAGGCAAGAAAGCCGAGTTTGAGGATAGTAAGATACCTATTGTCTTTTGCTACAAAATCCAAATAGCCTTGCAGAGTGCTTGAACCGCTAAGGTATTCATTCATCAACTTATAGTCGCCGCTTGAGTATACGAAAGTCTGCAGACCGGTATTCCATAGAGCCCAGAGGATGCAGGGAATGAGGGCAAAGACGACGATCACCATCCAGCGCTTGACGTCGATGGCATCGCGGATGTGCGGCCGTTTGATTGTATTTAAAGGCGCCTCATACAAAAACGTATCTGTCGCAGTAATTAATGGACGAATGCGATGCAATCGCTTGCCTTTTTCAACAAGCGATAACTGGTAATCCAGCAATTTTCTTAGCATTTTTTTGATACCTGGCTAAAGCGAAAAGATTTTGGATGCCAGGCTAACAAAATCAACAGACAACTCGCAAGAGAAAAAATAGATATCTCCTTATAAATATTGCAAACATATCATTTTTTGATATATAATGTGGTTATAAGCAGGATGAGAGGCATATTTGAGTGACGAAGAATGGCGAATTGAACCGACAAAGAAACTGGAAAAACAGATCAAAGATTTGCCTGCAACTATTCGACCTATTGCGTATACGCTTCTTACTGACATTGAACAAGATGGACCGAGGCAACCAAGCTGGCCAAACTATAGCAAGCTTGGAATGCAGAAAAAAAAGATTCCAAAAGCTGCGCACCATTGCCATTTGAAAAAAGGCAAACCAACTTACGTGGCTTGCTGGTGTGTAGTTGATGAAAAGAAAAAAATAATTGAGGTTTTTTATGTGGGCACGCACGAAAACGCACCATATTGAAAGTGAAAATGTCACGGAAATGAAATCCACCCGTGTAAAAAAGAAAGGGTGGCGCGATTACTTTGAAGAGGAGTTGAAGACGCACGGGGAACAGGGACTTTATCTCCAAGGTCTCCGCTTGCGTGAGGGATATACACAAGCCCAACTGGGTCAATTAATTGGCGTCACCCAAAATAATATTTCTGCTATGGAAAACGGCCGGCGATCAATCGGAAAAGGTCTGGCTTTACGGCTAGGGCAGGTTTTTGGAGTGCGTTATCAAAGATTTCTGTAATTGCTAACCTCCTTGTTGCCATCATGGGCTTTATCGCAGGTCCGGCCCTTTTTATTTCTTGTTAGGAGTAGGAGTGGAGCGCATCCCAAACGCTTCGGTCCACCAAGGCCCCTTCACCATGACAGTTTCCCATTGTAATATATGTAGGAAATGTATAACATATATAATTTAATCTCTAATTACATAGATTAAAGATAAAATGCCTGAATTTAAAATAATTAACCATCCCAACGATATTATACCTAATACAAATTGGGTTGAATCAGCGAAATTCAAAAGCAAAGATCAAATTGTCGATGCGAAAGGTAAGGTTGTAACTTCAACCATTACTGGTCATCAATATCGATTAATTTCAAAGAAAGAACGAAACTTTTCACATATTGAACGATTGGGAAGGGTTTTTTTTGGCACTCTCACTGTATTTTGTTCTTTAGGTGGTCTGTTACTCTTTAAATCCGTTAGGAAACTCTTCACAAAAAAAACAAAAAACCTTCGTTTTGGCATTCGCTTTCAACCTCCTCAAATTTCACCAAATGAGGCTATTCACTCACAATTAGCCATTTCTAAGAAGCTAGAAGAAAAAGGAATAGATATCCCTCCAGCTTCTAACCATATTGAATTGACAACCTTTCCAGGTAGAACAGACAAAAAAACCATTCCAGAACCACAGCTTTCTCTTTTACCTCCACTTCTAAGTTTATCCTTAGATCCCGATCACGAACTCATGAAGGAGGTCTCTCCTCGTCACTTCGTAAAAGATCCTTCAATGTTGCAAATTCTTACTTCAGGCACACCCCAAGATAAAAAATATATTTTATCACATGGACTTGACGAGTTGCTTGATGTTAGCCTGTTAGTATGGTGTGGGCTGGACGCACCATTTGACGCTCAAGCAAGAATCGACGATCTTCAGGGTGCACTTGAGGCCGCTTCAAGAGCAGAGTGGCTAAAACACCTCATGAGTGCTCCTAAAAGGGAATCCATGATAACAATTATTCATGCAAGAATTGAAGCTCATAATAATACTATTCGACTGAATGAACGACTTAGGCATTTGCATGACAAAGTCGGTTTTTTAAAAGTCAGAGTGCGAGATATTATGAACGGATGGGAAAACTCGAAATTAAAACACGCCTTGTTGATTGACGACGACCTTAAACAAAAAAATCTGAGAGAAGCCGAGCCAGTCAAAAGTTCGAATTGTGCCCAGTAACTGGAGAAGCTTTCCCCAACTTTCCCTTTCTTGCATAAAATGAATTTCTGTAGCATATATACCGAATAATCTAATGGTTAAACCTTTATTCCAAGAATGAATTCTATGTTCAAGACAACACTAAATACCTGCTTGCTGATTCTATTGTTACTAGGGAACTGTTGGGTATTGGCTGCAAACATTCATCAGAGCATTCTTCCTGTCGATGTCAGCTTTCTCGTCGTCGACATGAAATACAGCAAAAATAAAGAAGTCAAGATATGCGAGATACAAAATGGTTATCAGTCAAGCTTTCAAGGCGGGAGGTTTTCAAATGGAGGCACCAGTCTTATTGCTCAAAATTTCATGAATGAACTGGATAAGTATTATGATAAATCCTGGGTAAAAGTCAGGGGCATGTCCGATAAAGAGTTAAAGAATGAATTTTTAAACAATAAACGCTGGAGTACGCTAGGAACAAACGATGACTTAATTAGAGATCCTATCTTTTTATCAAATGCATCAAAGGCCGTCAACGATCGTAATGATTTACAATCTTATCATGGCTTTGTTTTCTTGAAGCCAAACAAATCAGATCATGGAGAGGAGTTTAGAAAGAAATACCCGGGCGTAGTTGTCATTGACAGTGCGGTAAACCCTTATAGCTGGGATAAACAGAAAATGAGCAGTTTGCTTAGAGGCAATCCATTAACGGAAAAACATAAGCCCAAATGGGGATTTTATCAAACTAAATATGAACCGGATTTAGCAGAAAAAATTAATCGTGATATCGGAAGCTCTATGCTGGTGATTAAACCGATCAATGCCTTTAAAGGCAATGGTGTTATTATTGTTAAGAAAGAAGATCTAAATCGAGTCTTAAAGTATATTTTAGATAATGAAATAGAAGACTTAACAGATATTGATGATGCTGCATATGATTTCTGGAATTCATACACGTCTGATACATTCATCGTTGAAGAATTTATCGATTCCGAACCCATTGCAGTTCCTCATTTAGAAAACAAACTTTATTGTCCTACTTTACGACTTGCGTTTCTTTTGACATATAATAAACAAAAAATAGAAATTATCTGTCTTGGCGGCTATTATAAATTTCCTGAAAAGGCTCTATCAGAAGAGGGCTCTTTAAATGAAAAATATAAAACTTGCTGCGAACCCCCTTTTTATTCAAAACCCGATCCAATACTCATGAAAGATGCTGAAAGGCAGCTAAAAGAAGTATTGCATATTGTTTATCAAAAAATGCTGGGATTAATAAAGAGCGCATGACGTCCCCCGTATTCGACAATGAGCTTTTCGAGCAATGCGAAATCGCCTTGATCGCCTGATTTTAGTGCTTGAAGCAATAACTGGCGTTCGATCCCGTCATCTAAAAGCGCTTTATCCGGCCAATAGGGTCTTGAACCGTTTAAGGAGTAAAGGTAGAGATTGGAGACAAAACGGGCATATCTCCCGTTGCCATTAGTGAAAGGATGAATTTGCATAATCCGATGAAGAATTCTTGCACTTTGCTGCAAATCATCAAGATCTGTTTTGCCTGCAAGCCATTCTTGCACTTCCTTACAAAGATTTTGCATGTGTTCTGATATTTCATAAAATACGACCCCGATATTGCGCTGTGAGCCGATATAATAGATCCCTGCCCACTCCCATATATCACAAAACATATCTTTGTGAATTTTCACAAGGAAATTTTCATTGAACCATAATTTAGGATGATTCTTCTTTGCAAAATACTTGGAATAGGCTTTTTGAATGTTTGAATCTTCTGCTTCGTTCAAGTGATCTCTGGTTGTGATCTCAGGAAGTTTTAGGCCTCTCATCGATAAAAGAAGTGTAGAACCTTTTAAAGGATTAGCAATTGCACTCTCAGCTGATGCTGAAAGGCTGAAAAAAGCAAAGATCCATACCGAACTGATAGAAAAAAAATAGCGATTGAAGTTCATGCTCTTCCTTCTAAATGACTATACCAAAACCAAATTTTGAATCGCGTTCGGTATAATCTGTAGCCCGCTATTTTATTGTCTTTTTTGAGTTGAAAAAGTCAATTTCTTTTCTAAAAATTAGACAGATTGATACAGTGGACTTTCTTTGTAATCGGGATAAAAATGAATAAAGTTCAACGTCTATTGCTAGGAATCATTGTCGTTCAGTGCTTTATTATCTTTTATTTTAAATCAAATCCGCTGCTTGATTCTGAAATAATCAGCGATATTTATGCCCCTTCAGAAACAATATCTGAGCCCACCACTCACACTCCTGCTGATATTACTTTTCTGATCGCCGATTTGAAATACAACGAGAAGCAAGGGATCAAGATTTGCGAAATCCAACCCGGAAGCTTATCCGTTTTTAACGGCTATGATTTCATTCAAGATGGATATGGGTTAGTCCCCAAAATGTTTTGTAATTTCATTAAACATTTTCAAACTTTAGGATGGTTTGTTTTTCATGATGTCTCCGATAATAAGTTCAAAGATATCTTACTTGAAAAAGGATGGTCAACCGAAGAAAGCCTCGAGAAGTTGCTCGATGATCCCTTTTTTGTAAGCCTTGCAAGAATACCCGTAAAAGATCCACACAACCTTGCGGACTATCACGGAATTTTATGGGCCAGACAATGGAAAATCATTTCTATGGAAGATTTCCGTGACAATTTCCCGGGCATCATTCTCCTAGATGGTGCAGTCTTTCCCTTTAAAGGCGATAAATTCAAGATGAGCCAGCAGCTCACAACTGATGAACGCTTGATTAAATTAAAACCCAAATGGAACGCCTATCCAAAAGTATTTTCTAAAGAATTAGTGCAACAGATTTTGCAAGATATTCCAAGTAATATTCTAGTGATCAAGCCCATCAAATCTACAAGGGGAAAAGGGGTGATCATCATAGAAAAAGATGACCTTGAACCTACTTTAAAATATATCCTTACAGAAGAAAAAGTTAATCTTGATAACAACCCCGATCCTTCTTACAACCACTGGGGCCATGATCACTGCGACGGTTTTATTGTGGAAGAATTTATCGAATCAGATCCTGTCAAAGCGCCCCATCTGGATAACAAACTCTATGATCCCACAATGCGGGTTGTCTTTGCACTAGTCTATCATCAAAAGAAAATGAATGTCATCTTCTTCGAAGGAAATTGGAAACTCCCGAAAAAATCATTGTCAGAGTCAGGCACCCTGACCGAAAAACATAGGTCCTTTGGCCATGATTCCAACTTTTTAAGCGTTGAACCCCACCTGTTATACAAGATTGAAGATCAGCTCCGCGAACCCCTCATCATTTTGTATCAGCAAATGCTCGAAACTTCTCATTGACTGCTATCTTCAAAGTTCTTATATCTGGATTATTTATTAAATAAATTGTTTACATCATGATCACATCATTGGTGGTCCTTTCCCTATAACATAGAAGGAATCGATGAAATACAACTTAGCATACCTCGGCATCAGTTTAGTGCTTCTGTTAGGTGTTGGATACTATGTTATGATCAAATCTACAAACGAGCCCTATCAAGCTCATGATAATGATGTTGCCCACGGAGGCCATGGCGGAGGTCATAGCAGCGGTGGAGGTCATGGCGGTTATGGCGGAGGTCATGGTGGTTATGGCGGAGGCCATGGTGGATATGGCGGTTATGGCGGATATGGTGGATATGATGGAGGGTATGATGGAAATTATCAACAGAATTATTATACACCTCAAAATTATTATTCACCCCCAGACATCCCATATTATACACCACCTGTAGAAAATCAACCTCCGCCTGCACAGCCCGTTAAGAAGCCTGAAGCCAAAAAACCTGCAGAAAAAAAACAACCGGCAAAAAAACAACCTCTAATTATCCGAGTAGCCCCTGAAGACGTAGAAGAGGAAGAGGGTGAAGGAGAAGGGGAAGAAATCATTACAATCCCCATGATCGATCTTACCGATTTTCTTGGCAATGATGCTTCTTATTGGGAGCCTTATGGATATGGTGAACCAGGATGGCCAGAACATGAGGACAACTCAATCTCACAAAATCATTATGAGTTGAAATGCTTGCCAAAAGGATGTTTCAGGACGACACGTGGTATTCTGCGCCTGCGTGTAAAAGACAGTAAAGCTACTGGCCAATTCAGAAATAAAACCTTGGTTGGTAAATTTAAAGGAAATATCTTAGTCGGGATATGGAAAAAACCTGCCAAAGGCAAACATCCCGCCAGGTCAGGAGCCTTCCAGATGGCATTTCAAGAAAATTGCAAAGGCTTTATAGGCGTTTGGAGTAATAAAGGAATTAAAAAATGGCATACTTGGAAAGGTCAAAAGATTAAATGTCCAAAAAAATGCCGCATACCAAAAAAAATAACTCAAAAGCCAAATACATCGCATAAATGAAACCGACAACTGCAAAATCCATCTAAAAATTGGAAAAAATAGATTTGACCTGTAAATTAATATTTTTATATACCAGAATGTTCGACTTTCCATTTAATTCAGGCTTGAATCCTGTATCCTAAGATTCTGATTTCCATGGAAAAAGGTTTATAGAATAGTCAACATCCATGTTCTCCTAAGGAGTGTATAATGAAGAAGCTAACATTAATATTGAGTGTATTTGCGTTGCTGCTTTTAGGTTTGGGATACTATGTCCTCTCAACACCAAAGCATAAACAACATCCGTTGGAAAATGAAATAGCTCATGGGGGAATGGGTGGAGGTCACGGTCATGGAGGTGGTCACGGAGGTGGTCATGGTCACGGTCATGGTCATGGTCATGGTCATGGTCATGGTCACGGTCACGGTCATGGAGGTTACAGCGGCGGGGGCTATGTACCAGGCAATGGAGGTTATCAACCAGGCTATGAACCGCAAGAACCGTCCTATACAATACCTGTTGAAGAAGAGGAAATAGAAGAAGAAGAGGAAGAAGAAGAGGAACAACCGACCCCCCAAGTGCCACAGCCTGGTCCTGCTGCCAATCCAACACCTATACCACCACCAGCAGCGGTAGCACCTGAAGGAGAGGATGAAGAGGAAGAAGAAGAGGAAGGAGAAGGAGAAATCGAAGAAGGCGAAGCGATCATCAACATTCCAGTCTTTGTCAATATCACTGATTTTCTTGATGGAGAGGCCTCTGATTATGAATCAACTGGCTATAGTGATTCAGGATGGCCGGAGTTAGAACCACCGATTTCCCAAATGCTCCAACAGCAGTTTACATGCCAACCCAAGGGATGTTTCAAGACAACCCGCGGCATCTTGCGCTTGAATGTAAAAGGGAATAAAGCCACCGGGAAATTCAGAAATAAAACTCTAGCCGGTAAATTCAAAGGCAATATTCTTGTTGGAGTATGGAAAAAGCCCAAAAAGGGCAAGCATCCTGCTAAATCAGGACCTTTCCAAATGGCTTTTCAAGACAATTGCAAGGGTTTTATAGGTGTCTGGGGCAATAAAGGGGATAAAAAACTGACTAAACCCTGGACAGGACATAAGATTAAATGCCCTAAAAAATCAAAAAAACACCCAAAACTAAAAAAACAGAAAAAGGCATCGGATAAAACGAAGGCTACAAATAAAACAACTACGCCGACAAAACCCACAACTCCTACAACCAAGCCAAATAAAACGACCTCTGCCACCCCCACGGGTGGCACAGGTTAGGGCTGACAGGAAATCAACCCGGAAGATGACGGAAGTAATTCCGTTAATCCATGGGTTGTAGATTCGAAGTTTGTGATCATGGTTTCAAGGGATCAGAACTATCACCCTATGAAACACCCAACCATTTTTTATGATGAAAAATAAGTATGACTACTACACTTAAAAATAAAGTCGCTTTAATCACAGGTGGTTCACGGGGAATTGGAGCAGCCATAGCAAAAAGGCTTGCACAAGAGGGTGCAGATGTAGCAATCAGCTATTCATCATCGCCTAAGGAAGCGGAGAGAGTCATCGAAGAAATTACACCCTTGGATATTCAAGCTGCAGCATTTAAAGCAGATCAAGCAAATAGCAATGAAGTCAATGAACTAGTGGAAGCTATTGTAAAAAGGTTTGGACGTCTTGATATCCTAGTTAATAATGCTGGTGTTTACGTTGAAGGAGCTATCGATGATCCTTCACTCGATATGGAAAGACTCATGCGCCAATTTGCAATTAATGTATTAGGAGTCGTTGCCACAGTGAGAAGAGCAGTGAAATACATAGGCGCGGGCGGAAGGATTATTACGATCGGATCTATCTATGGCGAACTTGTCCCCTACCCAGGCGTAGCAGATTATAGTGCAACCAAAGCTGCTTTGATCGGTTATACAAAGGGATGGGCAAGAGATCTAGGTCCAAAGAACATTACCGTAAATATCATCCAACCAGGCCCTATCGCTACAGATATGAATCCTGAGGATACCGATTTTGCTCAGATGATAAAGCCTCGTATACCCCTTGGACGCTACGGAAAACCGGAAGAAGTGGCAGCTGCAGTTGCTTTCTTAGCAAGTTCGGAAGCTTCCTACATTACAAGTTCTATTCTAAATGTCGATGGTGGATTCAACGCATAATCAATTGTTCGGAATTGATAATATACCGAAGCACATTCAAAATTTAGATTTTTGAACCCGCTAAAGCCTCGGACGGCCCGCTTTCCTTAAAGGTTGCGACAAGAGGCTTTCATACATCTTAAACTAAAAAGCTGCGGGAAAGACAATTGCAGAAATGACAATAAATTATTTAGAAATCAATACATTTCGTATCTACGACGCTCCATAAAAAAGCGGTACGGCAAAATATCTTTGCACAAGTATGTGATTTGCAGTACCGCTTTGTCATAGATAGCGAATTCAAGCAAAAATGGCCGACCAGAGAAACTTGAACAGACGAAAAATCAATTGGCAAGAGCTCAAATACTTTTGCAATTGCTGCGGTAGCACATACGCGTTAAGCTAACATAACATACCTATTATCAACGTTTTAACTGTCGATTACCTGCTTATGATGTGACTAAGGCGTTACTGCTCGTTCTCACATAGTTGCTATAAAAAATTATGCCGTTCTTACAGAACTCTTTTTTTAGCTTCATGCGGCAAGGTTTTTTGAGATCGAATTACAAGATTTTTTTAAGTTGATGACATTGTTTTGTACCATCGCCCTAGACAGGCTCTAAAGCATAACTAACGTGTCTTTTGCCCTAAGTCCGGAGTGAAAACGTAGGACGACCCGAACATAGCCCAGCGTGACTTAAGCGCTTTGCACGATGGAACGCTGGGTTTTAAAATAAAGGGGAGAGAGCCCAGAACGCCGTGACGGGCGACTGAATGCTTAGAGTGTTTTTTCAATGCTTTCTAGATTTGTTTAGAAGCTGGTGCAGCATCTAATCGGGGGATATAGAACTTTGAAAGCGTGAAGCCTTCTTTCCTTTTATTTTCATGTACAAGCTGCACAGGATTTTTTTCTAATTGATACTGATGAATGTCTTCTTTACTTGAAGGAAGAATACATTCAATAATTCTTCCCTTTAACGAAAAGAAAAGAATTTCTTGGTCTTCTTTTAAACGTTGTCTTTCCCATCCATCTTTAAGGCTATCTTGCCCAAGTTCTAGAGGAAAATAAGTTTTTTCAGCTATCACCGCTGAAAAGCCATTTTTTTGGTAACAAAGTTCAATAAAGACTTTTCCCGCAAGATCATTTTTTTTTGTCTTGAGGGATGTTTGGAGAATTTGGGTCGATTTCAAAAAACTGCTTCAAATAAAGAGTGTGATATTCCACAAGCCTATCAAGTTTCTTATACAACCTATTAAAGGACAATGACTCTTTATTTTTTTGGATGTTGTTTAATTCTGCAGCGTATTTAACGCTGTAATCTTTGAGCTTGCCTGAAACCATGGATTGAAAAGCCCTTGCTTTTCCATTAATAGATGCTTTGAAAAGCAGTATTAATCCATTTTTTGCTGCTTTTTCGGCAACTTCTTTCCAAGTTCTGCAGACGACTGTAACTTTTAACTTTTCCTCAATAGAAAGAAATTCATAAATATTGCAAAGCAGATCAGGGTAGTCATTTAAATTTGCTAGACTAATTGGCATTTTTTCCTCAAAATCATTTATACCGAACGCGACTCAAAAATTGGCATTTGGGGTGCCAAAACCCCGGGGTTAAAAAATCGCAAACGGGTCCATATTGACTTAATATTGACCCGTTTGCGATTTTTTAACCGCGGGAGCTTTCGCACTAGCCTAAACGCCAATTTTTGAGTCATGTTCGGTATAAATATATCATTGAAAAAAAGTTTTCAAGAAATTGATTCAAGTTTGGAGTTCAAAGTGCAAGCGTGGCTCTGGTTGACCGTAGCGATCTTGTTTGAAGTAGGAGGGACAACCTTCTTAAAAATCTCCTATGGCTTGACTAAACTTATTCCATCCATATTGACACTAACTTTTTACATGCTGAGTTTCATCACCCTTGCCTTCACCTTGAAAAGATTAGAAGTTAGCATGGCCTATGCCGTGTGGTCGGGCGTGGGAACAGCATTAATTGCTTTTATCGGGATTGCTTATTTCGGCGAATCATTTTCTCTTTGGAAAATTATCTCTATTGTTTTAATTATCGCAGGTGTCGTTGGATTAAATCTTGCTCGCAGCATAAATTGATGAGCCGTTATCGCTAATAATTTCTTTGATTTTTTTTAAGTTGTCAACATCAATGGGGAGAATTAAAATCGACATCGTTGCATAAAAACTCCATGACATTTTTGCAACAACGTCTTAAAATCTTTTATGGTAAAAATTATGATGCAAGAAATTTCAAAGACACCCGTATTTATTTTATGCGGAGGTTTGGGTACTCGTTTAAAAGAAGAGACCGAATTTAAGCCAAAGCCCATGGTTCCAGTGGGTAATCACCCTGTGCTATGGCACATCATGCATATCTATCGCCGATATGGATTTCGAAAATTTATTCTATGCACAGGCTTCAAATCCGAAGTAATTAAGGCCTATTTTTTAAACTATGCTTCGATGAATAGCGACTTTACCGTCGACCTGAAAACAAATAACCTTACTGTGCATTCAATCGACCATGAAGAAGATTGGGAAGTGACTGTAGCCTATACTGGGGAACAAACAATGACGGGCGCTCGCATTGCCATCGCAGCAGAAAAATACTTAGGCGATGCCGAACATGCCGCCGTCACTTATGGCGATGGGCTTTGCAATGTGAACCTTAAAGCAGAATATGAGTTCCATCTTGCCCATGGAAAAATCGGAACTGTCCTCGGCGTCAACCCTCCCTCGCGATTTGGTGAAATCCATCTCTCAGGTGATAATGTCGTCGAATTTTCTGAAAAACCCGAATTCAAAGAAAGCTGGATTAACGGAGGATTTTTCTTTTTTAAGCAGGAATTTTTTAAGAAATATGTCACAAAAGAAGAAAGTTGCATTCTTGAAAAAAAACCGCTCATTAAACTTGCCGAAGACGGTGAACTAAATATGTTCAAACATCGCAATTTTTGGGCTTGCATGGATACCCAGAGGGATCGCGATCTGCTCAACCAATTATGGGAATCGGGCAAAGCCCCCTGGGCTCCCAACTTTAATTTTGTTGATGCAAATATCTCCCATATCGAAACAAAGCGTTAATTAGGAGGAAAGGTGAGTTTTCATTCTGCTTTTGACGGACTAACAGTGTTGGTCACAGGCCATACCGGATTCAAAGGCTCTTGGCTGACAATCTGGTTAAAAGAACTCGGAGCTCATGTCGTCGGATATAGTTTAGAGCCGTCTACACAGCCGAGCAACTTTGAGCTTGCGCATGTTTCAGAAGATATTGTCCATATTATCGGCGATGTACGCGATTTCACAAATCTTAAAGATGCTATTCATCGGCATCAACCTCAAATAATTTTTCACTTAGCCGCCCAGCCCATTGTATTACACTCATTTTCTTCTCCAAAAGAAACCTTTGATGTCAATGTTGGGGGAACTGTCAACGTCTTAGAAGCAGCCAGAAGCTGCAATTCTATTAAAGCTGTCGTCGTCGTTACTACTGATAAATGCTATGAAAATCGCGAATGGCTCTGGGGATACCGCGAAATGGACCCCCTGGGAGGAAATGATCCTTACAGCGCAAGCAAAGCTGCCGCGGAGCTGATTACGGGATCATACCGCAGCTCTTTCTTCTCAAAGGAATCATCCCCAGCAATAGCTTCAGCAAGAGCCGGCAATGTCATTGGCGGCGGAGACTTTTCCGATTACCGCCTTGTTCCTGAC
>JABDEI010000012.1:30026-30236 GCA_013287145.1 Chlamydiota bacterium
GAAGTTGGTGTAAAAAACATCCATTATCCCCTTTAGGAAACACTTTTTGCAGCAAATTGTTTTGTCCAAGGCAAATTCAGCGCAAGCGCTTTTTGCGTATATTGATTGATGTGGTTGACGCAAACTTGCCGCATATTAACTTTGTTAGGATGATCCAAATGCTCCCCAAGGGCTTTGAACCAATTGACCGTTTCTTCAATAGCTTCAGCA
>JABDEI010000013.1:0-10318 GCA_013287145.1 Chlamydiota bacterium
GTGAACCGCGCTTTAGACTGATTTGGGTGCTTTATCGCAACCAGCTCAGTTTTAGCATTATGAATCACAAAGAAAAAGTGGGGCAACTTGGACTTGAACCAAGGACCAGCGGGTTATGAGTCCGCTGCTCTAACCGACTGAGCTATTGCCCCCCAGAAAAGCGAACTCTCAACGATACCAAGACCGCTATATGAAAATCAAGAATTATTCGCTTCAAGGATAAATCCTGCTACGTCTTTCTTTAACTGTATCAACGCCGGCCGATAGATAAACATCATATGCCCAGCTTCATAATACTTCTTTGTCACCCTCTTCAATAAGCTCCCATCATAGCCTAAATGATTAAAGGAGTAATCACTGGTAAAATAGGGGAGGGCTAAATCATAATATCCACTGGCTACAAAAACACGGAAATTGGGATTCTTGGCCATCACCTCCGCTAAAGTCGGAGCCACATTCAAATAGCGATTGGCGGCTTTATAATTCCAATTTCGAATCGACACAAGCGTGCGGTACTCTTCATCGGTTTTCCAGTTCAGCTGATTTCTTGCATAATCATTAAATACGGCCGTAAAAATCCCGGTCAATTCTTCCAAAGATGAATCATACTCTGCATATTTGGCGCAAGCATCGGAGTCGATGCCTTTAAAGCGTATATCAAAGCGTCCTATGGTGCGGTTGTCCTCTTTCAATAGCTCTTTGCGGTATTGAAAGGGATCGATGCGCATCTGCGCTTTTTCGATCACGAGAGGGGATAAGCCAGTGTATCGCGCAAGCTTCTGAATCGTTTGCTCACGCTGCTGCTTGTCAAGGCTTGCTCCTTTCAATAGCGCGATGGAGTATTCGTCGATGGCAAAGGCTTCGGATTCTTTGACAGCTTCAGCTAAACTTTTTTTCTGCAGATCAGAGGGGAGTTTCTTATGATACCATGCTGCTGCTGTATAGGATGGCAAATAGAGAATATTAGGTAAATCATTGTCGACTTCAACGTTATACATCGTTTGGTAATCCAAGATCGAGGAGATCAAAATGACTCCATTTAACGACATCCTGTAGTCATTATGCAATAGACCGGCAAGGCCTGCTGCACGCAAGGTTCCATAACTTTCTCCGATAAGGAATTTTGGCGACTCCCAGCGTCCTGTTCTCGTGGTATACAGACGGATGAATTGGGCCAGCGATTGGATATCTTCATCGACGCCATGGAATTGTTTGGCGTCTTCTCCGGGAGCGACACAGCTATATCCTGTAGAAATGGGATCGACAAAGACTAAATCAGCGACATCAAGCAGGGAAAATTCATTGTCTTCATGATGATAGGGGAAGATAGCCTTGCCTTCATGGGTTAAAGCTACGCGCTTTGGCCCTAAGGCTCCGAGGTGCAGCCAGACGGAAGCGCAGCTGGGGCCGCCATTAAAGCAAAAAGCTATCGGCCTTTGTTTTAAGTCTTGGATGTCATCTTTATGATAGGCTATGTAAAAGATACTGCCTTTGGGGTTGCCTTGATTATCTTTGATGATGATGTTGCCAGCGGTAGCTTTGTAGGGCACTTTCTTGCCATCGATGGTGATGGATCCGGAAGTTTCGGACACATTCTCTTTTAAAGCTTTGCTTGGGTGTTCTACTGCATTTATATCTTGATTTTCGGCGGCAAAAAGCTTTAGCAGGAAGGTGAGGCAAAGAAGGCTTGTCAAAAGGACGGTGATCTTTTTCATCGAATAACTCCTAGAATACCCTAGGATATCAAAAATATGTGCTTAAATACAAGAACCTTCTGAGTTGAGGCTTGTTATAGGAAAACCATTGTTTTTTTATCTCAAAAGCTGTTAGATTTTTTTTCTATGTCACAAATCTTTACTGAAAAATTTTTCACCTCCACGTATCTTTTTTGGAACCCAAGAGTCCAATATTCAAACGTGTCCAATTCGACCATTGCTTTAACATCGGATATTCCTACTAAAACAAAACGTTTTAAAAATTATTTTTCTTTTACGCAAAATAAGCAGCTGTTAGAGGTCAATCGAAAGCTATCTTCTCTTAATGCAGAAATCTTAAATCAGCAAGGACCTTCTTATACACAGTTTAAAGAGGAAATCCATAAACATGGCATTAAAGGTTTTTATATACTCCAATTGAATTTAATCGATTTGAATAATTGCTTTGAAAAGGGGAATCAAAGGTCGCTCTTCTCAAAGATGATCTTAAGGATTGTCAATGTTGTGCGAAAGATATTTGGCTATTCTCAGATCTCTCTTCAGCGTTATGAGGTTTTTGATATCTGCAAGATGATGAAGCTTATGAAAAAAACAGCGCTCGCGCTAACTGAAGATGACAAAAAGCGAGCTCTTTTTTCTGTTGAAGTCAATGGGTGTGAAAACCCCAATCTCTCAAATGACAATCTTCAAAGGCTGGAACTTGGTCTGCGACGGAAAATTGTGATAAAACAGGGGTCTAATCGATTTGCTATTCGCTACCTTGAAGACAAAAAATATTTTCAGCTCGTTTCCTTCAGAAGCAATTGTTGTGCTGAAGTTCAAGCCTATGATAATCACGGCAAGCAATTAGAATTCGAAGAGGGGTCCAAAGATAGGCCTGTCATCCTTGATCCGGACATTAATTTTCAGATCTCTTCCAAAAAAAGCGACACAGCTCCTTTTCAATTTAAGTTAGTCAAAAAAATCTGAACAATTTTATACCAGAGAGATAACAGAGAACACAGAGAGAAAAACTAGTTAAGTAGTTGAGCCACTGCAATTTTTTCCCTCTCTGTGTACTCTGTGATCTCTGTGGTGAAAAATGTTTTACACAAGTCATAGCATTCCAAAAATTGATAAGTCAGCGGTGGTTATTCCGGTGATGGAAACTTTTTTATGGCGGCTTTTTTCCCCGGAAATTAAGGTGATTTGAGATTTGCTTAGCTTTAGCGTTTTAGCCAAGAAAGCAATGAGTTCGGCATTGGCTTCGCCTTTTTCAGGAACCGCTGCGAGGCGGATGCAGACCTCTCCATTCTTATATCCGATAAATTCATTGCGGTGTGCTTTTGGAGTCACTTTTATAGAAATAATGATTTCACTTTGTTTCTTATTCTGCATATGAAGAGTCCTATGTCGTACACAGATATTTAAAGGCTAGCGAGATATTTTCAAAGAAGCTAACATTTTGTTTATACAATCTTTCGGGGTGTGGCGCAGTCTGGCTAGCGCGCTTCGTTCGGGACGAAGAGGTCGTGGGTTCGAATCCCGCCACCCCGATATAGGAATGATGAACGATGAATAATGAGTAGTGAACTGCACGATGTCAGTAAATTCAGCTATTTCTATTTATCGTTTCACCAATACTTAGCGTTCTCATTGCAACTAATTATCAAATCCATTAATTAATAGGAAAGTTTATAAACCGGAGCGATATGAAAAACAGCGCTGTACTCATTTCCGCCATTGTATTTGGAATTGTGGGATTGATTCATTTTGCAAGACTCTTCTGCCCCTATACTGTTGTCATAGGGACAGCAGCCATTCCCGTGTGGGTCAGCGGCATTGTTTTTATCGTAGCAGGGATGCTTAGCGGCTTTTTATTCCGCGCTACGCATGAGTAGGTCTTTGGATTTGATGATATGAGCCCCTGCGTTCCGTATCTCTTCTAATGCTTTTTTAGAATCCTCTTTTTGTAAGTTGACTCCTTTGCAGGCATCTTCGATGACAAAAGTATTAAATCCTAATTTCAAGGCATCCAAAGCGGAGTACTTCACACAGTAATCTGTTGCTAAGCCGGCGATGTAGATATCTTTGATGTTTTTTTTCTGTAAGAAAGTGTCAAGACCGGTGGATTTTCTATGGCCGTTATCGAAGAATGTGCTGTAGCTATCGATCATTTTGTCAGTGCCCTTATGAAAGACTTTTTCAATCTTGTCTTTTTTTAAGAGGGAAGAAAGCTCGGCTCCTGATGTCTCTTGTACACAGTGCGCAGGCCATAATATCTGATCAATTCCTGCTAAATTAATATGCTCGCCCTCTTTTTTTCCGTGAGTGGATGCAAAGCTTCCATGGTCATGAGGATGCCAGTCCTTTGTAGCTATAATGACATCGAAGTCAAGGTCCTGCAGTTTATTGATGATGGGGATGACTTCATCGCCCTGATGCACTCCTAATGCACCACCAGGTAGGAAATCATTTTGCATGTCGACGATGATTAAAGCTTTCATAAGTAATTTTTTTTAAGTGGATGTTTGAGACTATTCTTGGGGGTTAATATAGGCGTGGGATGTTTGCTCACGAATATTTCTGATGAGGTCGATTTTTAAATCGTAAAGGGATTTTTCCATGCCCACAACATATTGATGGGGATTTAAAAAGCGTTTGATTCCAACATGGAAGCCAGCCAGTTCTTTCTGTGTTTTTTCACGAATCTCTTTTAAAGCGGGGAGGGTATAAACGCGTTTTCCTTCTTTAAAGATAGGTTCTAGGAGGTCGTAGCTTTCCAACCCTTTTTTTAGAGTTTTCTTGTGGGTGGGGTCTAAGGGGTTCACAAGTTGACACTCATCTTTGATGGGAGTGTTGATATCGTAGATGACATCGGCGATATTTTCTTTCTCAGAGTAGAATCGCCTCACCTGTAAAATGCCCGGGTTTGAAACTTTGACCATCTGTTCGGATAGCTTAAGTTTGTACTTCCAGGGAGTCCCTGGATCTCTGATGGCAGAAAGCTTATAGACGCCATCTAAGGCAGGTTGATCTTTGGCGGTGACAAGGTGCGTACCCACGCCCCAGACGGTGATTTTTGCACCTTGCTGTTTCAGTTCGCTGATGATAGTTTCATCTAGCTCATTGCTTGCAAAGATTTTTGCATCGGAGAAGCCGGCTTGATCGAGGAGTTCGCGGCTTTTGATGCTAAGATAGGCGAGGTCGCCAGAGTCTAATCGAATGCCGAGGAATTTTTTTCCATGTTCTTTTAGCCATTTTCCAACTTCGATAGCTTTTTTAACGCCTTCGATGGTGTCGTAGGTGTCAACAAGAAAGACGCAGTTGCCCGGCATTGTTTTGGCATAAGTGAGGAATGACTCGTATTCATCATCGAAGGCCATCACCCAGCTATGTGAATGAGTTCCTTTTACAGGGATTCCAAAGATTTTCCCTGCTAATACGTTTGAAGTGGAGTCGCATCCTCCGATGTAAGCCGAGCGGCTGGCTGTTAAGGCCCCGCCGATGCCTTGAGCACGACGCAGGCCGAATTCCATGACGGAATCATCTTTAGCAGCAATGCAGATGCGGGCGGCTTTTGTAGCAATCAAAGTGGGAAAATTAATTAAATTGAGCAAGGGGCTTTCAAGCAGCTGACATTGGATGAGTGGGCCTTGCACACGCAGAAGAGGTTCATATGGAAATACGACGGTGCCTTCCGGTACAGCGTCGACGTGGCAGGTGAATTTTAATTTAGCTAAATAGTCAAAAAAATCCGGAGTGAAAAGCGGGATATTATCTGCACCTTTAAGGGTGGCAAGGTAAGATAGATCGCTCTCGTCAAAGGAAAAATTTTCCAGATAATCGACAACAGCTTCAAGGCCTGCGGCGACGGTGAATCCACCGTTAAAAGGGCGTCTGCGGAAGAAAAGATGAAAAACAGCCTCTTTATTGCCAAGGCCCGCTTTCCAGTAGCCATAAGACATAGTTAATTGGTAGAGATCATTGAGAAGGGCTAATGATTGCGTAGAAGCGGACTTCGTAGTGAAGGGAGTTTGCATTTAGCACGCTCTTATTGTGAATATTTTTTAACTCCAGCAGCCGTTGAACCCAGCGAAGTATAAAAAAAGAGTCATTAAATGTACACTGACAACTCAAGGATCTTTTAACCACATAGGACAGAGAGAGGGCAGTGAGGCAAAAAACAGCTTTGGGAAATTCGAAGGAGATAGCTTAAGTCACTGCTCTTCTGATTTTCGATGCTGCAGGGTATCGAGTTGTTTCTCTAATTTTTGAATTTCTTGTTCATTTTTTTCGGCTATTTCGATTTCTTCAGCATATTTGCTCCAGTCATCCAACATCATGCCTTGGCTTTCTATCTCGGCCCCCATGACCTTGCGGCGATGCAGATCGATATCGGCTTTAAGCGCTTCGATTTGTTTATCTATAGGGGAAATTTCGCTAGAATTGAGCGGAAAAAATGAATAAATTGTTAAGCTTAATAAGAGTGAAAAATATTTTAACATTAGAAGGTCATCATCTGTTCGTTTATATTAAGTGATAACATTTTTTGAATTGTGACAAAATCGAAAGAATCAAAAGAGGAGAGATTTGATCGGTCTTCTTTTGTAAAGTGTTGTTTATAAGATATTAAGAAATTATTCGCTTAAGAGATCCTTATACAAGCTTAAAGCTTTTTGGGTAGCTTTGCTCACGGCATCCGGCAGGGTTGTGGTCATATGATTTAATGTTTGAATGGCATAAATGGTATCGATCCCTTGCTGAAAGGCAGCTTCGTAGCCAGCTCCTAAAGAACCAACAATGGCTATCACAGGAATATCTAGCTGCCCGGCTCTTTTTGCAACTCCGATAGGGGCTTTATTAAATTTGACCGTTTGGCTGTCTAAACATCCTTCACCCGTGATCACTAAATCGGCGCCGCGCAGTTTTTCTTCAAAATTCAAAAACTTTAAAATGGCATCGATGCCTGATTCCAATGTTCCATGTAGAAAAGCATAGAGTCCTGCAGCGGCCCCTCCTCCAGCACCAGCACGGGCTATATCAGCTAAATCCACTCCCAAGTCATGTTTCACAACATGGGTAAAGTTAAGAAAAGCTTTTTCAAGGGTGTGAACCATTTCTTGGGATGCTCCCTTTTGCGGAGCATAGATTGCGTTGCTGCCTTCAGGACCGGTTAAAGGGTTGGTCACATCGCAGATAATTTGAAAACATGCTTCATTAATCCGCGGATCTTGTTTAGAGCAATCGATTTTTTTTAAAGCTATCAAAGCCTCTCCGCCATGAGCTAGTTCGTGAGAGTCCTTGTCCTGAAATTGGACGTCTAAGGCTTGGGCTATGCCTACGCCACAATCTTGGGTGGCGCTGCCGCCTACGCCGATTAGAAACTTACGGCAGCCTACGTTTAGGGCTGTTTTAATCACTTCACCTAAGCCATAAGTTGTCGCAATCAAAGGATTGCGTTGCGTGGGTGGAAGCGAAGCTAACCCACAAATGGAGGCAAGCTCGATGATGGCAGTACCGTCTTCTAGTAGTCCCCAGGGAGCTTTTATTTTGTTGCCAAAAGCATCCGATGCTGTTGCGTTTTTTAGTGCGCTGCCGGGTAGCTGCATGAGCACATCAAGAGTGCCGTCGCCGCCGTCAGCAACAGGAACAAGGCATGTTATCGCATCTGGAAAAACAGCTAAGACGCCCCTTTGGATAGCATGGGCTGCCTCTAGCGCTGAGAGCGTTCCTTTAAAAGCTTGAGGCGCAATGACAATCTTCATAGCGAAAAAAATGCTTTGCGATTTAGTTCATTATTTAACGATCCTGTAGCAGAATCGCATGGGCTTTTATTGACCACAGAGCACACAGAGCCACAGAGAAAGACTTTAGGATAAAGCGGTCTTTGCCGCAAAAGCTAGCCATGGTGTGGGGCGAAAGCGAACTTATGGATCCTAAAGTGGTAGTCATGGACAACATATATATAGAAAAATTGAATATCAATTGCGATGTTGATATCTTGTAATGAGCTTCATTTTTTTAAGCGCACCTCATTGCAAATTAAATGAGAAGCTGCTATAGTAGAGCTGTACTACTTTCGGGGGTGTCACGGTTTCGACTTGGAAGTGAAGTATTGGTTGCATGCAGAGGACGTCGGTTGGCCTCTTAAAAAATCCGATAAAAACATTAAATGCCAAACAAGGCAAAATTGTAACAGGAATCGCTTTTGCTCAAGTAGCAGAAGAGGGTCTCGTTGCAGTAGCAGCTTAAGCTTAACCGCTTAAGCCGCACGATAGTCTGGAATTGGACCAAGGATCTCGGAGCCTATCGTCATAATCTTGGTGTGAATTGTAGCACCGACTGCTTTTAGGTGCCCAATTCGAGATTAAATAAGGCAAGTCAATCTTAGTGATGTGTCCGCATCGAGATTGACTCTAATCCAGGACACTAAGCATGTAGTGGTCAATATGTAATTTGCTAAGGACGAGAGTTCAATTCTCTCCACCTCCATTTAGGGGACTCCGTCCCCTAAAAACCCCTGCCAAAGGGCCATAGGCCCTCTGGACTCCCGCTTCGCAAGCTTCGCCCTCACAAAAATCGCTCTCCATTCCGTTCATTGATTTCGTCCATGGATGCGTATCCATTGAAAAAATCGATAATACGAGAATGTCAGAATGTCAGGCCTGACACCAATCATTTGGGCATGACTCTAGATACATTTGCAAAGCGTTTTGGGGTTAAACACCCAACAGTTATCAAATGGGAAGGTTTTAAAGATAAGCATACAAATATGAGCCTAGGAACAGAAAAAGACATCCGATTATGCCTGATGGGGCATCTCACTGGAAAAAAACAAATTAGCGCGCTGTATAACGAATTGGCATCGCTTTCGTTATCGCCAACAGAACATCAAGAAAATGTTGAGTTAGACTTGGATCTCGAAAAAATTGCGATCTAACGTCGTCATTCCTTATCTACAACTCAGATGGGATCCTCATCGCAATTAGAGAACTTCACACTTGCCCATTTTTGTCGTAACGGTCTTAGATGGGAAGTCAAATACCTTTAATCTCATACATGCAAACAGTGTCCAGTCAAACCTCGATCAAGAACTGATTAAAATATTTGTGGTTGATCATGAATCTCTTATCCTAATTTTTCAACCCTATTCAGTAGGTGGATTTGCTGATGGCCCCTTTACGGTTAAAATCCCATTCACTGAACTCATCGGAAACTGGCAAAGAGGCAACCCTCTTGAAAAACAGCTACCGATTAAAAATTTCCTGTCCTTTTGGGACAGTGAAAACTGGTTATCGATTTCAAGAGGTCGTTCAATAACAAATTAGAACAAACGAATGCCAAAACCGCTGTGACAGACGAGCAACGAGCATTTGTCATACCCCAGCCTAAGCGCAGCGCAATTATAGTATGTTCTGAATGCTTCTTTGTATTATTTACACTTCTTATTTAATTCATCTTTATTATTTCTTAATAATTTTATAGTAAAATCATTTTTACATAAAAATTTATTGGAGATATTTTGATATGAATAATATAGTAACATCCCCTTACCCTGCGTTGGAGTCTGTCATAGGTGTGGTAAGAGGTAACCGATATTCCAAAAACACCGCCTCATGGCAACAGGATATTGACCGTGAATATGGAAAAGATAAGGTGAAGTTCTTCGTTGCAAAAGCACCGATTTTTACGATATTCGAATATCCAGGCAAGATCTTCAAGATGAAAAAGGATTTAGGCGAATTTTACGAAGGCAACCCCTGTCAGTGTCCCAAGACTCCCAAAGCCTTTAAATTCGACTCCCAAAAAGCACGAGAAACGAATACATCTTTTGCTCTTACGATTATTAAACAGTATTCACTGACAAAAATAAAATGTCCAGTAGTAGAACTTGTGAAAGTTGGCTATTCAGACATAATTGCAGTAGAAGAAATATTAGAATTTAATTCTGATATGAAGATGCAGGAGCAGCGTTTTAATAGCGACTATACAGATTTGGATGAGACCATCAAGCAATTCGCAAAGGTTATACTTTTGACTGGTTATGCCGATGTCAAAGCAGAGAACAACCCTCTTTCTGAGGACAACTCCGTAAATCTTGTGGATTTTGAGCATTGCTACAAGCCCTGTTCTGAAAGCACAACATGTATAAGACCTCTGTTGGGGATATTTGGAGGGGGTAATGTTTCAACAAACAAGGGCCTGATGGGCCTTGTATCTAAGAGACATGCAGAGCTTGTGGTTCAGGTTTGTCGAGACCATTTCGGCAATCATTGGTCCCAAGAGTGGGAAAACCGCGCTCAAACCAAACTAAAGTCACGAAGTGAGTAATAAAGAGAGGTCGTAAGGTAAAATGGACAAATATTAGAAGGTCAGACCTTGAAATTAAGCAATTTGCTCGCATCGAAAGTTCTGAATGCATCTCTCCACCTCCATTTAGGGGACTCCGTCCCCTAAAAACCTCTGCCAAAGGGCCATAGGCCCTCTGGACTCCCGCTTCGCAAGCTTCGCCCTCACAAAAATCGCTCTCCATTCCGTTCATTGATTTCGTCCATGGATGCGTATCCATTGAAAAAATCGATAATACGAGAATGTCAGAATGTCAGGCCTGACACCAATCA
>JABDEI010000013.1:10418-29596 GCA_013287145.1 Chlamydiota bacterium
TCTCCATTCCGTTCATTGATTTCGTCCATGGATGCGTATCCATTGAAAAAATCGATAATACGAGAATGTCAGAATGTCAGGCCTGACACCAATCACTGAACTAATTGGTCCAAGTCTTATAAACGCGTAATCAACAATGGCTTTAGTCCGATGGATGGCAAATTTTTTCTGAATATGACACCCCAGCCTAGCTGACTCCAGATATAAGAGGAACTTCTAATGCCTGCCCTCTCTAGAGAGAGGAATGCTCTGTCTCCATCGAAAGAGATTTTCTGGGTCGTATTTATTTTTTATCTGTATCAGACGTTTTACATGGTTACCGTAGTACTTGTTTAAGTAGGTATTCCCTAAATCATAGTCCACAATATTGGCATAACAATATTTAGAGACCGATTTCGGGATCTCGCAATAGAACTGCCGGCTTAATCTAAGCACCTTCTTTGCCTGTTCCTTCTTATCCCAATAGTAGGCCTGCTGCCACCATCCAAAGGCATTTCTTGGAAAAAATGCAGTGTCATGATGAGACAGATTTCCTCCAAAGGCCTCAAAATTAAAGTAGACAAGGTAATCAGGATTCCTGCGCTCTAACTTCTTAAAAAATCGGGTAACTTTCTTGATAACACATTCCGATACAGGTTCCATCAATATTTTGGATTTCCATTTGTTATAAGGAAGTCTTGTCTCAGTTACCCAATATTTGGAGACGTCAAGATAACTTCCCTGGAACAATTTTACCGTGGGATTTAATGGCCCAAATGCATCTTGCCATTCATTAAAAGGCTCTGAACCCACTTTAAGTCCTACAATACGAATGAGCAAGGGTGGCGTATTATCTGGTTCAGCGGCAAGATGATTAGGGTGCCTGATACCCAAAACTGTTGAAATATTGTCAGGAAGTGTTTTAACCCATGATTGCCAGGCAGTCATAATAGGTGGAATGAGATCGGGATCATATTCCCAAAGGAGTTCGTAAAAAGTCACTGTGGGAATATTATACATTTGAAAATTGAAGCCCAGAGCAATTCCATAAGAACCATTGCCGGCTCCAAGCAAAGCCCAAAAAAGATCAGGGTAATTGGTTGCACTGACTTCTATAATACCTAAATCAGCCGTTAGCAAAGTAATGCTTAAAACAGAATCGCAGGTTAATCCATAAAGAGGTAATAGATAGCCTATACCTCCTCCAAGAGTTAAACCTGCCACTCCCACTGTCGGACACGTCCCTGTGGGAATAGCATAACCTAGGTCGCCCAAGGTTGTAATCACATTCTGCAAAATACATCCCGCTCCAATGTATACCTGTGAATTGGCAACATCAGGTATAATGAAATTGAAATTACTCACATCAAAAATATAATCGGGGGATAGTGATCCTGGTTCCATACAATGTTTTCCCGATCTTACTGCAAAATCTAAATGATAGCTTTTAAGCACTCCAAGTACGTACTGAGCCTCTTGAAAATTTGTAGGATATATAATTGCCTTAGGATGATAATTAAAGCGCTTATTATAATTAAAGCGTACAATGTTGTAATAGGGGCTGCAGGGATATATCGCATAAGGTAAATTCTCCAGTTCTGGAGGAATCCCCGATGGAGAATGGGGGCAAAGGGTGTCTTTAATCTTTTTAATCCCCTTTGTTAACTCATATTCTTCGCCCATCACCTCTAAAAAGGAAACACTTATAGTGAAAAGAGCAATATAAAAAAATGCCTGAATATATTTCATTATGTGTCTCCTTGTTGGCCTCTATTATGTCAAAGTATCTTGGTTAAAATTCATAGCATTGTTTTTATTTACCGCAAATCTTGTTTTTCATTTTTCAGTGAAAGGGGCCAGGCTTGCAACTTGCAACTTTTAAGTAAGAGGAGTTGCAAGCCTGACCCCTTTCATGCCGAAGAAGATAATCGTAAACTTTTGCCCACTGAAAGGTTCTGAATGCATCTCTCCACCTCCATTTAAGGGGCACCTGCCCCTTAAAAATCCCCCCAAAGGGTCGAAGACCCTCTGGACTCCCGGTTTCTTTCTCTTTTACGTCTACCTTGATCGATGATCAATTATGGTTTAAACGCAATCACTTCAATTTTAATATTGCGTTTGCTAATTGAGCCATCCGGATTGCAAATAAGATGGCCTTCATGAATCTGCTTCATCACGAACTCATTAATAAACTCCTCCTGAAGCTCCTGAGAGAGATGATCAATAAAGTTCATAAGGGGTCTAACGAGAGCAGCCATCGCTGCCTTGTCCTGAAACTAATAAGCCAAAGTTAAGAACAAAAATTAATAGAATTGCGGGTAGAAGTCTGTACATGATTTCCTCCGGGTTAAGTGTGAAAATGTGCAGAGCATCTTCTAAAAAATGCGTAGAAATGTCAAGCGGACAGGGATAAATTCAGACCAATTGGGACCCGGCTGCCAATTTTTGAATTTACTTCGGTATTCATATAAATAATAATAACTTAATTTAATTGATTTGTTAATTAATTAATGTTATATTCATTATTTTTAATATTTAAAAGGGTTCGTTTATGTCTTTATCGACTTCTTATGATCTAGTTTTTCAGGGTGAATATGCCATAAAAAAATCGGATCAGGAACAATGGGATGTAAAAACCACTCGCCCTTTATCCTGCCATATTCTCGTGTTGCATGATCGAAACCAGCATATTGGCTCTTTATCGCATATAGACGACTACACTTCTGTCGCCAGCCTTTTTTCTAAAATCGATGAAATTTTGATAAAAAGGTTTAAGCAACCAGAGGGGATTAAATCTTGCAAATTTAAAGCCTCTCTCATGGGTGGAACTAGTGATCCTTATTCAAAATCTCAAAAAAAGGTTGTAAAATTCTTTTTAGAAACATTTGGTATAGAATGTAATGATATAACATTAAAGCAAGATCTAGATGAAAGACCCCAAATTTTTTTTAATACATACTCTGGAGACCTTCATTTTTTTGCTGATAAAGAAGTTGATCAGACATTAGAAAAGCTACAAAGGCAAGAATATGCAGCTTTTTTAAAAACATTAGATATAAATTACCCTTCTCAGATAGTAGTAAATACACCCTATTTTTCCTCTAAAGAGTCCAATCGAACTAATGCAATTTTTAGTGATATTAAAGAAATGCAAAAACATATTTCTTTTCAAAGAGAAGAAGATATTACTAACTCTCCTTGGTATCAATTTGAGAAAATAATAAAAAATTTAAGTAATGAAATTCTTTTAAAGACTTTAAATGAAAAAAAAGACTTAAATCTTTTATTTAGACAATCTGCTGCAAGTCCGCAGGCCATTTCATTGTTTAAATGTTTATTCAACTATGCCAAAGAGCCGACTGTTAATATTGACATTCATGCTCGTGGGAAAACGTCTGGTTCGGCGCTAGACATCGCTCAAAAAAATAACAATGTCGAAGCTATAGAGCTTCTAAAGAACGCAAAATCCTCCTAGACAATGATAACTCATATTTCCTCCGCCATATTGCAAGATATATGCAAGGCGCAAAGTCGCATCATAATGATACTCTGTTTCGCAGGATATTTCGGTTCGGCATAGATGAACATTCAATTAAGATTGAAGAAAAAGAAAAAAAGCTTGTTCTCACTCAAAATTTCTTAAAATTTTTGACAAATTCAACGAATAAATTATACGATGAGTTCATGAATGTTCGAAAGACTTTGTTTCTATAGACTTTTCTTTATTTTTCATCTACCCAACTCTTCACATTGTCGCACAAAGAGGCAAAATTCGATATGCAACAATTGCATTTGCCATGAGACCTATCCCGCACGCGGGCAGAATGTTAAGTTTTGTGATTGCGCCAAAGCCCCGGGGTTGAACGATCGTAAGTCGCCCCATATTTATTAATATTGGGCGACTTACGATCGTTCAACCCCGGGAGCTTTCGCGCGGCACAAAATTTAACATTCTGCCCGCGTGTGGGATAACTATATTTCTCAAAAATCGATGAAGCATCAATTAAGGATTTATCGCAGCTTTCGATAGCGCAAGGGCACATATTAAAAGAAGAGATCGGTCTCATCTTAGTTATAAAGTTATATAATCATAGATCTAAGTAGACAATTTTTTTTGGACGTAGGACGTAATCCCAGTTAGGAACTTCTGACTTTAATTTATCCATCATGTATTGAGCTAAAGAAAGTCTGATATTGACTCTATCAGGAGAATCAAGAGTCAAATAATACTCAGAATTTTCTTCTTCAATTTTTAGTTCCTTCTCAGACGTCACAGCATCATCAATGTAAAAAAAATCCACAAGTTTATCTTGCGCTTTCAGAGCCTGAAAGCTCCGACTCAGTATTGTCCACTCAGCAGCAGTAAGTTTCTCAAGATTTTCATCTCGCATTTGATAGAACAAAAACGATTCTAGCATTCGATAAATGCCCGGGGTTGTCCGACCCTGCTGAGTAATATGCTGATAGGATTCGATTAAGCACTCTCTTAAAACACCGATGCCTTTGATGAATTTTGGATCAGTAGACTGATAATCAAATAAACGCGACATCCATACACACATACGATCCCAGGCAAGATAAAGAATTAAGTCGTGCATAGTGTGAGAGGCTTTCTCTGTTAGAGATATTTCATAGGCAGTCAAACTGGGAGAAAGCACACTTTCCACTTCTAAAAAGGAAATTTTTTGGCGTTTTTCTTTTATTTCTTGAAGAAGAAAAGAGGGTTTGATCTCTGGCAGAGCATTGATTTGATTCAAATTTTCTGCAAAGAGACGATCGTAAAGATGGAATAAAACTTCTGTTTCTTCATTGGCACATAAAGTCGAAACGCATGCTTCGAAAAGCGGTTGATCTTGGCTGAATGCAGGAAGACTTGATAATATAGATCCAAGTCCTAGATATTCAAGCAAAGAAGGCCATCTAAAGCTTAGATGATTGTCCACATTGAATATGAATGGATTGTTCAGAATTGGAGCTGCGCTTGAAACAAAAAGTTTTACAATCTGATCGTCAACAATGATTTTCATTTTTTACTCACTGGGCATCTACCCCTTAAAAACCCCACCAAAGGGCCAAAGGCCCTCTGGACTCCCTCATCCTAAACAACGCACATTAAAATTGGACATGGACTGATTAGACCGATAGGACTGATTGGACGATTTGGTTGATAATTGTTCAGGTAGTCCATTTCCAATTCGACCATGTCCAATACCGCTAATGACGGTCCTTCATCCTTAACCAATAGAACCTTTTCGACGCTAGAAACATTTGGTCGGGAATGGACGGTGTGGACTTAATGGATTTATATTCACTGAAATTCAAATTTGTTGATAGCCTGCTTGAATTCTTGCAAGATGAAGATCTATCCAATCATCAAACCCATTCATTAATTTCATAAACGACCCATTAAACCGAGCTATTCGATATTCTTCAAATGAAAAACGAGTTTGGTTTTTATAGCGCGCTTCGAGAAGAGTTCCAAGGTCTTTTATTTTTTCAGGAAAATCAGCAAAAATTTTTCTGATTGGCCACATCGCCCAATTGATTTTTGCATAATTTTTAAAGGTATTCAGTTCTAGAATAGATATTTCGTCAGGTTCACCACCATAATAACTTTTCAATTTTGACCAGTCACCTTAAAGATAGGACTACCCAAATTTAAGTTAAGCGGGTTGAGAGGTGTGCGAATTGTGCTATCTGTAAGATTAAGTGTTGATCCAACAGCTGTCGTAAATATGCTTATCATAATTGACCCACAATATTCATAAACATAGGATATTATAAGATTTTATCTGGCCACATTAGGAAAATTATCAAATTTGTGCAACTTCTCAATCATTTGCAAGTCGAAAGTTCTGAATGCGCCTCCACCTCTGTCCTCGACAATTAATGAAGAGTCGGTTATACAACTTTCCGCGAAAGCAACAACTCTTTTTTGGTCAGAGAGTTTCAGCGTTCGCAGCATGCTGACAATAAGAAAACTATGACGAATCAAACTATGGATTATGAACACACGCAATTTGGAATAGATGAAATTTATTTTCACAAGGGATTAGACTACAATCTACTTAAAAAATTACAACAGAGGGCTGGCATCACTCTTGATTCTACGGACAATATCATCCTAAAGTATGCCGCCTATGATATAATTTTAATTTTTTACAATCGACTTCCTAGCCAGAGTTTAATTTATAAGTTTCTTAAATTTCTCCATCAAAATCCTCGTAAGGAAACTTACGTAACATCCCATACTTTGCTGAATGAAGAGGAAATGTTCGGTGCTATTAAATCGAAAACATTCGCGCTAGTGACCCATAGAGACATCTCTAAAGCATGATGGCTTTTTATTGTAAAAATTCCAAGTTTTTCTTGTTCGAGCAGGGGAATTGCTTATCTTCTGGACATGGGCTAGCTGGACTAATTGGACGGATCGGAAGGATCGGAAGGATCGGACGGCTTGGACATTGTCCAGTTAGTCCAATTAGTCCAGAACGTCCAATGGATGTCTACTTCATTGCTGCTTTCGAGCATTCGATCTGAAATGATAAAGACGTTCGGTAAACCCGCCTTCTCGTAGAAATGCCTCTGCTTGAGCAGCTATTTGCCTGTCTAATAGCGAACAGGCAACGGAAAGTAATACCAATACGCCATTGGCCGCGATTTCTGATAGATCCTCTCCTCGCGTCTGATTCATATGTTTCACCCATAAGGCAAACTCATCTGCTGTAGTTAAGCGTAGATTGATAAGGTCTTTTCCTCGTGCATCGTAATCCCATAGATTCAATTTGCGTTGACGCAAAAAATCTTGGTAATCTAGTTTCAATTCCTCAAGGCTTGCACGAGCCACGTTTGTTAATTTAAGTTCCGTTTTCTTTGAAGTCCCAGACGCTTGACTTCCTTCTGCTATATTTTGTACTCCCGAACGAGCAGCCTGAACCATCTGATCATGAGTGCGGCTTTTTTTATTCACAAATCGATCACAAAATCGCACGGTGATATCAAAAACAAGTTGAGAAATTTGGAAAGTCTTTAGGCTTCGGTACCCGCCGTGCTTCGGAATTAATGCACTCATCCTGCTCACTATTCAAATTAAAAATTTACAATAATTGTATAAAGTGAGTCTTAGCTTGTCTAGTCAAAAGTTCTTAACATTCTCTTCCTTCTTCATCTCTCTTGCAAAATAATTTCTTGTTGTTTATCAAAGCATCGGTTCAAGAATTCAAGTTGTCAGTGAATCTAGTATTTTAAAACCATGTAATCGCGTCCACTGCATGTTTGATTTTAGTGATTTTTTTGTAGTTTTTCTTGTTTTGACTCTCTTACCCATTGTATCAGGTTTTTATTCTGTATTAGTATCTACCATGCTAGTGCCTATATATCCAGCAGTGCTCGCAGGCGGCACACTTAAAGGGAAGGGGAGTTTAGTTGGGGTTGTTCTGGGATTCACGATTAGCTATACTGTGTTTACGTTAGCTTTAAATACTATTATCTATGCTATCTATTTGCAAGGTGAGGTCCTTAGGTACGTAGCTATCGTTCTTACAGCATTGTTTGGCTTAGTGATGATCTTTGCAAACAGGCTTAAAATAAAAATCCCTGCAAATGACTTTGCAAAAGGGCTTATTTATGGTCTGTTAATTGGGTTTATTTGGTCTACATGGGTTGGCCCTTTTATGCCACAACTTGATTATTATGCACCCAAATCAGTTGATTTCTATCTGACGTGTTTGACATTGATGTTTGGTTTAGGGGCCAGTTTATTCATATTGATCCTTGCCTATTTAGTTCAAAAAATAACCGAATTGACAAAACTTTCTCCTGCAAAAATCACAGTTGTTCGGCAAATTTTGGGAAGCAGCATGATGTTAATAGCTTTAGCGATAGCGCTTCATTGGATTTCCATACCACGCAGGGAAGAGTTTGTTCATCCCGAGCCTTATGTTCCGCTTCATGAACTTTTTGATTTAAAAAAAACAGATATTAAGCGATGAATATGGACTAATTGGACTAATTGGACTAATTGGACTGATTGGACTGATTGGACATTGTCCAGTCAGTCTAATTCGTCCAGAGCGTTCTTGCTTACTTCACCGCTGTTTTCGAGCATTCGATGACGTGGTTTTTTCTGGAAATAAAAAGATTCGATTTAACAAAACAAATTATCGGAAATGATGCAGACAATCAATGAGTATAAACATCCAATTCTTTTTTATTTTTTATGCACGCTTTTCCCATGGACCTTTTGGTTCGCGGCGGCATATTTAAGCCATCTTCCAATGGGTAATGGTTCTTATGCTATTTTGAGCGGAGTATTAGGAGTGGTGGGGTTAGCGAGTCCTATGGTCATCGCATTTTCGATGATGTATTTGAACCCTAAATTACGCCACGATTTGTGGGATAGACTTTTTACATTTAAAAAAGCACGACCGATCTATCTCTTTTTAACATGTTTTCTTATGCTTGGCAGCATCTTATCGGCTCAAGCTATATCATTGATTTTTGGTTATAGCTTTAATCAGTTTGCCTTTTCAGGTGGAATCTCTTTTTCATACTCGCTTTTTCCAGCTTGGGTCATGCTTTTATTAGCTCCTGTTTTAGAAGAGCTTGCTTGGCACTCTTATGGTACTGACTGCCTTAGGTTCCGTTTTAGCCTCTTTACCACTTCAATGATCTTTGCTGTGTTTTGGGCTTTTTGGCATTTTCCGCTCTCATTTATCAAAGGTTATTACCACAGTAATCTTGTGGAGATGGGCTGGATCTACTCCTTAAACTTTGTCTTCAGCTTAATTCCGTTTGTGCTGTTGATGAACTGGCTATATTATAAAACCCATCGAAATATCATGGTTGCGGTCATCTTTCATGTCACCGCAGGAGTTTTTAATGAATCTTTTGCAACCCATCCTGATACCAAAGTGATTCAAACTTTATTATTACTTTTCTTATCGATTGCTTTGATTTACAATGACCCAAAATTTTTCTTAAGCAGAAAGTATGCTGAGGAATCATCTCTAAGATGACATGTGTTTATATTAGCCTTTGGAGTGTTGACAAAAGGCATACATTAGGTTATGATAGGGTTAAATTCCTGAGGGAAAATGCCCATTTATATCTTCTCTCCCGCAAAAAACCTCAAACTCATCAATGAACGCAATATTAGCTTTGAGGAAATCATTTCGGCAATTGAGGATAATCAGATTGTTGACATTCTTGAACATCCCAATCAGGAAAAGTATACGGATCAAAAAATTTACGTAGTCAGCGTCAAGGAATATGTGTATTTAGTCCCCTTTGTTGTAGATGCAGATGGTAACATATTCTTAAAAACTATTATTCCTAGCAGGAAAGCTAAAAAGAAATATATCTAGGAGAAGTCATGAAAAAAAACAAAAAAGCTGATTCAAGTAAACTTGATCGTGAAGAAGAAGAACTTTTATCTTCTTTTGAAAAAGATGAATGGAAAACTATAAAAAATGTTGAAAAAGAGAAATCTTCAGCGCGCAAAATAGCAGCTAAAACTTTACGCAAAGATGTGCGCATTAATATTCGGTTAACAAGCAATGATCTCTCTAACATTAAACAAATAGCGGCTTACGAAGGCTTACCTTATCAAACTCTTATTGCGAGTGTTTTACATAAATATGCCGCAGGTCATTTGAAATGAGATGTATTGGTAAATGTTAATCAAAAGTTCTGAATGCGTCTTTCCATTGAAGGGCTCTGTCTCTAAAAACCCCTCAAAAAATGGGCAAAGACCCTCTGGACTTCCTCTACATAAATAAGGTCTTTGTATTTATTGTTTAAGCTACTCTATGAAGACGGTTGCCACTTTTTCTAGCGATTCTGGAGGCACATGTGCGGGATGATTTTTGAAAAAATGAATCAATGAACTGTGCATTCTTACTACACTTGCATCGTGGATGAATTGTAACCAAGCGTCTCCAACGTGATATTTTGAAGCGATATCGCATTTATCACAAACAAACATCCCCCGGGAAACAAGATTCGTGATCTTCCAGTTTCCTTTTTCTGTCTCTAAAACGTAGGCAACTTTGTATGTTCTGCCGTTGCTTGTTGTTACGGTAACTTCGTCGGAAGGATTTTTGTTGTTATTAAATAATTCTAGAACATTATTTAGCTCATTAGTCACCTTTTCAACTCTTGATATGCTATCTGAAACTTTATGCATGGTTTTCTCCTAGTTGTGTCACCGTATGGAAACTAGATGGAGACTTTTTTGTGGTCAATAAAGAAAAGTAAAGGCAGGGAGACGTATCAGATGTTCTTCATAAGACTTTCGTTGAAAATGATGAGGAAGGTACAAAAGCCGCTGCTGTTACGGCTATGAACTTTGAACGTCAGATGGCAGCGCCAATTAAAAAAATGCGAGAGTTTTTTCATTTCAATGCCAACCGTAGTTACGCTTACTTCATTATGGATGGCGATACGATGCTGTTCCGCGGTTGCATTAAAGATAAAAATCCCATTGCAGGCTAAACGTCCTAAAAGCATACCAGTCCTTTAAAATCCGCGCCAAAGGGCCGAGAGGCCCTTTGGGCTCCCTTTAAGTTGATGGAGAAACAATAATGACAAGATGAACCCTACCCTTTGTTCATCTTGCCCTTTTGCATTGTCTATGGGTCTAAATTTATCGAATAAGCAAAGAAAAAAATGTCAGAATTGTAGGTCTCACACCATTTTTTTTCTGTAAAAGAATTTACATTCTACTTCGAAAATACCCTTCTATGATAAGATGAAGAAAAAATATCTTATAAGTAAAGAAAGGTTTTTTACTGTAAGAATTTTCACAAATGAAAGTAAGGAGAATATTTTGGCTAAATCAAAAGGTAAAGTTAAGTTTTTCAATGCACAAAAAGGTTTTGGTTTTATTACACCTGACAATGGCGGCAAAGACCTTTTTGTTCACGCTAACAACATTCAGGGTGATCCTGAGTCAATGCGCGAAGGACAACACGTAGAGTATGAAGAAGGCCAAGGTCGCAAAGGTCCAGAAGCTACGAACGTAACACTTCTTTAAATGATGGGGGAAGATTAAATTCATAATCCTTCCTCTGTTTAGGTGCTTAAAGTTCTGAGCGCCTCTTTCTACTCTTCTTTATGGGATTTTGGCCCTTAAAAATCCCTGCCATAGGGCCGACAGGCCCGTTGGATTTCTATCCTGCGCGCCTAAATTTGCACTTTTAGTCCATTTAAGGGCCGACAGGTGCTATATGGCATTGAGGAATATGTCGAATTATTGTCTGATATCGTTATTGAAGGTGATTGTTTTTCAACATCAAAGAGATCTCTCTTCCAATGACTTGAGGCCTTTCGATGAGGGGCAAATGGCCCATGTGGGGAATATTTACAAACCTAGCGTTTTTTATTCCCTTCGCAAGACGCGCTGAATCTTTAGGGCATAAAAGGTCCTCTTCGCTGCCTATCACTAAAGTGGGAACAGAGATTTCGTGAAACCAAGAGTTGGAATCAAAGGCCAATAAAGCATCAAGTTGCCGTTCGAAGCCCACAAGGTCTTGAGGATGTGGATTGTTCTCGGCTAGCTGAATAAAATTTTCGATAGCGCTATCATTGTTAAGGAATTCATTTGACAAAAGCCATGGCATGATAGCCTTTACCATCATACTTAGGGGCATTTTCATGCGTTTTAGATCCAATACAAATTTTTGCACATAGCGACTTATTGGGGTAAATTTTATCAATGCATTGCAAAGAATTAGATTTTGTATTTCCTCTGGGTAGTGATAAGCAATACGTTGTGCAATGGCACCTCCCATTGAATGGCCAGCTATGCTTGGGCGCTTCAACCCCAATTGCAGCCATAACGCTTTAATATCCTCTGCAATATCTTGCAAGGAATAGGCATTGTTTGGACTATCGCTTTGTCCAGAACCTCGATTGTCTATGGCAAGCACTTGGAACTCAGCGGCCAATTCTGGAATGACTTGGCTCCAGACCGTATGATCGCATGTAAAGCCGGCAATTAAAACTATCGGTTTTCCAGAGCCCATTAGCTCATAGTAAAGATTCACCCCATTGACAAGCAGTTTAGGCATTGCTTTGAACTCCTGCGACAAAAAATAGTTTTTAAAGATAATTTTCTAAGTTGCCTTTCAACTCTTGGCAAATATAAGCGATGCGATCTTGTGGTGTTTCAAATGATTTTTTTTCCACTTCCATCTTCAATTTTTTTAGACTTCCAAGTTCAAGGAGTTCGGGAAAGAGCGTTATCCAATTCTGTAAAGCATCCTCTTTGAGTGTTTTTTCTTTAAACCCTTCTAAGATCACATTTTCTGCCGAGTTAAGCAATGCGAGGCGATGCTCTGATTTCATCAAGTCGATTGCATTTAAATCATCGAACTTTAGCCAAACATTGGAGATAAACCTCTCCACATCACCACATCCAATACAAGTGAAAGGAAGACCTGGATTATTTGGATCGGCGTTGACATCAAAAGGTTTATCAAGGAAACAAATAATTTTTTTATAAGGATCCATATGGCATAAAAAAGACCCTAGTTTTTCCTTAACGAGCCTCCAATACTGTATGAGTTTTGCCTTCAAAGTTTTCTCATCTTTTTCATTTTTTTTTAAAGACGAGAGATTGTGTTGGACGTATTGCATGACGATTTTTTTGATTTCAGGGTCTTGGACTTCGTAATAGTTAAGTTTGGGAGTTTGGGGCTTGGAATAGCCAATAAGCCTATCAAGATCAAAAAGTGCAAGGCATAACTCTAAGTGAATATCTTTGAAGGCGTCATTTTCAAGCAGCTTAATACAGGATTCTTGTATTGCTTTGTTTATTTCAATCCCTATTTGCACAAGTTCTTGCTTGCTCCTTTCCACTTTGTAGAGAGGTATTTTTTTTTCTTCGATTATTCTATTGAGATTCTTGATCTCTGAAGATGCATTTTCAATCCCTGCGCGCAGACAGATCAATATGAAACTTTCTTTAGAGGGAAAATGGATCTGTGAAGGCATATTTTGCAAATAATGCCGGATTTCTGCAAATTGCTCCAACTCCAAAAAATCGGCAATATGGTTGACGCTTCTTAGCATCCATGGATAAGTTGCAGCCTTGTTAACTTGTTCTTTTTTAGGATCAAATAACTGATCAAAAGCTTGACCCAAGGGTTCCAGCAATAGCCTGCATGTGTTAATGACTTGAATTTCTTTCTGTTTCTTGTATTTATTTTCTGTAAGGTAAGTATGGGTCAATTTGCCAAGCCCGAGGTAAATTTCATTTTGATGGATTACAAAATATCTAGCAAAGCTTCCATCCTCATCGTTAAGTTTGCACCTTCCTAGTTCGTTAATGCGCAGGACTAAAAGATAAAAAAAACTCTGCAAATTTTCTATATCGCTATTATGATATCTCATCCAGCTAGGAAGCAGGCCTGCTATATCGCGGGAATAAAGGAAATTCGTATCCGGAACAAACTCATGCGTAATCTTTTTTAACGAAAGCTTTACAAGGCTGTTTTTATACGTCTTTGCCAAATCTCCGATCACATCAAGATTTTTTTTCACAAGTAGTGCCAAATCATTAACTTGATCAGGATCGTTGAAATTCACTTTGCTTACGTATTGTTCAAACTCTGAATTAGTTTTTTCTGTTGCTAAAACTCGTTGGTTATAACTATTTTCATCAAGCCAACGGCCAGTTCTCCATACCATGACTACTTTCCTTCTCTGCTATATTTTGCCACATTGAGCCTAAATTCTTTCTTCTTGTACCAAACTATTGCTTTCAAATGCCAAGGTATTTTAAGTCGCGGGCTCAGTGTGGAAGATCCCATACGCATTACGTATCTACGACGCTCCTTAAAAAAGCGGTACGGCAAAATATCTTTGCACAAGTGTGTGGTTTGCCGTACCGCTTTGTCCTAGATAGGTTTCTACCATTCGATCGAAGTTTGTATAAACCCCTTAATTCTATCTAGAGCCTGTTTATGGCGTCCTGATCACAGCCTACTGTGATTTAAGGGATTTGCAAGGAAGTATTGGTCTTTTAAGCTTTGCCTAGCAAAATTAATCTGCCTATCAGTATACATATCAATTAACCAATAAACGCATTTGAACAAGAGGAGAAAACATTATGCAAAGAAAAGCTTCAGCAGTATGGCAAGGCGGCTTAAAAGATGGTAAGGGCACCATTTCAACAGAGAGTGGTGTACTCCAGCAAACGCAATATTCATTTAGCACGCGCTTTGAAAATGGCAAAGGCACTAATCCTGAGGAACTCCTTGCAGCAGCGCATGCAGGCTGCTTTGCTATGGCATTATCCAACGAACTTGGCAACGCTGGCATGTCCCCAAAAAAACTTGAGGCCACGGCGACTATTTCACTCGATAAAGTCTCAGATGGCTTTGCTATCACGAAGAGCCATATCGACTTAGTCGCAGATATTCCTGGAGCAGATAAAGGCAAATTTGACGCCGCTGTTAAGGCTGCTGAAAAGGGGTGTCCTGTTTCAAAACTTTTTAAAGCTGAAATCAGTGTTTCTGCCCGACTTAAACAAGAAACGTTTGTTTAAAAATTCAATAACACTGAGATTTTGTAGTTATTGTGAATTATTCAGAATCTCTCGGATGGCATCAACGATAACGCTTGGCTGATGATGGTTGACCATATGGTCGCTATCATCAGCCATGATTTGTTTGGCTTGGATTTTAAAATATGATTTTTACCACAGAGAGCTACAGTGAGAAGAAGGATCAAGGCGGAAGAGTGAAGGATAAATGAAAAACACATCCGATTTTATTTATTCATTTTTCCTCCTGTAGCTCTCTGTGGTGTAAGATTGTTTTAATGTCCAGTGCCTAGTATCAGAAGGCTTACAAGCCTTCTGGTCTTACTAGGGCATATGCTGGCTCATGAATTCGAATGGCCCAACCCCTTTCCATTTTTTCCTTAGTTTTATTATATTCTTCACAAAAAGCCGAATCGATGAGAGACAACAGGGTCTTCTTTCCGTCCAATATGATCAGAGGGTCAATTCCACGAAATTTGCTTTTAATAATCATATCGGCTTCTGAAGCGTCGACAAAGCTATAATAAGAATCGGCAAAGAGCACCATTTTCATTAGCTTTTGGATAATCGAGTCTTGGCAATTGATGAGGATATTCCAAACTGTTTCATCGATTCCAAAATGAATGTCATCATAAGTGATAAATCCAAGATCAACGCCTCTTAAGATCGCTTGAGCAAGCCAATGCGAGGTGAGATAGTTAGCGGCGCTGCCCCAGCAATTTTGCGTCATGAAGAGAGAAAAATGGGACAATTTTGTCATGAGTCCAACGTTAGTGCTCACCCAGTCGCCATCGATGAATTGAAGATCTGCAATAATCTGCATAGCTTCATCATGGGTAATAATACCTTGGTGGTAGGCGCCTTGGATATTATACTCAATTCGATCCGCACATAACGCTGGACCTTTTTTTTCAAGCATGGGGAAAAGATCTTCTAAAGGCAGGATTTGATCGACGGAGAAATGATATTTTTCAAGAATAGCACTTAAGCCATAGCGTTCTAAAAAAAGGCCGTGAATACTATTTTGATAGTCTTTTTCTTTACTTTGCTTGCCAAAAATCCAATCTCCCACATGTGAAAAAGTCGTATGAGAGACATCATGAAGAAGGCCTGCGATTTGTTCTTCTAGGGAAGCTTTTTTCAAACGAAGAATGGCAAAAACGCCTAAGGAGTGCTCATAACGTGTATATTCCTCAGGGTGGGTTGTATAATAAGCGACGCCATACTGATGGATAAACTTAAGTCTTTGGAAGCTTGAACTTTCGATAAGTTCTAAGAGAACAGGTTCATCCACTTCGATAGGACCGTAGAATGTAGCGATTTGAGCAGTGAAGAGAGGGTTTTGTAAACAGCAAAACAGGATTAGATATTTTAAAATGCAGTTCACATCCACCTCATATTTAAAACTTGCCTCATGATTTTGAACGTTGAGAACTTTTTAGGAAATTGTGATTTTCACTTCTATCACCGCTTTTTTAATGTATATACACTCCCATCTAGCAAAGCCATAATGTTGCATAGCTCATCTTTTTTAATTGCTAAAAAAATCTTTTTTTAGAAAATTCATCTATGATTATGATGTTTCTATGTGTTCCACTTATTTTTTTTGCAGATGCTTTTTGCGCTGAATTGAGTCCAATTTATTACTCTAAATCAAATATGAGTAATGATAGTAAAAGCATTGATTTCCAAAATGAACGTGCTGAGGAGTTGAATAAAAAAATGTTTATCGATCAATTTTTCTCTTATCTTTCTTATCTAGGAAATCCTGAAAATAAAATCGACGTCGATTCCTTACAAGGATATTTGAACAATGAATGCATTATTGAAAGCAATAATGAAATTCTTTGTAGAGGAATTTTTGAATTCATTGCTTATATTGATCGAATGCAGCAAAAATATGAAAGCGTAATTTACTCTAATTTTTTAGAAGATCCCGTGATTAAGGGAGAGAAAGCCAAAATTCACTTCCAGGTTCATTGTATCGATAAAACAGGACAACAAAGAGATCTTGATGCGAAGGCAATTCTTACTATTCAAAATGGAAAAATCAGTTATTGGAAGGAAGTATTTCAAGATATTCAATGATAACAACCTTTGTGACCCAATAGAAGAGCTCCTCTGATTGTCTAATCGATAGCTTAATCCTAATCTAAAGGAAAAGGAACTTTTACTATTTCATAAAGATCATAAGCTCTTATAGGCTTGTTCATCTTCGTCTGATTCCCATTCGTTATGATCATGGTCGCCGATCCGATTAAGTTTCATTTTATTGTTTCCTAAGTGAATGATTTCAAAGACGCCATCTTGTGACGGTATATGATTTGTGCCTTTTTTATCTTTGAACGATTTTCCATCTGAGCAATTAGAATATTTACCTGAAACTTTACAGAATTCTATTCGGCACTTAGAACAACGAATAATTTTACCCACGACCCCATTACTTTCTGAGATCGTTTGAGTATTGCTAGGATGCTGATAGGGGGCGGGAGTAAAAGTGTGGCTAAAATCAGTTCTAAATAATGGACCTGACATAATGATCTCCTCAAAAAGTATTAAAAGATTTGTTTTTCAATGATAATAATAAACGATAAATTCAAAAAGTTAGAACTGTTCCCGTACCGACCTTGAAAAAATTGGAGCCATACGCGTCTTGAAATTGACGAATTAGATGATCCCCTGAACAATGGCAAGGGGCAACTTTTTGGACACCTATGGTTTGAAATTGCTTTACGATATCCCTACAATATTGTCCAGGCTGGAATAATAAATGAAATCCTCCCATGACAAAGGAGATCGGTTCCGGTAGATGTTTTTGTGCTGATTTTATGATGTGGATAATTCCTGGGTGAGCGCATCCAGTAATGATGCCAAGCCCTTCTGGAGTCTTCAAAATAAGGGCTTGCTCATAGAGAAAAAGTCCTCCCTTCAGCACCAGTGAATAAGCATTGGGTGCAATTTCTTCAAATGACTTCACTACTTTAGACTTTAACCGCGAAGAAGCCTGCCTGCGGAGAGTCCAGGGAAAAGTTCGGGGAACATAAAGCAGAGCTTTGGAATCAATTTTTTCTATAACATCTTTAAAACCGGTAATATGATCCCAGTGACGATGGGAAAAAAGAAGATGGGTAATGTCGTCATATGAGATTTTCAATTTGTCGACATTTGAAGAAAAGGCCTGATAGTCGCCGCCGGTATCAAAAAGAATTTTATTTCTTTCATTTTCTACTAAGGCAGAAAATCCCCATCCTTCCTGCAAATGGCAATTATCGCAGCGATTGTCGTAAAGTACTGTAATTTTAATAGACATGTATTCCTGAATTTGCGGTTTGAAATTGCCGGAAGCATAACAAACATAAATCAGATTTTCAATAAAGTTCTGAGGGCATCTCTTATTATTGGCATATTAGGCGTAGGGAGAAGAAGAAAGGATGAAGGCGGAAGAGTGAAGGATGAATAAAAAACAAATTCGATTTTATTTACTCATTTTTCTGAGGTGATATCAAAGATGCCTTTTGGTTTTTCGTTTTGTCGATAAATATCTGTAAGAGAAGCTTGGGCCTGTGGGAAAACAACAAGTTCGGCCACATTTACATGTAAAGGCCTTGTGGCGCAATAGATGACGGCATCGGCAATATCCTCAGCCACTAAGGGATCAAAGCCTTGATAGAGCTTTTTAGCTTTTTCTTCGTCCTTCCATCGGACGATGCTGAATTCGGTCTCAACAGCACCAGGATCGACTTCGCTTACCCGAATTGCTGTGCCCATCAGGTCCAAGCGCAGGGATTTGTTAATAGCCCTAACAGCGTGCTTTGTCGCACAATAGACATTCCCAGAGATATAGCAGCCGTGGGCAGCTACGGATCCGATATTGATGATATGGCCGCGATCTCTTTTTATCATAGAAGAGAGGACGGCTTTGGTTACGTAGAGAAGACCCTTGATGTTGGTGTCGATCATCGTATCCCAATTGCTTATCTTGGCATCTTGCATCCTATCTGAAGAAAGAGCTAGACCGGCATTATTGAGTAAAATGTCGACTTCGATTTTATCTTTTTCCAATTGTTTAAAAGCAGATTCTACTTGTTCATTGTTTTGAACATCGAGCTGCATAGGAAGAACCTTAACCCCATATTTTTGGGATAGATCTTCGGCGGCTATTTTTAAGCGATCGAGTCGTCTTGCCGTTATCACTAAATTGACGCCCAGGGAGGCAAATTGCTCGGCGCAAGCCTTTCCAATGCCGCTAGAAGCACCTGTAATAAAAGCTGTTTGACCTTTGATTAAAGCTGTTTTCATGTTTCGCCCTTTTTAGAATTTGCTAAGACTCATCTGAATGAGCCCCTTTAAAAACATAGGCCGCCACAGCCCCTCCTAACAAATTAGCAACGACATACACCCAGAAATGCGACCAAATGCTCAGATTTAAGAGAGTTATTCCCAAAGCGACGGCGGGGTTGAATGCACCACCGGAAATGCTTCCAACAGCATAAGCACCTACTAGGACTGTGAAGCCAATGGCAAGTCCAAAGTAAGAATTGCCGGCTGTTTTTGCACTTGTAGCGACGTTTAAAACAACAAAGCATAAGGCAAAGGTAAATAAAAACTCTGCGATTAAGACAGGAATGGTATCAAAAACGATAGGTTCGGC
>JABDEI010000014.1 GCA_013287145.1 Chlamydiota bacterium
CGCTCGCTTGGTTTGCCCATCTTAGAATACATCGCAAAGGTTCATTCATTGGATGAAATGTGGGCTTTTGCTGAAAAAATTCGCGAGATGCGTAAAAAACTTCCCTTTGACATCGACGGCATCGTAGTGAAGCTTGATGATATGCGCGAGCAAACTCACATCGGCACAACTGGAAAAAATCCGCGCTGGGCTGTGGCATACAAGTTTGCTGCAGAACAGGAACTTACACGCATTATCGATATTACTGTGCAAGTAGGTCGAACCGGTGTCTTAACTCCTGTTGCTGAGCTAGAACCCGTTTTCTTGGCCGGAAGTACGATTTCGCGCGCAACATTGCACAATCAAGATGAGATTGACCGAAAAGATATCCGCATCGGCGATTTTGTTTATATTGAAAAGGGCGGGGACGTCATCCCCAAAGTTGTCAGCGTCGATAAAGAAAAACGCCCTCATCACACCCTTGCCTGGGAGATGCCAAAGCATTGCCCTGCTTGCGGACATGCTGTTTTGCAGGTTTCAGGTGAAGTTGCCTATCGGTGTCCTAACGCATTATATTGTCCCGAACAGCAGTTGCGAAGCCTCATCTATTTTGCAGGCAAAGATGCGATGGATATTGAACACTTAGGCGTAAAAGTCATGGAGAATTTATTCCAAAAAGGCTTTGTGAAAAGACCTTCTGATGTGTATCAGCTGAAGGAAGAGCAGTTATCCCAATTGGATGGATTTAAAGAGAAATCAATTCAAAATCTAATGACAAGCATTGAAAAATCGCGCGACGTCTCCTTAGACCGCTTCATTATGGCTCTTGGTATTAAGCATATCGGAACAGGTACTGCTGAAGATTTGGCAGAGCATGTCGGTAACATCGAAGCGCTTGCAAAAATGACTTATGAAGAGTTGTGCAAAATTGAAGGCATAGGCGATAAAGTTGCTACCGCTGTTGTCGAGTACTTTGCAGATCAAAAAAATCAGGAGGAGATGCAACGTCTTCTTCTGTATGTCAAGCCGCGTCAAGCAGAAAAACGCGCAATTTTTGAGCACGATTTCAATGGAAAAATCTTTGTGTTAACCGGTTCGCTTGCGAACTATACCCGTTCGGCCGCAGCTGCTCTGATTAAGGAGCGTGGAGGCAAAGTCTCTGAGGCTGTGAGCAAAAAGACTCATTATATTCTTGCCGGGGAAGATCCTGGCTCTAAGCTGGATAAAGCTAAGTCTCTTGGGATAGCCATCCTTTCAGAAGCTGACTTTGAAAAATTATTATAAGATTGCGTGAATAGCAATTTTTTGACTAAGCTCACATTTAGTAAAACTTATAGATTTGAGGAGTCAATATGACCATATTTTATTCAAAAAAAATTTCTTTATTTGCTCTTTTAACTTGCTGCTCCATCGGAGCTACAAATGCTTATTCAGAATCAGAGGTTCATGCTGTGGCTACGATTCATCCTACGAAGGGAAATGCCGTCCATGGCGAGGTGACCTTTACTCAGACTGCCAACGGTATTCACGTGATTGCCGATATTGAAGGCCTAAAGCCCGGCAAACATGGTTTTCATGTTCACGAACATGGCGACTGCAGCGCTCCCGATGCTTCCTCAGCAGGTGGACACTTTAATCCGACTAGTCAAAAGCATGGGGCCCCTGAAGCCCATGAACGCCACGTAGGCGATCTTGGCAACATTGAAGCAGACAATCAAGGCCATGCACACTACGACCGCGTTGACGCTGTCATTGCTTTAGAAGGACCAAATAGCATCATCGGCAAATCTGTCATCGTGCATGCCGATCCCGATGACTTTAAAACTCAGCCTACCGGAAATGCTGGCGGACGCCTGGGTTGCGGGGTCATTAGCAAAGCTGAGTAAAAATCACTAAAAGCAAAGGGACATAAAGGACCTAAGGGACCAAAAGTCTAACCGAAGTCCTTTGCGTCTCTTTGGTCCTTGTGGTCCTTTTGGTCTTTTAGGGCACTAGATTTTAGACATCAAGCCTCTCTTTCAAAATTCCACTAATTCCAATTCTGATAAAAGCATGCGTTGCTCTTTTTTATCTAAATATGTTATTACTTTGTATAAAAAAACAATAATGAAGGTGGAAATGTCAGAGCTAAGCAAAGTGTTATTATCTACAGCTCATTTAATGCATGCGAAAGAACCATTAAAGGCATTACCTCAAACTGTAAGCAAAGTCGATCAGGTGCTTTCCGGAATAGCTTTAGTGGCATTGGGTATTTTAACTTTTGGCATCGTTCCGGTTTATTATTATAGAAAAGCTAAACAAAAATTACAACAATTCAACGATTACTTGTCAGCGCAGAAGGTGTCTTTGCCGGTTCAAGCCTTGCAACATAGTCAAGAAAAACCATTGCAAAATCAAATCAAGATATTGCCTGCCCAAGAGCCTCAACAAAATCAAGAAGCTTCCTTGCAAAATCAAACAGCAAAGAGTTCTGAGCAATCTGTCGAGATAAATAGTAGCCCAAATCCTATTGCTACATCTTCAATTTCCAAATTATTGGACTCTGTGCAATCTAAAGAAGAATTTTTGGCTGATGAACCGCCTCAAAATCCTATCTATAACATTGAGATAGATTCAGCAAAACTACCAGCTAAGGCTTCTGAGAAAAAATACCAAAATAAAACCAACGATTTAAAGAATTTAATATCAGCCTCGGGATTGAACCCAAAATCTTTGCCTATCGAATTACAAGGAGAATTTCAAGGTTTGTTAACTCCTTTACTTTCTCCTTCATTTACTCGACAGGACTTAGACGCGGTACACGGTAAAGCAGCGACATTTTTAGTTCCAGGAGCAAAGAATGATCCAAATTTCAAAGATCGGATCATTAAAGGGCGAGAGCAAATTTATCAACGGCTTCAAGAAAATTCAAATCAATGGGTTGGAAAACGCGTCAGCATTTTGTGCAATGGCAGCAAAATCGATGCCTATATTTTAGGTAAGAAAGACACCATTTCCAATGGACGTTGGACTTTATTTTCCAATGGGCATGGGGGGTTAGCCGAAGAAGCCGCGTTGTGGGAATGGGAGCATGCCCAAAAGATTCAATCCAACATGATTATCTATAACTATCCGGGGGTTGGATGCAGTGAGGGCCCAAGAGCTAGGAATAGAATGGTAGCCTCCTATGAAGCGATAATGTGCTTTCTTGAAGATCGTGAAAAGGGGATTGGAGCTAAAGAAATCATCGGATGGGGCACTTCTATGGGCGGAGGCGTGCAGGGCCATGCGCGCAAGAGACATGAATACAAGAAAGATGTTCGCTATGCTTTTGTCGATAACCAAACTTATCGAACTGTGGCTGACGCTGTAGGATCTATGAAAAGTGAACATTTTGGAAAATTAGTTAAGCCTCTAGGTTGGCAGCTAAGCTCTAAGTCATCGGAGAAATTGAATCATCCGCAAATCGTTGTTCAACGAGCCACTAAATTGCATCCTGAGGCAAAAGAAGATATTCTGCATGATGGATTATTTACTCCTGAAGGATCGCTTGCTGGCCACCTGTTGGCGAAGAATTCGCACTGGCCACGCAAAAAAATCGTAGGCATTACAGCTCATCATTGTGGTAAATTTTCCGATGAGGAACTTAAAGAGATTCATCAAGCTGTAGCTAAAGCTTTAGAGCCCGGCTTTACAGCATTTTAAACCTTCATTTAATGCCCACTTTGTCCCTTCGGTCCCTTAAGTCCTTTTTGTCCTTCTACTTATGATTATCCAAGCATCTTTAAGCCGGAATTTGTGATAAGGTCGCCTAATAACGTCTGGTGGCTGAAGCTATGGATTTTGACTTTTTGCAACGTGCCGATGAGGCTCTCATCGCCGGCAAAGAGGACATTCTTCCAGCAGCGGGTGCGCGCTTTTAGCAAGGTGCTGTCTTTGAAGTTGCGCTTTTCAACCAAAACCTCGAATTCTTTTCCAAGCATATCTTGGCGCTGTTTGCTGTAGATCTCATCTTGCATCTGAATCAGGCGCTGCAATCTATCTTGTTTGATTTCTTCAGAGATATCATCTTTCCAACGCATGGCAGGGGTGCCTTTGCGCTGACTATAAGCAAAAAGAAAAGCGACAGAGTATTCGACCTCTTTTAAGACATTATATGTTAGCTGAAACTCCTCTTCGGTCTCTGTAGGAAAGCCTACGATGATGTCTGTGCCTAAAGCTACATGAGGAACAGTTTCACGGAGCATGTGCACTTTTTCAAGGTACTGTTCAAGAGTGTAAATTCTATGCATTTTTTTAAGGATGCGATTTGAGCCGGCTTGGACCGGAAAATGAACGAATTCGCAGACGCTTTTAAGGTCGCGAATAGCTTGCATCAACTCTTTGGTGATGTCGACAGGGTGGCTTGTCATAAAACGCACGCGTTCAAGCCCTGGGATCTTATCGAGTTGATAGAGGAGATCGTGAAAAAGACATTGCCATTCCGGTTTATCTTTTCCATAGCTATTGACGTTCTGCCCAAGGAGAGTGATTTCTTTATAGCCGTTAGCGACCAGATGCCGGCACTCCTCAACGATGTTTTCAGGAGGACGAGAGACTTCCGGCCCTCGGGTATAGGGCACAACGCAATATGTGCAAAATTTGTCGCATCCGCGGCTGATAGAGACATAGGCTTTAACTTTGTCATCGCGTTTGGCGCCCAAATAATCCAGTTCATGTTCAAACTTATCATCGGTGCGAATAGTTTGATTGCCTGTCGATAACACTTCATCTAATACATTATTAAGGTCGTGGATGTTGTTCGTTCCCAGAATGAAATCAATATGAGGGATTTTTTGAAAGAGTGCGTCTTTTTTAGCATTAGCCATGCAGCCAGTCACACCAATAATGGGTTGATGAGTCTGTAAAAAACGGCCTAATTTACCAAGTTTTCCCATGACTTTGCGTTCGGCTAAGTCACGGATTGAACATGTGTTGAAAATGAGAAGATCGGCGCTGTATTCATCTTCAATTCGCGTTAATCCACGATTTTCGAGCTGACCGACCATGATTTCGGAATCGAGTTCGTTCATTTGACAGCCGTAAGTGCGCACGTAAAAAGTTTTTAACTGTCTCATTACAAATAGCCTTAAAGGAATTTATTGGTTAAATCGCCGTTTTTTATTGCAGAAGATCTTACAGTATTCTATTGCTTTTTTCAAGCAGGAAGGTCAAAAAATGGCAGCGCTTAGCGGAGTTTTGTTTTCTAAAATGCATTTAATGTACCCAACGGAGCCATTAAATGCGTTACCACAGGTCAGTAGAGTAGACCAGTTACTTTCCGGAATAGCTTTAGTTATTCTCGGTATCCTGACTCTTGGGATTGTTCCGATTTATTATTACAGAAAAGCCAAACAAAAAATACAAAAATTTAATGATTCCCTAAAAGATCAGCAAACACCATCTTTTCCGAATCAAGTTTCCCTGCAAGATCTAAAGACATTCCAACATCAAGAAAAAAAGTGTTTTTCAATTCCAGCAATTTTGGATTTTGTTCAATCTAAAGCGGAATTTTTGGCTGACCAAGCACCCCAGAAGCCTATCTACACCATTAATTTAGATCCAGCAAAGCTGCCTGCCAATGCTTCAGATACAAAATACCAAAATAAAACCAGAGATTTAACGAACATCATCTTTTCTTTGGGATTTGATAAAAATTCTTTGCCTGCCAAACTTTTGCAGAAGTTAAATCCCATAAACTGCATCTCTTATTTATCACATACCATAAAATCTGCACACTCAAAGGCAGCAGCACTTTTTGTCCCGGGATCACAGAGCTATTCAAGCATCAAAAAGAGGATAGTGCAAGGGCGATGCCAAATCTATCAGCGGCTTCAAGAAAATGCAGGCCAATGGATTGGAAAACGAGTCAGCATTTTATGCAATGGCAGCAAAATCGATGCTTATATTTTAGGTAAGAAAAATACCCTATCCAATGGGCGTTGGACCGTATTTTCCAATGGCCATGGGAGCTTGGCAGAGGAAAATGCCTTATCTGAATGGGAACATGCTCAAAAAATTCAATCCAACATGATCATCTATAACTACCCGGGCGTTGGCTGTAGTGAGGGCGCAGGGACTAGAAATTGCATTGTAGCGTCTTATGAAGCTGTGATGCGCTTTCTTGAAGACAGTGAAAAGGGGATCGGGGCTAAGGAAATCATTGGATGGGGAACTTCGATGGGCGGCGGCGTGCAGGGGCATGCACGCAAGAGGCATGAATTTAAAAAATATATTCACTATGCTTTTGTCGATAACCAAACTTATCGAACCTTAGAAGATGCTGTAGGATCGTTGAAGACAGGATCTCTTAGAAAATTAGTTAAGCCTATAGGCTGGCAATTGAGCTCTAAGTCATCGGAGAGATTGAGGCATCCTCAAATCGTTGTTCAAAGAGCATCAAAGCTGCATCCTGAAAGGAAAGAAGACATTCTGCATGACGGACTATTTACCCCTGAAGGATCACTTGCCGGCCATCTTTTGGCGAAGAAGACTCAGTGGCCGCGCAAAAAATTCGTGGGGATTCGCGCTTCTCATTGTAGTGGGTTTTCTGGCGACGAGCTCACCGTGATCTATCAATCCGTGACAAAAGCTTTAGAGCCTGGCTTTACAGCATTCTAAATTCGATTTGATGCTGCTTTTCTAGTATCAAAAGGGCGGAATTGCTTTCTTATCAAGAAAAGCGTTGGCAAAAAAACTCTGAAATGAGTATGATGGTGCCTTATTTTATACAATACTACCAGTAAGGTTGTGAAAAACATGTCTCAGAATAACAACAAAACACAAATGTTGAAAAAAGAAGAAGTCAAACATAATTGGTTTATCCTGGATGCGACCGGAAAGACATTAGGCCGCTTTGCAGCTGAAATCGCCAAAGTTTTGCGTGGAAAGCATAAGCCTACTTTTACAAGCTATGTTGATGGTGGCGACGGTGTGATTGTCATCAATGCCGGAAAAATTCGCGTGACCGGAGCTAAAGAAGCGCAAAAAATTTATCACTATTATACAGGCGGAATCGGTGGATTGCGTGAAGTTCCTTATCGCACAATGCAAGCGCGCAAGCCCGAATATATCATTGAACACGCCGTGAAAGGGATGATGCCCCATTCCCGCTTAGCAAGAGCGCAAATGAAGAGACTACGCGTATTTGCTGGCGAAGAGCATAATTTAGAAGCGCAAAAACCCATTAAAGCAAACATTTAAGATTATAAAGAGGACTATGTTGGAAGAGAAAATAGCAACGGGTCGTCGTAAGACCGCAGTCGCATCGGTGCGCTTAAGACCCGGCACCGGAAAAATCGATATCAATGGCAAAGGATTGGAAGTCTACTTCCCCCTTGATATCCAACAACGCACATTGCTGGCTCCTTTTGAAAAGGTCGGCGGCGGCAATAATTCTTATGATATGGTCATCCGTGTTAAAGGCGGAGGAATAGAAGCGCAAACAATTGCGATTCGTCTCGGTGTCGCACGTGCCCTAAGCGAAGACGATGAAAAATTGCATCATGAATTTCGTGGCCTCGGTTACCTTACTCGTGACTCTCGTAAAAAAGAGCGCAAAAAGTATGGACGTGCCGGTGCTCGTAAACGGTTCCAATTCTCGAAACGTTAATTTATACTTGTCATACACTATTTACCTGCTTAAGCCTTTGAGGGTCAAATCTCAAAGGCTTTTTTTTGCGTGCCATTCGAGCTGTCGCTGATTTCTCCGAAGTGAAGCCGTGCATTCCCCTAAAGGGCAATTGCAAATGTATCGATAAACACCCATCTTTGTGTCGCCACTGACCGTGGCTCAATGTCATCAACTTAAAAAAAAATTGTAATTCGATCTCCAAAAGGCTTGTCGCATGAGCAAAAAAGAGGAGCTGCTACCAAATATATGCGTTAAGCTAACACGAGTGTTTATTTATAAATGATTTGAAATCCAAAATTTATGCCGTTCTTACAGAACTCTTTATTATTTATCATTTTTCCCAGGCCTCTCGCTTTCGCTTCGGCCTGGGCTATGTTATTGTGGTCTTTCAGACCGTTGAAAAGATAATTTTTTAAAAAATGTGCTTATTTCATGGCCTGAAAGGCCTTCATATCATAGCCCAGGCCGAAGCGAAAGCGAGAGGCCTGGGTTATCTCCAAAGGAATGATTGAGTTCTGTAAGAACGCTATTATTTTTGATGGCAACTATGTGAGACCGAACAGTGACGCCCTAGTCACATCATAAGCAGGTCATCGACAATTAAATCGCTGATAATAGGTATGTTATGTTACATTGGCGCGTATGTGCGGTAACAGTTTCTCTTTTTTAGCTTAAGCTGTATGAAGGCTTCCTGTCGCTCCATTCAAAAAAAATAAATTTTTTTTAAATTGATGACATTGTACTGAATTCCATGGCATATAAATGAGCCGTCTTTAATTTTTCGAATAATTCCAGCGTATTGATTACTAAAAATTAATATAAAACACTATTTTTTTGTTTTAATAATTTTTTTAAATATAACTATTGTTATACTTATATTTAAGTAATGTCTGTTTAATTAAACGAGGGGTTTTTATGAGCTCTGAAATTTCAAGAGACAGCATTTTACAGCAAACAACTGTTCCATCAGGACCTATCCATAAAAAGGTTGCAAATAAGGCCATTAAAGAAGTTGGTGAACATGTTGAAGCTATTGGAAAACATTGCATTCAAGTCCTTCATCGATTGGATGAGGCTTTCTCTTCAGTTGGAGAATCAACTGTGCGAGATACTTTAGAAAATCCCGCTGTGCAGGCTATAACAACTCTTGATGGCTTCATCACAAGTCAGGAAAGTCTATTAGCTAAGCTTCCAAAAAATGAAAAATCGGCAAAAATTGAAGCTGAAATTGGACAATGCAAGCAAACCCTCGATCTTTTGAAGCAAAAACGCGATTATCTTCTAAATTTAAATCAGCCAGAACTTGTACAAGCTTATGACTTGCAAAATAAAATTAATGACCTCCTTCTGGAAATAGACAAGAATCCCAAGGAATCAATTCAATTCATTAAAGAAGCAGTGGATACATTTAATCAAATTCCTAAGCCAAAGACGGAGCAGGCCCAGGCTAAAGTTCATTCGATGAAGGCTTTTTTGAATGAAAAAATTGAAACCCAAGCGATAAAGGCTTTATCACTTACTCCAGCAGAATTTAAACTCAAAGAGAAAATCAAGGCGAACTCCTACAGCCCTCTCAAATCATCTCCAGCAGAAACTCATAAAATTTTTGAGCTATTAGCCAAAGAAAGCGCAAAAGCTGCTTACATTACCGGAGATAGAAAAGAGCTAAACGAAATGATCGATAAATTGAGTGCTCTCACAGAAGTTTGGAAAGGGATCGATGCTGAAATTGAATCAAGATCAAAAGGAAAAAAAACTCCTTTTAATTGGGAGAATCTTATCAAAAAAGAGTCAGATGTTAAGTCATTGGCAAAGACCCGGTCTCTTAGCGTCCCAACAGCTAAAACGGGCGAAGTTGATCCCTCGATTAGAAAAGAAATTATGGGGGTTAAAGTCTCCGGCAAAGACACTAAACGGATGAAATTTAAAGCAGGTCTTTTAGATTCTTTGTTTGAACGTAGAGGAATGAAGATCGCAAAATCAGTTAATGCCTTTGGTGCACAATGTTTGAAAGTTGATAAATATATCGATAAAACAATGTTGGAAGTTTCTAGAGGGGAGAATGACAAGCTAGACGATAAAATTAAATCTATGAGTGTCATCATTACTAAAGCTTAAGTCAAACTCAATGACCTAGAGAAAGAGTTAGTTAAAATGCGCCCCGGACGTTTTGGAATAAAATTGGAGCGTGCTATCGCGCAACAAGCGATGCTTGTCGATTCATTGATTCAAAAACAACAGCTTTTAGAAGCTATGGCTAGTCCTGAATATGTACAAGCTGCGAACTATCAGAAAGAGATATCAAAGCTATTATTGGAAGCTGAAAAAGACAAAAAACAAGCCTGCTTTAAGATCCTTCAAGCTCAAGAGCAATTGAATCAATTGCAAAAATTGTTAGGAAAAACAGCCAACCAAAAAATTATTCAGCCGAAAATACAACAAATGTTTGCAATCTCAAGTGAAAAAATACACTCGTCTCTGGGTCAGGACCTACTCACGCTAGATAGAGAGAGCCTTCAATTAAGGAACGAATTATTAGATGTTGTAGGTCCACCCCCTCAACAAAAAATGTCTGGCAAAATTGCAGTTATGCTTTCTAAAGAACTCGCCTTGCTGCCATATTTGGACACTCCTCCAAAATTAAAAAAAATGGATGACATAAGGCACCTATTTCAAAAAATTGCTGAAGATTCATCTTTATTAAGGAGTGTTTTTAGTGAAGCACAGGATATTTCCGATGGAGGAGGAGTATTATTAAGAAAGGCTTACTACGATTCTATAGGAAAACAAAGTAGCTAATATTCCGTCAAAATCGATTTCAATCGCTTTTTTATCCTTTCTACATGCTTTTCTTATAGAATCAAAATTTTAAAAATTTGTTTTCGTGTATAAATAAGATGATTTGTATAATTAAATAAAAGAGTTATTATTGATAGATGTTTGTTTATTAATTTCACTGGTTTACTTTATGAGCTTTTCTATAAAAAGTAATAGTCCAGAAACTCACGCTGGAATTCTTCCTGCTCATCTAGATAAAAAAGCTGTTACTAAAGAACTAATACTAGTGGGCGAGGATGTTAAGGAAATTGAAAGAAACTGTGTTCGAGTCTTGCGCGATCTAGAAGATGCTTTCCAATCCATTTCAAAAGTTCTTTCGGGACATACAAAAGAAATAAAATTCGAGAAAATATTAACAACTATTGATGATAATATATCGAAAAACGAGAAAAGTTTAGCTCAGCTTCCCACAAGCGAAACATCTGTGAAAATCGAGGAGGAAATACGTCAGTGCAGGCAAGCCGTGGATGTTTTGAAGCAAAAAAGCGATTATCTTGTGAAATTAAATCAGCCTGAACTAACAGATGCTTATCAATTGCAAGATCAAGTCAATGAGAAACTTCTAGAAATAGGCAAAAATCCAAATCACGCAATTGTCCTTATTAAACAAGCTGTGGATATTTATAATCAAATTCAAGAACCAAATACTGATGAGGCTAAGGCTAAAGTTCTAACGATAAAAGCCTACCTAAATCGAAAAATTGAGTCTGAATCTACCAAAGCATTATCCCTTACATCGGGAGAAAAAAAGTTAAAAGCAAAAATTGACACAAAAAAGCCTTTACAAAACTCTGATCGTTTTAAAGTTTTTTCTCTGCTAGCAAAAGAAAGGGCATTAGCCGCCTATATTACTAATGATAGCGTCTGGGTCGATGGTGCGATTGACTATTTAAAAAATTTACAAAATCTAAAAAATGAAAATCACAATTTATTTTCTAAGATTTTAGATGAAAATTCCAACAGAGAAATTGAACTTTTTGGTGAGAAAAATTTTATCAACGAGGGTTCGAAGAGTGTCTCATTAGCAGTTTCCAAGCCTAAGATGCAACCTGAACAGCATCGCGGGGGTCTTGCTAAACTTTTTGTCGATCGTCTACTCAAAAAAGACATTATGAGACTCAAAATATCCGATACTACTCAAAAAAGCTTAAAACTCAAAACCGGACTTTTAGATTCTGTGTTTCAGCGGCAAGGGATGAGAGTTGCTAAATCGGTCAATACCTTTGGGACAAAATGCCTTAAAGTCGATAAATATCTCGATAAGGTCATGCTTGACGTTTCTAGAGGTGACAAGGATGAACAACTCAAGACAAAAATTGATTCTATCGACCTTATCATAGCTGAAGCTCAAGGGCAGCTTCAGAATTTTGAGTTGGAGTTAGTTAAGATGCCTCCTGGGAGTTTCGGAATGAAATTGGAGCGTGCCATAACACGTCAATCGATGCTTGTCGATTCATTGATTCAAAAAAAACATCTTTTAGACGCCATGGCTACCACTGAATATGTTCAAGCCGCCAACTGTCAGCGTGAGATCTCGAAGCTTTTAGACGAAGCTTCCAAAGATGAAAAGCAAGCAGGCTTTAAGATCTTTCAAGCACAAAAGGAATTGAATGCATTGAAAGACTTGCTTAAAGGAGTTGATCAACAGGAACATTCCATTATCTATCCAAAAATCCATCAGATGATTGGTATAGCAAACGAAAAAATTCGCTTTGCTGTGCGCGAGGGAGTATTGGAACTCACTGACAATAAAATCCAACTCAAAAACAATCTCTTAACACCTGACGCAACGGACTTTATGAAAAAATTAATCGCCAAACCAAAGGAAAGTGCTCGCAGACTTGCGATTATGTTTTCTAAGGAAATTGCTTCATTGACTTATGAGACTAATCCCATTAAGAAGCAACAGAAGATAAATGACATACATACGATGATAGAAAAATTGCGAACTCAATCATCCTTATTGATGGATGTGTATAATGAGGGCAAGGACATTAAGATGGAGGTCTTGTTCAAAGAGTTTGACAAACTGGCTGAGGATGTTCAGAAAAAAGCTATTCGGCTACAAACTGAAATCGAGCGTTTACTTGTGGCCGATAATAAGCAACAAGCGGGTCTCTATTTACTTGATGCTATTAACAAGTATCATCAATTAGAAGAGCTTGCGCGTGAAAGAGAGGGAATTGATCCAATCTTGGATTTAGTAAAAACACGAATCACATTAGCTCTAGACCTCACAGCAGATGAAACAAGGGCAAAAGGGCAACTGTTAGCCGGCAAAGTTCCTTCTTTTGTACTTAGTGATTCAGTATTAATAATAAAAGGATTATTGCAGAAAGAAATGAGTAAGGCGTTGGGCTTTGGAGATCAAAAAGCAACAGAAAATGCTGCTATGATATTAAATTTTTTGAAACAAGAGCCGAAAGCCAAAAAATCTTTTGAGGGTTTGCACAAAGACAATAATTTCAGAAGTATTGCACAAACTTTTCAAAATTCATATCAAGAAAATTTAAGATCTAATCTTTTTAAAAAAAGTCATATAGGTCAAAGCGAAATTTCAGAAATTGATCGTCAAATTAATCTCCAAAAAGAAATTCAATTAAAAAAAATAGATAATAAAGATATTGATAATCTTCATGGAGATGAATTTAAGATATTTTTAAAAGCAATGAATGAAGAGCAGTTTAAAGGGATAAATAGAGCTGCCATTGCTGCTTTTGGAAATAGTATATTGCGCAATTTTAAAAAAGATGGAGAAGGGTCAAAATTGATAGCAACAGTAAAAATCGTTCTTGGTTGGTTGATTCAATCAGATCAGCTGCCTCAATCCAAAGCCGAAGATTTGGCAAGTTTAATTGGACTTGGAGATGAATTCATCGAAATTTGCAATGTTTTAGGAACCGACGAAATGAAAAAATATTATGGATATCATGCCGGCTTAAGTTCTGATTCGAACGACGCAAGAATTTTGCCAAATATTTCTCTTACACAGCAAGATATGGAAAAATTAGCTGCTGGTGAACAGCAGTTGCAAATTGTCTTGAAAAAAATTGAAATAATTATGGAAAGAAACAAAGAAGAAGTTAAAAATCCTTTAGAAGCAATGAGATTAATAGAAAAAACGGGAAAATATCCCTGGTTTGATAACATTGCGGATACTTTTCAAACGAATCTTAAAAGAACCATCAAAGAAGTTCGTCAGTTGCAAGGCAAAGAGCCTTTGATTGCCAAAAAAACTTAGTTAATCGTTAAGTCTTCAGGAATCATGGATAGGGTCGCGTATTTGCCGCCCATATCGCGCAGGAGCGTTTGCCACATCTTATCTGCAGTAGTATCAAAGATGTACCTAGAAGCTGCAGGATGCAGAAACCAGCTGCCATCAAGAAATTCTCTTTCCAACTGACCTGCGCCCCATCCGGCGTAGCCGAAGCATAAATGGATGTGAGGTCCGGATTCTTCAGTGATCGATTCTTGTAGAAATTGAAGGTCTCCTCCTAAGAAAACGCCGTCGCAGATCTTCAATGTCTGATGAGGGATCTGATCAGAGGTGTGCAGAAGCATCATCTGGTTGGTTTGCACAGGCCCTCCGGCTCGAACGCCGACATGGGGATTGGCTAGATGATTGATGTTGATGATCTCTTCGGGAAGTTCCAATTCCAAACTTTTGTTGATAACGAGTCCAAAAGAACCATTGGGATTATGTTCGCACACAAGAACGATGGCGCGAAAAAACAAGCCCGTCTCGATGTCGGGCGTTGCAATCAAAAACGTTCCTTTTTCGATGTGCGAATAAGGCATATGTTCCATGAAAATCGGCTCCTTATATCGAGTTTTTTTTCCCTTATCTGCAGCACCCATTCGATGTTTGCCTACTTCTATCCGTATCTACTACTTGTTGATTATACATGCGAATATTTTCTTCAAGAGCATCCACTTGGCGCAAAAGCTCCGCTAAAACCTTGGTATATTCCCGATTATCCATAAGTTCGCAACATCTTTGCAACGATTCTGACTCATCTAATACCATATACACACGCGAAAGGGAAGTTAAGATTTCATTCATCTCGTCATTGAAGAAATTGCGAAACTGCTGCGGCGTGGAAAGCGTTTGCATTAAGTTAAGACGCCTTGAGCGCAGCCTTTGCCAGTTTTTGTCCAAATGGAATAAAACTCCATAATGATTGATGTCATCCATGACGACAGAGCCTTTATTCAAGATCGCATCGAGTTTGAGATATAAATCATCTTTAACCAAAATTCTTCCTGCTGAACCTTCGCCTTTGCGCACTTTAGCGGTGATGGCGTCGAGGTTAATGGCAGTTGCTTTGCCTTTGCTCATTAATTCTTGCATGTTGTCAAGAGCTTCAGACCATATTTCCGGTTTGTTTAGAGCTGTTGTAATATCGCTGACATTTTTTGTGATTTTAGAAACTTTTTCGACAATTTTTTCGTGATTTATATTGTGGAAAGTCTCTGTGACATTATCTAAGGCCAATTCAAATTTAGAAGTGAAATTTCTAATTTCCTTGAGTGTATCTTCAACAGAACCGGTTTCTGTGGCATAGATGATTTCGTCGTTGATAATGCGCAACTTTTGGCCGGGTGTGGGCGACAATGGGATAATGGCGACGTTTTTTTCTCCAAGCAGACCTGATGTTCTAGAAGAAACTTCGTCGCTGTTGTAGATATTAACGCCCGTGTCTACTCTTAAGGTAAGTTCATAAGCGTAGATGTTTCCATCCCGCGGATGCCTTCCTTTTATCACGTCTTCAAGTTCCCTGATTTCGACAACTTCACCCACAGGCTTGCCTGCAAAAGTCACTCGGGTGCCCACATTGATTTTGTCTATGTCGGAAAAACGCACATGCAGAACACGTCCTTCATTTCCAACAGAAGGATGCAAGAATAGCAAAATAAAGATGATGATGGAGCAGGCTGCTAGTACGAATAATCCAATCATCACATTTTTGGCTTGATCAGCCATAGCTTAAGGCCTCCTTTTGCTTCGATGGGGTAGAAGCTCTTCTGTTAAGATCGCATTCTCAAAGAATGCTTGAAGCAATGGGTCATCAATTTTAAAAAATTCATCTCGGGTAGCTATTTGGGCTATCTTACCATCATGGTGAAATGCGAGTCTATCGCCCACTTCGATTGCCGAGCGGATATCATGCGTCACCACGATGCTGGTAGCTTGCAGCTCCTTCTTAGTTTTATTGATCAATTCATTGATGTGCATCGCTGTTATTGGATCTAACCCTGTTGTAGGTTCGTCATATAGCAAAATCGTAGGTCTATAGACAATGAGTCTTGCCAACGCTGCCCGTTTGCGCATACCTCCGGAGAGATCGGAAGGCATTTTATTTTGCGTCCCTTCAAGACCTACCATCGTTAAGGCTTCAGCTACACGATCAGCTATTTGTTTTTCCTTTAGGTCTTCATGCTGCCTTAGATAAAAGGAGGTATTTTCTCCAACACTCATCGAATCAAATAAAGCAGAACTTTGAAAAAGCATCCCCATATTTTGCAATGCGCCTTCAAGTTGATGCTGCGACATGCTCGATACTCTTTGCCCTTTGATTTCGACGAACCCTTTATCCGGTTTTTCCAAACCGAGGATCTGCCGCAATAAGACGCTTTTTCCTACGCCTGAACGCCCTAAAATGACTAAAGTTTCACCTTCAAAGACCTCTAAATTAAGTCCTTTAAGAATTGTATGCTTCCCATAACTCTTCCACAAATCTTTTACAACAATCATCGTCTTCATAGCCAAATCCACCGAGCAAAAAATTCTGTAAGATAAGGATACGAGTTATTTAGAGCTAAGGTTAAAAAGAAGTTGCCAATGAGGATAAAACAATAGCAGATGACCACGCTATTTGTCGTCGCTCGACCCACGCCCGCAGCTCCACCTGTGGTCGTCATTCCACGATAACAGGAAACTGTCACAATAATAACCCCAAAGACGAAAGCTTTAATGAGTCCGCTTACTAAGTCAAAAGTTTTAATATGAATGGGCAATGGATCCAAGAATGTATTAGGAGGCATATTGTAATAGTAAACCGAGATAAGATAACCTCCTAAAATTCCCATAATCATACTAAAAGCTGTCAAGAGGGGAAGCATCAGGGTTCCTGCGATAAAACGCGGAGCTATTAAATGGCGCATAGGATCAACGGCCATTGATCGCATAGCATCAATTTGTTCAGTCACTCGCATCGTTCCAAGCTCAGCGCACATCGCCGCCCCCACACGCCCTGTGATCATAAAAGCAGTCAAAACGGGACCCAACTCCACCAACATGGCTTTTGCAACCATTAAACCGGTTGCGCTTGCTAATCCTTTGTCCGATAATTGAAAAAAAGCCTGAGCTGCAAGCACAAGTCCTGTAGAAAATCCGGTAATGGCGACAACAGAAAGTGACATAACGCCGATTTCATACATCTGATTGCGAACTAAATCCCAGCTTGGAGGGCGGCGAAAAGATATCCAGATTACGCCCAGCACAAGCAGAACATAATTTCCAATTGAAGAGAGAAATTTTATTGTTTGTGTATTCATTCCTTTGGGCGTAAATTCAGTAGATTAAATGCATATTAGAATAAAGTGTGCATTAGGTCAAGTAGAGCTCTTATTAGCGTTTATTTGGCGCTCAAGACTTTTTGCTGTAAAGAGGCCAATAACTACAGTCGCACAACTCATCGCAGTAAGGATAAGATAGGGGACTGGGACTGGAGAGAGGAAGACATTTGTAAAGTAATAGGCAGCAAACCCGGCATCAACCATTGCGCTTCCCGTTAAGAAGGCAATTGTTTTTTTGCCGGTGAATAAATCTGGTTTTACAATGGAGAGGGTGACGAAGCTACCCAAAGCGATGGCGAGGGCAGGAAGTGGGGCAAAATAAGTGGCTGCCCATATGGGTGTGAAGGGAAGGGCGCGCAAGATTCTGAGCGAAACATAGGCGGTTTGAGGAGAAAAGCGATCATAGGCCCATTTTTCGACTTTCTTATCTAAATAATTGATTTTTCTTGCAACAGCGTCATAAAGAACTAAACAATGGTGTGCAGCTGAAGAAAATGTATTTTTTATTCCTTCCACGTAAGAAAAACCTCCAAAATTAAGTGAGATAATATAAAACAATGATTTATTTTGGCAAGAGAAAGAGAAACTACAGTTTGATAAAATTAATAAGAATGATGAAATATCAAATAAAATTGTATAATGAAGCATACGTGCTAAGGGAATTTTATGCTTTTACCTGCGCTTCTTCCTGCCCAATTTGAGCGATATGCAAAGGCTCCAACAGAGCTGGCTCTCTTCAGGGCTTTGATTAAAACTCCTTCTGATTTCTTGCGTTTCTTTGAATATGCTTGTGGCGATGAAACCTGGAGTCAAAAGCATTCAGAGTTTATGCATGACAGCATCACTTTGTTAACATTGCGATTCTTTCAAGATAATCTCGAAATGGATTTGGCCTTGCGCGCAGTGAAAGTTTTACGTGAGCACTTTTCCATTTTAGAGCCCTATATTCCCTTTATTATAGAAATCATCATTGAAGATCAAAAAGTTGAAATTAATCCGCTTCTCTTAGGGACGCAAAGTAAATTTTTCCGCGATCTTTTGCGCATGGAATGCAAAGATAAAAACAAGAAGTGGGTTAAGTTAAACGAAGGTTCTTATGAAATCATTCAGCTTGTCAAAGAATTTTCTAATACAGGAAATGTCGGAAACCTTTGGAGAAAGGAAAAAAATGAAGTCTTAAAAATCATACATCAAGCTACGCAATGGGAAATTCCAGGGCTTGTTTCCTTATGCGAAGGGGTGTTGGAGCGCTATATTCATCGCGTCAATGTCATCGAGATGCTTTTAAGTGCTCATCAAGAGCATTGGATGCATTTGAAAAAGGCATGTGTCGATTTCATTAATGATCTTAATCTGGGATTTCAGCTTAAATACTTTGCCGCGCCCGATTATTTAGGGTTCGAATTTTTGGATTTCAAAGATAATGCCCTTTCTTTTTTTGAACAATTGCGTTCTGTCATTACACATCTTATCTTCAGCCATTCATTAACAGAAGAAGCTGGTTTTAGCAATGTTGTTAACTGTTGTCCTAATTTAATTTGCGTAGACCTTAGCGGATCATTGACATTTAGTGAGCGATTGGTCGATATGCCTTCCATGCTCCAAGAATTAGATGTCTCACAATGCAGTTGGTTGGATCAGTATGCCCTTAAGAAAATAGTAGAAATTTGTCCACAGCTTACAAAATTATCTTTACGAAGTAATGTGCAGATCACTCATATGGGGTGGGGAGAACTCTTAAAATTGCGACAACTAAAATCTCTGGATTTAGCACGCTGTCATCAGATTGACAATGACGAATTTAAGATTATCCTTCGTGCTTGCGCCGGTCTTGAAGTATTAAATCTTGAAGAGTGCAAAAAAATTACTGATAAAGGATTTGAAGAACTAGCCTATAGCATTCCCAAACTTACACACTTGAATCTCACGCGTTGTACAATTTCAGATGTTGCGCTATTAGAGGTCGCTACGAAACTGCGAATAATGACTTCATTAAATCTTACGCGTTGCGAATACCTCTCTGAAAAAGGAATTATTGAAGCTGTGAAACAAAGTCATACTTTGCGTTCTTTAAATCTAACCCATTGCAACATCAGCACAACAGGCTTAGAAGCTATTTATAAGATAAATCCTTCTTTGGAAATGATAACTTAAAGCGAGTTTTTGTGAATCTTGTCAATGGAAGTGTGGTTTATGCATATGATGGCCACAAGCCGAGTGTAAAGTTAATGCAAATTTTAGTAAGCAAATTTTTGGAGCAAAAAATGCAAGTGAGCCTAGCAAATTTAAATGGATACTCAGATGTGCTTTTTTCAATTTTTGAATTTCTTTCACAAGAAGAAATTTTAAAGGTCCGAAGCGTCTGCAAATGTTGGGAAAAAGCTGCGAATAAAATCACTAAATTATTCCTTCTTCAAGCTTTCAAAGAGAAAATAAATGCAAAAGCGTTTAATTTCTTAAAAATGGTTCCACATAACCTTGAATATTATTTTATCCAATCCACTCAAATAAAAAATAAAAAAGATCAACTTTCAATAAAGAAATTTACGGATTGCTTAAAAAATCTATCTAAAAAAGAGATCTTTTTTTTAGCGAGATGTTTTATCGTAGATTCTCAAAGCCCACACTTGCCTCAGGAGAAAACAAATGATCTTGCAGGAAGAGTTTTTGCCACTTTTTATAGTAATAAAAAATCTTCGATTGTAATGATCAATAAGAAAATTTTTTTTCCGATAGAATTATTTAACCTTTCTATTGAGGGTGCGAATGACAACATCGTGAAAAATAATAGTGAGGATGCTATTTGCTTTTTCATCAAGGGCAAGCTTTTCGAAATTACAATTGATTTGAAAGAAATCATTAAAGCTGAAAAAATTAAACTCACTGCTGAGGATCAAAATTCCTGGAAAGGGGGTTACACAGCTTCGAGATTTTACATTCCACGTTTGGATTCAAGATAGCAGTGCAATTTAGACGCCCATTTGGATCTGATATTGGCGGTGTGCTGATGTCGTTCTTACAGAACTCAGCTTTTGCTTATCCTTTTTCCCAGGCCTCTCGCTTTCGCTTCGGCCTGGGCTATGTTATTATGGTCCTTCAGACCATTGAAAAGGCCTGAAGGGCCTTCATATCATAGCCTAGGCCGAAGCGAAAGCGAGAGGCCTAGGTAAATCACACAGAGAGTGTTGAGTTCTGTAAGAACGGCATATTCTTTCACAGATTTATGCAAAAAGTCCATTCCTGTCCATTACGGTCCATTGCCGTTATTGAAAAAGGTTTTTAGCTGTCCCCACATCGCGAGCAATCTGCTCTTTGAGAGCTTCGAGGGAAGGAAATTTAAGCTCAGGTCGAATGTATTGATGAAAAATGACTTCAAGCGATTCTCCTTCCAAATCTTCTTTGCAGTCGAGGAGATGCACCTCTAAAAGGGGCTCGGAATCTTCTCTCACAGTGGGGGCTACGCCAAGATTAGCAACGCCAAGCAGAAGTTCGCTCTCACTTTTTACTTTGACGGCATAGACACCCAAAGGCGGAAGACATAACCCTTTTGTAGCAAAATTAAGGGTGGGAAAGCCAATGACTCTGCCTTTTTTCATTCCGCTGATCACTTTCCCATACATCGAAAATTTTCTTCCAAGCAGCTTTTCAACGAAGAGAAGATCGCCTTGCTGCAGATATTGGCGAATTTTGCTGCTGGAAACGATGATATCTTCCATGGTTAGCTGAGGGAGATATTCTACGGTGAAATTGAGTTTCTGTGATAGTCTCTCGATTTCGGCTTGATTGCCCGTTCTCCCTTTTCCTAAGACTGCGTCATGGCCAAGAATTAAGTTTTTAAAAGGGATTGCTAAAAGCATTTTTTGTAGAAATTCCTCAGGCGTTTGCTTGGCGAATTCCCGGGTAAATTCAAGAACTACGACCAGGTCAATGCCAGCCTGCTCTAGAAGATGGATTTTATGATCGAAGCTGCAGATCTGCAAGCTCGGAAGGCTAGGATTCAAAATTGAGGAAGGGTGGTTTTTAAAGGTGATGACGAGGCTTTTTCCATGTTCTTTATGTGCTAAACCTGTCACTTTTTTTAAAATGGCTTGATGTCCTAGATGAACGCCATCGTAATTTCCAAGAGTAGCTATGATGGGTTTTTCTGCATCAAGCGATTCTTGAAGTGATGAAATAATTTTCATAAACTGGCTTTAAGACGACTGCTAAGATCAAAATCGGGACAATTAAGTTGCTCGCTATTGACGCAGTCTTTAAGGTGGAAAACACCGCTCCTGATCCGTTGCAAATTAGAGAGGTGAGCGCCGCATTTCAGCATTTCACCTAAGTCATAAGCGATACTGCGCACATAAGTACCCTTGCTGCATTTCACGCGAATACTTGCATAAGGATATTCATAATTCAATAATTCTGTCTCTAAAAAAACTTTGACGGGCGCTCGTTCTACAACTTTTCCCTGTCTTGCCAAATCGTAGAGCTTCTTTCCATTGATTTTTTTTGCAGAGAACATAGGGGGGATTTGCTCAACTTCACCCTGAAAATGAGTCAGAGCTTCTTCTAGCTGCGCTTGTGTTGGGATAATATCGCTTCGACGAACAATCTCTCCATCGCAGTCGTAACTGTCCGTAACAACTCCAAAATGAAGTTCTGCCAGATATTCCTTATCCTGACATAGAAATTGATTTGAAAGGCGAGTATATGGTTTGCCAATGAGCATGACCATGACGCCCGTAGCAAAGGGATCCAACGTTCCTGCATGGCCGATGGTTTTAACTCCCAGCCGTCTTCTTAATAATGACACCAAGCTAAAAGAAGTTTTTCCTTTGGGTTTGTCGATGAGCAATACACCCTGAGCGGTCATTCTGGGTTCTCGTGCTCCCGTTCTTTGCGTTCTTTGCTGATTTGATGAAGAAGCTCTTCGATGCGCATGTGTTTATCTACGCTATCATCGAGCATAAATGTAAGCTCTGGAAAATAGCGCATCACTACTTTCTTTGATGAATTCACTGCGATAAATCCCGCCGCCGACTCCAAAGCATGAATGGCTTCCGTTTTTTGAGCTTCTGAGCCAATCACGCTAATATACACCTTGGCATAATGGAGATCCTTTGTAATATCCACGCGCGTAACAGTAATCAGTGCAGGAATATGCGGGTTTTTTACATCATTGCGAATGACTTCGGAGATGACTTCTTTTAATAGTGAATTCAGCCTGTCGACGCGTTGTTTTGCCATAATGTGATGATCTTAATTAAGGTTAAAGTTCCTGGGAAATATAAGTGATTTCGTAAGACTCCAAAATATCTCCAACTTGGACTTCATTAAAGCCGCTTAAAACGATACCGCATTCAAGTCCTTTTTGAACTTCGCGTACGTCTTCTTTAACCCGCTTAAGCGAGGTTAATGGTCCTTTCCAGATAACTTCACCATTGCGTTTCACGCGAATACTATGGTTGCGGTGGACGCTTCCTTCGGTTACGATGCAACCTGCAATATTTCCATAGTGCGATGACTTAAACACCGCCTTAATCTCGACTTTGCCCTTGTCTGTTTCCTGAGCAATCTTATCCAGAAGACCCAGCATCAGAGTTTTTACATCGTCAATGGCGTGATAGATGATGTTATGAAGTCGAACCTGAACTCCTAATTGTTTAACCAAAGCATCAGCATGACTTTCAATTTGTGTATGGAAGCCGATGATAACAGCTTTTGATGTTGCGGCAAGCTGCACATCGGATTCTGAAACCTCTCCAACTCCTGCAAAGATGATATTCAATTCAGCTTTTGTGGATTGAATCTTCTGTAGAGCAACTTTGAGAGCCTCTAACGATCCTTGCACGTCAGCACGCAATACGATATTTAGCATCTTTTTAGACACTTCAGAAGCTTGCTGGACGAGATTTTCCATGGAGACTTTCTTAGCTTGCTGCAAGCTGGTCTGCCGCATTCCAATTTGACGAGCTGCTGCAATCTCGCGCGCTTCGCGTTCGCTTTTAACAACAATAAATTCTTGGCCAGCTTCCGGCAACCCTGACAAACCTGTAATTTCTACCGGTGTCGATGGTCCTGCTTCCTGCAACTCATTGCCAAACTCGTCGTGCATAGTCTTCACACGACCCCACAGCTGTTCAAAAACAACAGCGTCGCCTATATGTAGAGTGCCGTTTTGCACTAGTACTGTAGCGACAGATCCCATTCCTTTATGCATCTCCGACTCTAACACACTGCCGCGAGCACGCGCAGAAGGATTAGCCCTAAGTTCCAAAACTTCAGCTTGCAAGGCAAGCATCTCTACTAGCGCTTTGACGCCTTCTCCAGTTACAGCTGAGCAGTTGACCGTAATCGTTTGGCCGCCCCAGGCTTCCGGAAGAAGATCATTATCTGCAAGCTGACGATAAACAGTTTCGACATTAAAATTGGGCTTGTCGCTCTTATTAATCGCAACGACGATGGTCACATTGGCTGATTTAGCATGGTTGATCGCTTCAACAGTTTGTTGACGTATTCCTTCATCGCCGGCGACAACTAAAACGACGATATCTGTAACATCGGCGCCGCGTGCACGCATGGCAGAAAATGCTTCGTGGCCCGGAGTGTCGAGGATGGCGATATCTCCAACCGGTGTTGTGCATCGAAATGCACCAATATGCTGCGTAATAGCTCCAGCTTCTGAAGAGGCACGGTTGCTTTTGCGAATCGTATCGATTAAACTTGTTTTGCCATGGTCGACGTGGCCCATAAAGGCAACAACAGGCGGCCGCGGCACAAGATTGTCAGGATCGCTGCTTTGAACTTCTTCTTTAATGCTCTTGTCTGTAATGCGAATGCGTTCCTCTTCGGATGTGTCGATGGAAATCTCACAACCAAATTCATGGCCCAATAATTGGATTGTGGTTACATCGTCGAGAAGATCGTTTAACGTGACAATAACGCCTTGAAGGAAAAGCTTCGCAATGAGCTGTGAAGCTTTGAGCTTCATCTCTGATGCTAAATCCTTGATTGCAATTGGAATCCGAACTTTTAGCGTTGCGGGACGTATCGTTGGGTCTTCAGGAACATAACGTTGCTTGCCTGCACGTCTTTTGCGCCATTGCTGTTCTTCTTCGGCATCGCGAAAACCATGGCGATCGCGAGCGTCAAACGAGCGCACATCTTGTTTACGTGTGGTGGGTTTAACATCCCGAAATTCTTTAAATTTAGCTAATTTTCCGCTCTTTTTTGCTTCTTCTTCAGCTGACAATGCCACTGCTGGAACTTCTGTTGACTCGCGTCCTTTGCCTTTTATTTTGGCACGGCTCTTGTCTTTGTTTTTATCATCAGCAGATGCTTCAGTCGGAGTCTCACGAGAAGGAGTCGCAGGTTTAGCAGGTTCCTCTTTTGGCTTATGCGCAGGCCTAGGCGGCGGTAAAAGATCTTTAATATGCCTGCCAGTCGGACCAAGTTTTACGTGAGTTGAAATAGGAGCTGCGACAGGTTTAACTATGGCAGCAGGCTCTTCCTTAGTCGCGGGCTTTATCGGCTCCTTAATGACAGGTTCGGCTTTAAAAGAAGCTGGTTCTGTACCGTAATCAGGAAGCTGTTCCCTATGTGGCTGCATGCTGGATCGTTCACGAAGCTCCTCTCCAAAGATCTCTTGACGCAGCTCTTCGCTGGTTTTTTCTTTTGAAGTCTTTGCTTTGATTTTCACTTCAGTGCTTTCAGACCCTACTTCATCTTCTTTTGCGATTTCAGATTCCTTCTGTTTCGCTTCAGAAGAGGATGCTTCTGCAAAAGCCGATTTAGATCTAGCTCGTATGCGAGGAGCATCTTCTTTCGATTCTTTGACAGTTTCTTCGGCTTCTTCTTTAAAAGTTTTCGGCGTCTTTAATGACTTATCACGCTGAGAAGCTGCAGCATCATCTTTTTTCTTTGCAAGCTTATCCTTAAGGTTGTCAAGCTTACTAATGGCCTCTGCAATTTGTGCGTTTTTGATATTGAGTTTGAGGTTTTTGGCCAACTGTTTACATCCTTTGTTTTCTAATTTGTTCTAAGATCTTGTCTGCCGTTTCAAGGCTAATCCCTGGAATTGATGCTAGTTTTTCAGGGGACGCAATCAGAAGCGAACGGGGCGTTGCATAGCCTTCTGCAACTAAGTGTTCGAAGATCAAATTATTCACACCTTCAATACTTTTTAGAGGCTCGTCAAGTGTTGGATCCTCGGACAATGCCAGCTCGGTTCTTTGGAGAACCATTGTGCGATTATAGTCGCTCATACGCTGAACATCTAGCTCATGTCCAATCAACTCACTGTTGAGACGGGCATTCATTCCGCGTTTTCCGATAACGGCGGCAAAATCTTCATCGTCGATAACGATCGATATTACACTGTCATCTTCATTAACACTGATCTTGCGGATTTCAATAGGATTCAAAGCACTTTGCAATAACTCAATAGGATCTTGCGAAAAAGGAATGATATCGATTTTCTCGTTATGCAATTCGCGAACGACATTTTTAACACGCATGCCGCGCATGCCGACGCAAGCTCCGACAGGATCGACTTTTGAGTCTGTTGACCGTACCGTTAGCTTAGTTCGATAGCCGGCATCCCGTACAACTTTATCGATGATAACGGTTCCATCACTGATTTCAGGGACTTCCTGTATCATAAGCTGGCGAACGAATTCGGGGTGGCTGCGGGATAAAACAACTTCGGCGCCGCCATTTTCTGTGTCATTGACTTCTAATAGAAGCGCAAGAACTTTTTCGCCTACTTGATATTTTTCCGTTTTAGGATAGTGCTTAGTGGGCATAATAGCTTCCACTTTGCCAAGATCGACAATGATATTGGAACCGCGCACAAAACGCTTCACTGTGCCGGAAATTAATTCATTAGTCCGATGTCGATATTCTTCATAAATGACATCGCGTTCTGCGCCACGCAGTTTTTGCGTAATGATCTGGCGCGCCTTTTGTGCGGCAATTCTGCCGAAGTCTTTAGGCGTAACAAGTACATCGATAAATTGTTCGATTTCGCACTCTGGATCGATTTCACGCGCTTCTTCGAGCGAGATTTCTTGTGCAGCCACCTCTACCTGATCTACGATTTCTTTTTCACTGTATACTTCGATATTTCCAGTTTTTGGATGGATTTTAACCGTGACATTTGAGGCGCCGGTAATGCTTTTACGAGCAGCAGCCCGCAAAGATTCCTCGATGGCACTAATAACGATGTCGCGCTTAATGCCTTTTTCTCGTTCAAGATATTCGAAGATGGCTATGAGATCTTTATTCATTCTTTTTTTGCCTCTAAAACTTCTAAACTTCTCTGTCTATGATTCCCAATATTGAGGTAATTTCTGCTTGCATGCTGTTAAGACAGCATGCAAGCAGCATGATCGATGCTCGACTACTTCTTAGATTCCTCTTTTTCGTCGTGATGGCTTTCCTCTTTGTGCTCATCTGCGCCTTGGTCACTGCTTCCTTTTTTCTTGCGTTTGGAAGGAGCTGTAGTAACCACGATGTCATCGCGATTGCATTGATTTTTATCAATTAAATATTCTTTGATAGACAAAGCAATCTTCTTATGCTCTGGATCCAGCTTTATAACCTTAGCCGTAACGTCATCTCCTTTAGAAACGACATCTTCAACTTTTCCAAAAGCTTGATCGGAAAGCTCTGTGACATGAATTAAGCCTTCTATGCCGCTATCCAGCTCCACAAAAGCCCCAAAGGCTGTAATCTTGCTGACTTTTCCTTTTACAAGAGCTCCTACCGGCATCGTTTTCTCAATGCTTTCCCATGGATTGTGGCTAAGCTGCTTAACTCCCAAAGTGATCTTCTTACTTTCTTTGTCGACTGATAAGATGATAGCGTCAACGAAATCTCCTTTGCGAAGAACTTCCGAAGGGTGTGACACCTTCTTGATCCAGCTGAGGTCCGATATGTGAATTAATCCTTCAACTCCGGGCTCCAGTTCAACAAAAGCGCCGTAGTTTGTTAGACTTTTAATCTCTGCTTTAACACTGCTGCTAACAGGATATTTCTTTTCGACATCGTCCCATGGATTGTGCTCTGTTTGCTTAATGCCAAGAGAAATTTTGCCTTCCTCTTTTTGAACAGACAAAACTATAGCTTCGACTTCATCGCCTTTTTTGACAACTTCACTAGGATCGGTAACATTTTTTACCCAGGACATCTCGGATACGTGAATTAATCCTTCGATACCAGGCTCGATTTCGATGAAAGCTCCATAAGGCAGCAAGTTGACGATTTTCCCTTTTACACGTGTGCCTGGAGGATATTTCTGCTCGATTTGATCCCAAGGATTAGATTCTTTTTGCTTAAGGCCAAGGGCTACGCGGCCTTTATCTTTATCCACGCTAAGGATCATTACCTCAAGCTTTTGCCCTAAGTGAACCATCTCGGACGGATGTCTGATGCGCTTCCAAGTCATATCTGTGATATGAAGCAAGCCGTCGATGCCGTCTAAGTCTAAGAATACGCCGAAATCGGTGATGTTTTTGACAACGCCTTCGCGTACGTCGCTAACTTGAATGTGCTCTAGCACTTCAGCTTTTTTGGAAATGCGCTCTGCCTCGAGAAGCTCGCGGCGGGAAACGACGACGTTTTTGCGCTCAATATTGATTTTAAGAATTTTGAATTCATAGGTCTTGTCAATGTAATCGTCGAGGTTCTTAATTCTCTTATTATCAATCTGTGAGCCGGGGAGGAACGCTTCCATGCCGATGTCAACCATCAAGCCGCCCTTAACCTTGCGAAGAACGCGTCCTTTAACAATCGAACCCTCTTCACAGTGCTCTAGGATGTATTCCCATTGTCTTAAGCGTTCAGCTTTTTCACGTGAAAGGACGATCTGCCCATTGTCATCTTCTGCTTGATCCAGCAAAACTTCAACTTCGCCATCTAAAACTAGCTGTGAAGGGTCGGAAAATTCTGAAATAGGTACAAGACCTTCCGATTTAAGACCGACATCAACGACGACGTGGTCGCGGGTAATCTCGACAATTCTTCCTTTGAGAACAGAACCGGGCGCCATTGAGGAGCTTTCCTCCGCCGGCATGCCTTCTTTTGTTTCTAGCAAAGCTTTGAAATCTTCTGCATCTTGAGCCTGAAACGCAACGTCATCAACAATGTTGCTCTCATTCCAGGTGTGTTGTGGGTTATTAGACATTTAAAGGTTTCTCCTGATTTTCATAAACTATAAGGGGCAAGAGTAACAGATGGTAAAGAAAAAAAGCAACAGCAAAGAAAGGTAAAAATGCTAATCGCTAAATGCCAAACGCTAAGAGGGCGTCTGAAAAAGTCTTAATAGCACTAGGCTATTAAGACTCTGCACTATCTTATGTGGAGAAAATACAGAAAGCCGCGCTCGCCGCATTAAATTCCATGATATAGCACTTAATACATTTTTTAATGTACTACTTATCGAAGCGTTTGCGCTCATTTTCCGTTAAAAAACGCTTGCGCATCCGAATCACCGCAGGCGTCACTTCAATCAATTCATCATCCTGAATGTAATCAATCGCCTGCTCCAGCGTAAATTTCCTGGGCGGTATTAAGATGATGTTTTCATCGCTGCCGGATGCTCGAACGTTTGTCAGCTGTTTTCCCTTTGTCACATTGACCATAAGATCATTTTCCCGGCTATTTTCACCGACAACCATTCCTTCATAAATATCATCGCCGGGACCGGTAAAGAGCGTTCCACGATCCTGCAAGTTAAAGCATGCGTAGCCGCTGGTTTTGCCGGCGCACATCGAAACCAAAACTCCACGCTTTCGTCCCGGAATCACTCCTTTCCAAGGCGCATACTCTTCAAAAATCGATGTTAAAATTCCTAAACCGCGGGTTGTCGTTAAATACTCATTGCGATATCCCATCAATCCGCGTGTTGG
>JABDEI010000015.1 GCA_013287145.1 Chlamydiota bacterium
GAAATAGCTGCAAAGGCAATTTTCACCACAGAGGACACAGAGAAGGCAGGGAGAGAACAGGAATTTAATTTTTATCTAAATATTCGCTATGTTATCTATAGTTGATATATTATTTTTTATAAAGTGAAGTACTATGAATTTTATTTCTACTACGCAGGGCACAGATGTTTCAGAGGCACTTACAGGAAATATTATTGGTGCTGCAATTGAGGTTCATCGTGCCTTAGGTCCAGGTCTTCTTGAATCTGCTTATGAAGCATGTTTGAAACATGAATTGCAATGTAAAGGCATGAAGGTAGAGTATCAAAAACCGTTGCCTATTATTTATAAAGAAATAAAATTAGACTGTGGATATCGACTCGATTTAGTGGTTGAAAATCAGATTATTGTAGAAATAAAATCTGTGCAAAATCTCTTGTCAATCCATGAAGCTCAACTTTTATCCTATCTAAAATTATCTGATTTGAAGAAAGGCTTACTTATCAACTTTAACGTAAATTTGTTAAAAGACGGAGTAAGGCGTCTCAAAATCTAAATCTGTTCTTTTCCTCTCCCTGCCTTCTCTGTGTCCTCTGTGGTAAAAAATTGCCTTTGCAGCTATTTAGCTTGCACAGCATCCTTATATGAGGGGATTTATACTCTAATTTACTAAGGTCTGTGATTACTTTCATACGCCCTCCTTCCAATAGTCATTATTAAAATCATTTCTATCACTACTTATACCACAAATTAATTAACAAAAGCAAGTCGACAAAATTAAAGCTTTTTATGTTATAATTAATAATTGAATATTTAACAAGGGGTTTATTATGTCAGGTTTAGATTCTGGTGTTGATTTACCTCGCTTCGATGGAACCAAGGATCTCACTCCAGCGCCCTTAGCTAAAAGTCATAGCAAATTAGCTAAAGCAGCTAAAAAACTCAGTCGCTTAAGCGGATCGATCAAAAGTGATGCCATAGACCTTCCACGGTCTGATCAGCCAGAGCCAAAAGTTGTTCCGGCAAAAAGAGCAAATATTCCACCAAATGAACAACAACTTCCAAGTCCTAAAATTCCTAAAAAATCGGATTTCGTTACCGAACTTAACGAAATGCTTGCAAAAAGAAGCTCAAAAAATGAAGCTCTCACAACTTCAAAAGATGCAGCTAGACCGGGACCTATTCCCGTAAAAAAAGAGAGTATCCCACCTCAAAAAGAGGTGCCTAAACCGCTCCGTCCTGCAAGGCCATCTCCAGCCATCGTTCAAGCATTGGGAAAAGAAAGCAATGTACAAATTCAAAAAAGCGGCAGGCCTTTGCCAATACACCCTATCAGAGGAAAAGTCATGGCGGGAGAACACAAAATCAATCCCCATGTTCAAATGCTAAATATTGTTAAACATATGCGTTATCTTCCAGAAGCAAAGTTATTAAAACTTAAAAATTTAAAAGACAAAATGCAGGAATTCCAAGGAAAGCTAACATTAGCGGAAAACTCCAAGGATAAGAATTCAATTGAGAGATTTAAAACACTAATGAATGGCTTAAAAAAAGAAGAAAACGTGCTTCTTACAGAAAAGGTGGGCAATGAAGAATTCCGGATCATGGATGCTGATGACCTGCTTTATTCCTACTTTTTTATTCCTGGCGCTAACTCTCAGGTGCTATTCGAAAATATTTTTTTAGCAATATCTGAGAACTTAGAAAAACTAGCAACAATAAAACCATCGGATGATGAAAGCAAAGCACTAAATTATAAGACATTACATTTACTGGATTTTTGCAACAACTGGGTTACAAGCGACCTTTATCCAAATGACCTTATCCAAAAAGAGGTAAAAGAAGCTCTCGTTAATATCTATAAATTAATACTCACTAGTGAAAACCCCATGGTCAAAGATTCCCCACTCTTAGAAAAAACTATGGGTTATGCCAAAGAGCTAACAACAACAGTAAAATACACTGAAAAAGCATTAGAAATTTCTAAAAAAACTCCTACAATGAATCCAAAAGAAGTTCCCAACCCAAGCGATCCAAAAAACATCAATTTGTTTGTACAAGAATTTGATCGTCTTTTTCGAAATTTATACGCAAAGATACAAATCAATGAATTCTCCAAAGGAGGAGCTAAAAATAAAGAATTAGCCCCTAATTTTTATAAGTTTGTCCAAATCTCGAACAACACGACCGGGTATGTAAAAAATGCCATCCTTCTGCAAGATATCAATGAAACTAGTTCCGCCGCAGACAAAAAAAAGGCCTTAAATAAGGCTGTTAAAAACCTCGAAAACTTCATCGAAATTGCCGATCAGCTGCGTCTTAAAGGCAATCTTGAAGCTGCCAATGCCATCTTTGGTGCTATCGATAGCGTCCCTATGGAAAGGCTCATTCCACATCTTTCAAAAAAAAGTAGGGAAAAATTAAATGATTTAAAGACGACTTTTACATTGACCCGTGCTAATTTCCGAAAAATAGAAGAGACTCTTGTTGAAAAAGGGATTGCTTATGTTCCTTGTATTTTAAAACATACAGCGGAATTTGAAGGGGGCAAGTCCGTAGAAATGAAGAGTCGTGATAGATCGAATACGGCTCAATTGTCTATTTTGGCTAATAAGATTTTTAAAGAACTCGCTCGTGTCTCTCATACCCTGAAAAAAAATCCCACTCCTCCATTAGAAACTAACTTAAGCGATACACTCTTGCTGATCAAAACAGACGAGGAGGCTGACAAGCTTTTATATAAATATCGCGATCTCTTAGTTCCAAATAAATAGGTGCTTTAAGCCCCTAAAGAGGTCGGCATTGTGCGAGGATCGGTCTTTTTGATGATGAGGCTGACATTTTTCTTGTTAAAGCCTTTGTAGCCTTCACGCCGCTGCAGGTTCTCTAAGTGACTTCCCACTGCGCCATAATGCAAAAACTTCTCCGCTTGCTCCTGGTTGATATATTCCTTTTCTACGAGCTTCTGCACTTTGGCAGGATCCACATGCCAGATCTCCCCTGCCGTAAAGGCCTGCTTTAAATAGGAAAATGAACTAAAGGGTGCCATCATGCCTACTCCCATTCCTGCAAAATCATGAGTCAACTCTTCAAAAAGAAATTGGGCTTCCAAATGATGCATTCCAGCATTTAAGATGGAATCGCCATGCAGCTCGCACCAAAGCCCAATAGTGCCAAGCTGCTCCAATTCCGGCTCAATAGGGTGATGGGCAAAATCGATTTCAAGTTCATACGCTGCCAAATCGACATCGAGGAAAAGCACTAAACGGCATTGCGGGTTTTCCATAATTTGCGCTCCCCAGCCAGCATCCTTACCGGCATAATAGCGCTCGCGGCAATGGAATCCTAGCATCTCAAACAGGCGCACAAGCTGCATAAAATGCTTGCGCGAAGACCTAAAGGTATGATGATCATGATTGGCCCAGCCCATGCCGAGGCGATCTTGGCGGTTCTTTTGCAGCTGCCCTGCCGTGTTGCGCATCTGCCAATATCTTCTTTCGCAATCGAGCACAATCCAAGCGGCCAGGTCAACGCCGACAGTAGCAATGATTTCTTGAGCCAGCATCAAGGTCATCTCCATAGCTTCCTTTTCATCGTCCATGACACGGGGACGGCTTTGCCATTTCTCCATAGCTTCAAGATAACGCTCAAGGTAACCATCTTCCGGGTAGGTCGGCTCCATCGTCAAAGTTGCGCGCCGCTCAATAACCCATAAGGAGACGCTATTTTCTGTAGAGATGCAGCATCTGCGGTATCCGCTTAAAGGAGCGCCTTCAATCCAGCCGGATATGCCCCGCACCATCAAAAAATCGGCAATGCTCTCAACACTGACTGCTATTGCAACGATAGGCTCATCATGGTCCTTGACGACAACGCGCGGCAACTGGGCTCCCGGATGGTGAAAAACGCGGTAGGACGGCGTTGCAATGTCTGCTATAAAGCCCGTTTGCTCTAGCTCTTTTTCAAGGTGTTCTGAATAGCCCACGACAAGATGGTCTAGCCAGTCGAAGAGGCGCGTGCTGGTGTGTTTGTGCAGGTCTTGTTGAAAGGTTGCAATGAAGGGATTGGCTTGGCAGCTCTTTTCTAAGATATTGAGAAGAAGTCCTTCAGCTTTGGGATGACACTGCCATTCGAACGCTTCTTGAGAAGTCATTTTCTCTCCAAAATTAGGGTGTTCCGGGCTAAATAAAAAGGCATGGTCTATTACAGAAGATGTATACCCAAGCATCTTTTTTTTCAAAGTTTTTCTTAAAAATTTAATACCCTGACAATAAGTACTTTAAATAACCAATAAAGATTAAAAATTAAAGATTTTCACTAAATAAAAATAAATTGTATAATAAATATTATAGTAATGTTAGTTTTGGAGGGTAATATTATGTATTCACACTCGAGTCACTCTTATAATAGAGAGGATAAACCCTTAGAAATCCATGATGAGGAAACCAAACCTACGACAACCAAACCGCCTACACGTCTGCAAAAACTCATTGCCAAGATTTCACCAAGTAAACCAAAGGGCAACACTTCTTCTGATCGAGTAGCTCAACCGACCACTGGAAGCGAACAACAAAAAACCAGCCTGGCTCAAACCTTTTTAAATTTATTCAAAAGACAGAAGGAATCCAAACCGCCACAAACTGAAAGCGATTTTGAACCAAATTTTCTGGAACCAAAAGATTTGGATATTCATGAAGAACCTACACATCACACACTCACTAAAGGGGAAAAAAAAGAGCTGCAAAGAGCAGAAAAAGCAAAAGAAAAAGAGCAGGCCAAAAATTTAAAACAGTTAAAGACAGAACAAAAAGAAACTGAAAAAACGTTAAATGCCATTATTGCTAAAACAAATAAAGAAGAAAAAAAATACTCAATAGTTTATGAATTAGCAAAATCCGCCAATTTAAATTTAGATACAGAAGAGGGCAGAGATGGAGTTATCACGAAATTTGTTGGGCTAGAAAATTTTGAGTTTCATAGGCGGTTTAATGATCCGACTGCTGATAAGGAAAAACTCATCACTGACCTTAAAAGATCCATTGAAACACATAAAGAACTAGCTAAGTTTGCCGATAAAAAAAATAAGTTTTATTCTAAGTATGTGAAAAGGGAACAAAAAAAACTTGAAGACCTATTGAAAAAGGCCCAAGCCGTTGGAGGGGAAAAGATACCAGAAAAACCCTCTCTTAAAAGCCGGATAAAGTTACCTAAAATCGAGATGAAACTGCCTAAGATTTCACTGCCTTCTTTTTCAAAATCATCTAAGAACGTGGCTCTGTCGGAAAAAACTGAGTCTATCGAAAAAGTAAAAGCACCAAAAGCCTCGCTGACAAGCCGGATGTCCTCCATCTTTAAAAAAACTCCAAAAGAATCTGAACCCGTCGAGGCTGAAGAAGAGGTTTCAGAAATAGAAGAAGAAGACCTGATTAGCCCAGCTCAATTAACACAGTTAAGCCCCGAACAGCGATTTGAGCAAATTAAACCCACCATTGAGAAAGAATACAATCAACTAGAACAAAAACTTTTAGAGGGAAAATGGGAAAGTGATGAAACTGTAGCTGCACGCACAAACAACAAAAGAACGATCGGCGATGAGACGTGGGTAAATAGACGAATTGAGATCTTGAAAAGAGAAAATCCTGCGGCTTCAGAATTTAGCGTAGCTGTCGAAGAACCTTTTAGACAACTTCCTGAAGTGCAAGATTTTTTTTCAACAATGGAAGCAAAATATTCAACCTTAGTGGATTTACATCATATGTCGGCCTATAAAAAAGACAACAGTCAAGATTCTAAAGCTATTTTGAACAATCTTGAAAAATATACGCAATTAGCGAGACAAAATCCAAATACTCCTATCTTTGAAAAATGCCGAAAAGAGTATTTCAAATTAGCAGAAAATTTTAACCTACCAATTCCAGAACAAGAAGAAAACATAGAACAAACTACCCAAAAACAATCCAAATCATCATCACCTCTCACTAAAATTGGCAAACTTTTTTCAAGTGATAGTTCTGTTCAAGCTAGCGTTTCTGCAAAACAAGTTGAACAGCCTACTCCGGAAAGCAGAAACCTCAAAGAACGCTTCAAGCAAGGATTTGCTAATCTGTTTAACAATTTGAATTTTAGTCGAGAAGAGGAAGAAATCGAATTAGAAGACATCAGAGCGCCAGCCACTCAATATCCATGGGAAGAAGATTTTATTCGGACTTTAACCAAAGATCAACAAAAAATCTTTAAGGAATTTCAAGATTGGGAAAATAAACCTGTGAGTATAGATAAACGACTTCCAGACATAACGTCGATCAAGTCTCAAGAACGCCTTCATTTTCTCGAAGTTAGCTTGAAATACGACTTAGCAAAACTTCAACACAAAAAAATCCTTAGTTCAAGTGATCTAAAATGGATCGATACGCGCATTAAGCAAATTAAAGATACAGATCAATTAGATTTACAATATTTAGTTGAAGATTTTGAAAAATTTAAATCAGAATTAAAGGAAACACATAAAAACTTAAAACCACCTGAAAAATCCCTTCACGAAACAATTGAGAAACCCTCTTTAGATGAATCTCAAAAATTGACGCAAGGCAAAGAGATTCTTGAAGCAATGGATACAATTTTGAAAAGAAACGAGGAAGCCGATCAAGCATACCAGAAAGCTCACTCCAAAATACAAAAAAAATTGGAAGCCAATTGGAAAACCCCTGACTCGCTGAAACAGTTTCAGTCGACATTAAACATTCTTTTAAAGGCTTCCGACCAAATTAGCGAAGAGAAGGATAAGCCAAGTTTAAAAGAGGCTGTAGCAAAATTTGGTCAAACTGATCGTGCTAAAATCTCCTTTAATGAAGATCCAGCCTTAAAAAAACAGTACGAAGAACTAAAAGAAAAAGTTGGAATAACTTCTACTGAGGCTTTGCAAAAAGAAGTCCCACCAAAGGGTTTAGTTCGGGAACAAACCAAAGAACAGGTAGAAGGCTTTACAGCGCAATTTCCAAAGAGGGCCGCTTACTATAAGCCAAAATCCCCTCAAACAGAAGGTTTATCCAAGCCCATTGCGGATACTAAACCTGAAGAATTAAAGTCTTCAAAACCTCTGAATGTGTCTAAAACTGAGAAAGAAATCGAAATAGCCATTAATGACTATCTAGCTCAGGCTGTCAAAGCATTCTCTGATTGGCAAACGAACAAGGATCTTACGCGAGACATTTTAAAAAGAGCGCAAAATAGATTTCCTAGTGATCAATTAAACCCCAGCCAGCTGGAAGCATTTCATGAACATTCAGCAGAAATAGAAAAACAATTAGAGACAGTGAAACAAACAGATCCCGAGGATGACTTAAAAGAGATGCAAACTAAGCTGATGGAGGCGTTAAAAGACAAATTCCCCACTTATCCTCTTAATGAACAAGAAATTATCACTAAATCAACGACATTGTTAAATTCATTGAATGCAGAAAAAAAACGCGAAGCGCAATCGGCAATGAACGAGGTTGCAAGCTACAAACTTAACGATGAAGAGACTAGTATAAGAGAAGCCGTCAGGGGGCAAAAGGAAGCGATACTTAAAAAAAGAAAAAAACATTACCAATTAACGAACAAGGAATTAGTGGAGATTTATTCCCCTTACCCGGACGCACAGCTCCGCAAAATCTTTGGTTTTAACGATAGGCAAATTAAAGCCATTAGGGAGAAGAAAGTTCTATACCCAGATCCATCCACTTATACTGATATGGAGCTAAGCGAAGACTTTGGTTTTGATAAAAAGCAAATCAAAGAAATTAGAAAGAAAGGTTGGGGAGACCTATACCAAAAAAAAAGATTGGAGACCGAAACCCTTTCTGCAGCTAAAGAACCAAAAACTTCAACACCTTTGGAAAGAAAATTTCCAAAACACAGCCTGCAGACTGAATATTATAGTAAAGGAGGCGAAGTCAAAAAGCCTTCAAGCTTCTTTAAAGATGAAGAAATTGTGATGCATCATCCGGCTGTGAGAAGTAAAGTGTTGACTGAAGGACAAGATAGATTGACCGTCGATTACTCAGAGACGGGCAAAGCCATCATTCAACAGCACGGAACTCGCGGAGGAGTTTCAGCAGCAGCTGCTATGCTTATTGCAGACAATAGAGGCAAAATCAATATTGCACAAGTCATAGCTCAAGATAATTGGGGCGACATAACTGATGAATTCAAAAAGGTAGATTTGACACCCGTGAAAACTCAGATTTTAAGGAATGAAACTAATCGTCTGCAAAAAATCGCTGAATTAATTTCTAAAAATGGCTCGGTAATGATGATGGTCCAAGGAGGCCATGGCCTTCAACAGATCATTGTAGATGAGATCTCAAGCGATTTAAAAAATGTTAGATTGCGCGATCCCTATCATGGTTGGGAAATCACGGTTTCATCAGAAGCTTTTGATAAAACAATCCCACCCAGCTTACAATTAGAGATCATCCAGGTTTCTAAACCGAAATAAGCTTCTTTAAGCTATCTTCAGTTATGGTATAAACTTCTTGAGGCTTAATTAGCCCACAAAGATTGCGCAGGCTTTCTTCCTTTAAAATGATGAAATCGACGTCATGCAGCGCCGATAAAATATTCACAAATTCCTCGGAAGGATTTTCATCTTGCACATAGATCAAAAGATCGCAGTTTTCCTCGTGGGCAAGCTTGCGGATAGCATTAAAAATCTGCGAAGTCAGCCCCTTTTCCCCTGATACGCTTAATAAGACAAAACTATGCCCTCGCAAGGCTTCTTGCAAGGCGAAGAGGTGCTCATCATCGAAAACCTTATTGGAGACATCATATTCTAGCAGGCGGCGCGCTAATTCTGACAACGAGATGCGCGCGCAACCAAAGCGCTCGATGGCAAGGCCTGCTGCGATATTAGAGAGTTGTGCAGCTTCGCCGATGGACAAATGATTTGCCAAGGCACAAGTCAACATAGCTAAGACGGTGTCGCCGGCACCCGTAACATCTTTGACTTCGCGAATGCGCACGGGAAAATCTTGCCTTAAACCATCTTTAAAAAATAACGAAATGCCGGCTTCTGAGCGCGTGATCATTAAGGTCTCAGCTTCAGAAATCTGAAGCACGCGTGCGGCGACGCTTTCAAGGGGCGCGTCATGGGGTAAATTTGCGGCGGCATAGGCTTCTGATAGGTTAGGCTTCAGAATCGTCGCTCCGCGATACTTGGCAAAATCCATCCCTTTGGGATCAGCAATCACCGGGATGTTTAGAGCTTTAGCATGTTCAATAACGGTGCTTAAGAGTGAACGCGATAGAAAACCTTTGCCATAATCGGAGATAGCGACAACTTTTACTTGCTTAAAGAGTTCCGGAAGCAATTCAATGACTTGCTGCTCCAGCAGCTCAGGGATAGCGACAACTTGTTCATAATCGACACGCACGATCTGCTGGTTTTCAGCGATGATGCGATTTTTTACAGGGGTGGTGTAGCCTTTTTGCGTCACGATGCCGCGGATGTCGACGCCTTCTTTTGCTAAAGAGTTGCATAGCGTCGCGCCGGCAGCGTCATGGCCAATGCGTCCGATGCTGACGACTTCAGCGCCTAAGGAAACAAGATTTAAAACGACGTTTCCGGAACCGCCTGGACGGCTTTCTTCATGCTGTACGTTCACGACAGCAACAGGAGCTTCAGGGGATATGCGCCTAGCTTTGCCAATGGTGTAGGTATCTAAAAGAAGATCGCCGATGACTAAAACTTTGCAAGATCCAAGACGGCTGAATGTTCCGGAAAGCTTTACCATGTTTTTCCTGGCATTAAATAATTTTTAACATAATCGATGACGGTTTCTTCCAATGGCATCGCAGCGGCGTCTTTTTTTAAGGCTTTATGTGTTTTCCGCATGTCGGCGCAGGTGTAATTCTGATATTTCCCTAAAAGATCTGCTGGCATATCGATGTATTCAATATTTAGAGGCATGTCTATGGCTTTAAAGACCGCAAAGGCAAGTTCGTTCCAAGTGCTGGCTTTGCCGCTGCCGATATTATAGATTCCCATGGCATCATTGTCTAAAAAGGCACAGGTCATTCGCGCGGCATCTTTAACATAAATAAAATCGCGTTTCTGTTCGCCATCGCCAAAGTTGTGCGGCTCTGACGACTTAAAGAGGCGGATCACGCCCTCTTTTCTAGCTGTCGGCAAAATATGCATGATAGCCGAGGCCATCCTGCCCTTATGCCATTCATTCGGACCAAAGACATTGAAAAACTTAAGGCCTACAACGCGGTCAAGCAACCCTTCGTTTTTAAGCCAAAGATCGAACAATTGTTTTGAATATCCATACATATTCAAAGGCTTTAAAATATCGATTTTGGCTTGATCATCGGAAAAGCCATGCTCGCCTTGGCCATAGGTCGCAGCTGATGAGGCATAGATGAAGCGATGTTCATTGCGCAAGGCGTATTCAGCCAGACGCACGCTGAAGCGGTAATTGTTTTCAAGAAGGTAGCTGGCATCGGTTTCTACTGTGCTTGAGCAGGCACCCAAATGAATAAAAGCTTCGATGGTAGACTCACGGCCTTGCAGCCAATCGAAAAACTGATCTTTTTCGATAATGTCTACAAAACGCTTGCCAACGAGGTTCTTCCACTTTTCGGTATTGCCTAATTCATCGACGACGACAATATTATAAATGCCCTTGTCATTTAAATGGCGCACGACACAAGAACCAATAAAGCCTGCACCTCCGGTGACTACAATTAGTTGATCATCATACAGCTTCATAAATATCAATAAGTGTAATGTTATGGAAAATTAGTTATCCTAAACAACGAAAGAATAAAAAGAAATGAATTTTAGAACACAGTAGTCAGAATTCAGAATCCAGAATCCAGAATTCAGAATCCAGAATGGCGTTGTTGCATAAATCTGTGAAAGAAGATGCCGTTCTTTCAGAACTCAGCTTTTGCTTATCCTTTTTCCCAGGCCTCTCGCTTTCGCTTCGGCCTGGGCTATGTTATTATGGTCCTTCAGACCATTGAAAACACAATCTTTTTAAAAATGTACTGATTTCATGGCCTGAAAGGCCTTCATGTCATAGCCCAGGCCGAAGCGCAGCGAGAGGCCTGGGTATCCAAGAGGGAGGATTGAGTTCTGAAAGAACGGCATTAGATTTATGCAACAACGCCATTCTGAATTCTGCTGTCCATTCTGGATTCTCTCTCCCAACTCACTTATTCATCATGCGGGAAAGGATGCTGACATTCAATTTTTCCCCTTGCATGATGAAATAGAGCAAGACAATGCCAAAACCAAAAGCTGGACTGAAGCTTCCGATAAATAACCCTAAAGATATGACAAGAAGGCGCCTCAAGATTTTCCAAATCCTATGGATGGGTCCGTTGAGGGTTGGACTTTGATACAAAGCTAAGAGCCCAATGAATAAACTGATGATCAAGAAACATGCGAGAATAGCGCTGCTGAGAAAAAGGGTCAGAGACGCTGTGAATGTGAAGAAGCGAAAAGGCATGGGATATGTTGCTTTTTCAAAGCGATGGAAGGAGTCAAAGAAATCTTTACCTTCTTGGTAATTGCGTTCACTTTGTTGGTCGTCAAGCAAGATAACGTGTGGTTCTTTCGTTTGTTCTTTTTCCCTGCTTGGGTCGAGATGGGAGTCCATAGATTAACTCGCTAGTAGTTATTTTCGATGTTTGATTTTATTAAATCCATTCAAAGCCGCAACGCGATATCCTTCTGCATAAGTCGGGTAGTTGAAGACTTGATCGATGAAATAATCGATCTTGGCATGAAAACTTATCGCCAGCTGGCCAATATGAATCACTTCCGTAGCTCCCCTTCCGATGATGTGAACGCCCAGAATTTCCAATGTTTCTGCATGAAATAAGATCTTGAACATGCCCGTGTTGTTACCAACGATATGACTGCGTGCTATCTCATAGTAATACGCCCGGCCGACTTCATAGCGAAAACCTAAGCCTTTTAACTCGTCTTCAGTGTAACCGCAGCTAGAGATCTCAGGGATAGTGTAAATTCCTATAGGATAAAAGTCGGGAAACAAATGCGTTCGGACACCGAAAGCATCACGCACCGCCAAACGACCTTGCTCCATGCTGGTTGAAGCCAGGCAGGGACCTCCGATAACATCTCCAACGGCATAGATATGGGGAACTTGGGTTTGGAATAAGACGTTCACCGGGATATAGCCTTTTTCATTGATCTTTAGGCCTGCATTCTCAATGTGCAGTTCATCGACATTTGCGATCCGGCCAAGAGCATACAGCACAACATCGCCTGCCGCTGAGGTACCATCTTTGAAGATGACCACGCCATGGTTTTCCACGCGTTTAATCTCGGCAGGCTCTTTTCTGCCCATAAACTTAAGACCGATGTCGGTTAAAGCCGTTTGCAAGTGTATGCCTATCTCAGAATCGAGCATGGGAAGAATGTGATCTTTTTTATCAATAATCGTAACCTCTGTGCCTAAAGCAGCAAAGAAGCTGGCATATTCTGAACCGATGATTCCGCCGCCTAATACAACCATGGTCTTTGGAATCTTATCTATGGCTAGAAGGCGTGTCGAATCCAAAATCACTTCATTATCAAAAGGAACATTGCTTGGGTTTCTTGGACGCGAGCCGGTGGCAATGACAAAAAAATCCGACTTTATCTGATGAACGACTTGAAATTCACGATCGACCACCGTAATCATATTGGGGTTTTCAAAGCGCGCAGTTCCCTGAACTAATCGGATATTGTTCTTCTTGAACTGCCTGTAAACCATATTTCTTTCTTCATCGATGACCTTATGCAGACGTTTATTGAGGTCATGGATCGAAACCTCTTCCATATCATACTCGTATTCAAGAAAACCGCGTTCATTAAAGCGAGTTAAGTCGATGATGGCTTCTCGAAGCGATTTCGAAGGTATTGTCCCGGAATATAAACAACTGCCCCCCGGCTCAGGAAACTTTTCTAAAACGATAACTTTTTTTCCTAACTTAGCACCCTGGATGGCAGCTTTTTGTCCTGCAGGACCGGATCCAATGACGACAATATCGGCAGACTGTTCTTCCATAATGGCAACTCTCTGTTCACTCAAACTACGTATATGCTAAACAACGAAAATTTTCAATTTTATTGCAACGTATTGATAATTTTATATTTTCTTGTTAAAATATATTTTATAAAGATGAGGCACTTATGGCCAAAACAAACTTTACCAAAGTAGAAGAAGCTCTCGATGTAGGCCTGCGCAAGATAGGCATCACCAAACTTCTTCAACTTGCCGATGTAGCCGCCGGGACGGGAAAAAACCTTTTAGAAAAAGAATCAAGCCCGCCTTCTAAGGAAGCTCATATACATCAACTGAATTTTTTGCGAAAAGATCTTCGACAACTACACAAAAATGACCCCGAAATCTATTCCAAACTTGGTTTTAAAAAGAACGACCTCAAAGAACTCATCGACAAAGAGGGTTCTTTAACCCCTAAGAATTGGGAATTTATTCAGCAGATCAAAGAAAAAGTCGAGGCCTATAAGAAAACCTTGCCTGAGAATTCCAATGAACAGCTTGTGGAAAAAGAAAGGGTAAAACATATTAACAAACGCTTTAATATAAACGAAAAATGGCTGCCCCTTAAATAAATTAAGGCTTGCCTTTCTTTTCTCTTTTAACTTTTTTTCCTCTATGCTATGATCTCCCTTTTAAAATTTCCGCAGAAGTGGAGTCATATCATGTCAAAAGTTTGTCAAGTTACAGGAAAGAGGCCGACTACAGGGTATAAATATGCCATCAGAGGTATCGCCAAAAAGAAAAAAGGAATTGGCTTAAAGGTAACAGGCAAAACAAAGCGTCGCTTTCTACCCAACCTCGTCAAAAAACGCCTATGGTTTGGCGACGAAAATCGCTTTGTAACGCTTCGTCTTACCACAAGCGCCTTGCGCACCATTGATAAAGTCGGCATCGCCCCAATCATTCGCGAAATGCGCGCCCGCGGCGAAACAGTCTAAAAGCAACGTTCTAAAACAACGTTAAACAGGCTTCCACTAAATCGGGCACGGGCACGCACACGGGCACGGGCACGAAATGCCATATGAAAACACAGTAGCAGTAGTCGGTAGCCCCAAGCCGCCGACGCCTTCAACTATACGGAAATGACATACTCATTTATGTATTTCGTGCCCGTGCCCGTGTGCGTGCCCGTGCCCGATTTCTTCATCCTTTCCATTCTTCATCCTTTATCCTTCATCCTTTAAGAAACGACGCTTCCAGGCGGCAGATCATCAAGGGTCACCACTTCGAGGGTAGAGTCAAAATTGGCGGCTAGCACCATTCCCTGGCTTTGAATTCCCATTAAAGTCGCGGGTTTTAAATTAGCGACGATGACAACTTTTTTTCCGATGATTTCATCAGGCTGATAATGCTGGCTTATCCCTGCCACTATTGTCCTTTTTTCAAAGCCAAGATCCACTTCAAGTTGAAACAGTTTCTTGCTCTTGGGAACAGCAGCAGCCTTCGTGACTAAGCCGACGCGCAAATCCAATTTACGAAAATCTTCGATGTCGACAAGCTCTTTTTGGGGTGTAAAAGCTTTTGGCTCAGATTCTTTTACTTTTGCAGCTAAAGCATGCAGCTTTGCCGTTTCCTCCTGAATCTGCACATCTTCAATTTTTTGAAAAAGAATTTCAGGCTCTGTTAACATTCCCCCTTCAGCGATTTTTTTTGCAACCACGCCCTTCCAATTTTCCTGCTCTAATGGGAAGTTAAAACCCAAAAGCTTCCACACACGATTGGCTGTCTCCGGAATGATCGGATATGAGATCAAAGCAAGCGCCTTTAAACATTCAAGACAGCAGGCAATTGTCGTTTCCATTGACGTTTTTGTTTCTGCGCTTTTGGCAGCTTGCCAAGGGCGTTTACTATCAAAGTACACGTTGCCAAGCTGTGCCAGCTCCATCATTATCTGGCTGGCTCTTCTGACTTTAAATGAGTGGTAACTCTCATAAGCTTGTTCGACGAGTTTTTGGATGTTATTCAAAAACTCTTGATCAATAGGTTCTAAATCATTCATCGGAGGCACCCGGCTTCCGCAATGATTTTTGGCAAAGACGAGCACGCGATTGACCAAATTGCCATATTTTCCTAATAACTCAGTATTGCAGCGCAGCTGAAAATCTTTCCAAGTAAATTCTGAGTCAGAGGTCTCTGGGGCATTGGCCGCGATTGCATAGCGAATTTGATCGGCTGTATAACGGCTAAAAAAATCATCGAGATCGATATACCAACCATCCGATTTGCTAAATTGACGCCCTTCCAGCTTGAAGAACTCATTGGCAGGCAACTCGTCGACTAATTTATAAGGTTGATTTTGCCCCATCGTCATCGCAGGAAAAATCGCTGCGTGAAAAGGGATATTATCTTTGCCGATAAAATGTACAAGCTTAGTGGCAGAATCATACCAATAATTCTTCCAACTATCGGGATCGCCCTTAAGCTGGGCCCACTCCATCGTCGCAGAGATATATCCAATAGGAGCATCAAACCAAACATACAAGACCTTGCCTTCGGTGTTAGGCAAAGGAATCGGTACTCCCCATGTGGAATCGCGAGTAATTGCACGAGGACGAAGATCTTGGATATATTTTTTTATGAAGTTGGTGACATTAGGTTTCCAATCTTTCGTCTTAAGCCACGCTAACAATCGATCTTTAAACTTATCTAAAAGCAAAAACCAGTGCTTTGTCGCCTTCAATACCAACGGAGCATTAGTCATTTTTGAGCGCGGATTTATTAAATCTGTGGCTTCATAGCTAGCGCCGCAATCGGGACATTCGTCGCCGCGAGCGTTTTGAAACGCACATCGCGGACATGTTCCCACAACATAGCGGTCTGCTAAAAAGCGGCCATCGGCCTCAGAATAAAGCTGATCGGTCTCTTTAGCTTCAATGTATCCATTCGCTAAAAGATCGAGAAAATACTGTTGAACTGGCTGAATATGGCCTTTCCATGTTGTTCTGGAATAATGATCGAAAGAAAGATTCAATTTCTTAAAGAAATCTTTGATGATTGCATGAAAAATATCGACGTGCTGCTGAGGATTCCTTTTGGCAAGCTCTGCACTTAATGTGATGGCGAAGCCATATTCATCGGACCCGCAAATGTAGAGAACCTCGTTTTTCAGCAAGCGTTGAAAGCGTGCATAGCAATCGCCAGGTAGATAAGCCCCTGCAATATGTCCAAAGTGAAGCGGTCCATTTGCATAAGGCAATGCGGATGTGATGAGAACTTTTTCGGTCATGGTCTTAGTTATTCCTAAAGTTTAATATGGCTGAAATCGTGGTTTTTTTTAGGCTTTTGTACAATGAAGACTTCCAGATCAGTTCCTGGAACACACTTCCAACCGATCAAAACTTTTGTTTCAAGGTCGACATACAGAGGCCCGGGTTTTGTAAAGGCATATTCAGACTCTATCTTGCGTAGAGAAGCGGTGGGACTTGAAATTTCTGTCTGAAAGCCCTCTAGGGAGTCGTGAAATGAACGAATTTCTTCCTTCTGGTCTTGAGGGAGACTGCCCCAAGAAATAAAGTTTCCAGGATAGCGCTTTTGGATAAAACCCCAGTCTACTTTGATCGAGTCATACCACGTGATACTATCTTGAAATATGCGGCCTGTCTCCCGACACACTGCTGCTTTTTGAAAACTAAAGATGCGATTATCATATTGATGCAGATCATATAGGAAGCGCAAAACCTTTTCCATGTTGTTGAAGGAAAGGTCTGAGGCTCTTCTCAAAGGCATCCCGCTATAGGGGCTAAGGCTTGGCTTGCGCCGGCTTAGCCACCATCCGAACCAGAAAAGAGCAAAGAGAAGCAAAAAAACTAATAGGATGGCTAAGCCAAACCACACGACATCACTGGAAACCATGAAAAACAACTCCAAAAGGTACAAGCAAGAATCCAGAATTCAGAATTCAGAATCCAGAATGGGCTACAAAAGGCAGAATCAAAGGTACACGTCCTTGAATTCAGTCGCCCATTCTGAATTCTGGCTTCTGGATTCTGAATTCTAGCTTTTTTTACGCTAGTTATGTATTAGCTGCTTAAGATTTTTCTAGCTTTTTTTCTTTCTGAGAATTTGCCGGATCCTGCATCCTCTTTATGACTGCCTCTTCGACTCGTTTCTTCTCTCGAACTCTCTCTTGGAATTTCTTTCGGTTCAGTAAAAATTTCTACAAATTTATCTTGATTTGTCGCTATCTCGGCAAGAATTAGAATCGCCATATTTTGGGTGTCCATTTTTACTGCGGGCTCACGTCCAGACCGGATGGCATTTTCTGCGAGTTTAATTGAATAATTGACCAAATCGAACTGATTTTTAAATCTTTTCGAAATCATTTCATTCGTTAGATGCTCTTTTGGCTCTTTTGATTCCATTTTTTAAACTCCTAAGATTTTTTAATAACACGATGATCTTCAGCAATAACAATACTTCTTAACACATTATAGGCAATATCGATATCCTCATTGACAACCCTATAATCATAACGGTTCGCAACCTCGATCTCTTTTTTGGCCCAATCCAATCGCTCAGCAATAACGGCATCGCTCTCCGTTCGCCTTTTTTTAAGCCTAAGACGCAATGCTTCCATAGAAGGAGGCTCAATAAAGATAAAGGTCGCGGAAAACTTCTTCTGCAGTTGCAAGGCACCTTGAGTATCGATCACTAAAATAACATGCTTGCCTTGCTGTCTTTGTTCCTCCACCCACTTCCGCGAAGTCCCATAATAATACCCATATAGCTTTACATATTCAAGGAACTCGTTCGCCGCAACTTTTTCTTCAAACTCAGAGTCGGAAATAAATTGATAATGAACCCCCGAGATTTCTCCAAGACGCGGCGCACGCGTAGTAAAGGAGATGCTTTGTATCATCTCGGGAAATTCATCAACGAGTCTGCAAACCAGTGTCGTTTTTCCTGTGCCCGCCGGACCGCTTAATACAAAGACTCGCCCTTCGGGATGATTGCCTATTAACTTTTGCATCTTATTCTACATTTTGAATCTGCTCTCGAATTCTTTCCAACTCACTCTTTATTTCCAAGATTAAATGAATCACTTGCACATCCGAGGACTTAGAATTGATTGTATTTGCTTCACGGTTTAATTCTTGAATAAGAAATTCGAGGGTTTTGCCAATGGGTTCTTTAGAATCCAACATCTCGTTAAATTGGTTGATATGCGAACGAAATCGCGTGATCTCTTCTGCGATATCGACCTTCTCGGCATATACCACAACTTCTCTTAAAACTTTTTCCTCGTTTTCAACACATCCCGGAAGCACTTCTTCCAACCTATCGATGAGCTTTTGACGATATTTTTGTGTTGCGCCTGCAGCTTTATCGCACACTTGATTCATCCATCCGGATAATTTCCCTAAACGCTGTGCAATATCTTCTTGCAAGGCATGTCCTTCGCGAAGCTTCATTTGGATAACTTGCTCTAATGCCAACAGGACAACTTCTTGAATAGCTTCTTTATATTGAATTTCATCCTGTAAATCTTCACCATAAAGAAGAATACCGGTATCGTTTAAGAGCATCTCCAGGTGAAATCCTTGATTTTCTTTTAAATCTAATGCCTCGGCAATATGATCCCAAGCTGCCTTAATTTGTTGCGCTAAGGCAATATTGGGTCTCACTGTGATAGGAAGCCTCTGATCAAAATGCGCAGACAGTTTTATTTGTATTTGACCGCGAGCAATTTTTTCAGCTACCCACTTTTTAACATCTCCATCAAAGCGCACAAACTCCTGAGGTAACACACTGTTAATTTCAAGAAATTTCCGATTGACCGATTGGATTTCAACAACAAAACGGCCCAGAAGATGGGTGATGCTAGCTCGGCCATACGCCGTCATACTCTTGAGCATATTAAGATCTTTGAATGTTACTAGAGATTTTTAAAAAAGTGATACAAAGTCTCTAAGATTAAGATGCTGAGATATTAACTATTAAGTTAATCCATAACACTTTTATTGTCAATACGGAAGAGGGATTATTCCCCATCGGGGAAGACGCGAGTAGCCTCGGGTTTCAACCCGAGGTATATGCAAAAGGGCGTTGTGCCCCATAGGGTCACAAGAAAATGAGTCGAAACGAATGTTTTTTACTTGCGCATATCTTGCGGCTCTAACGAGACGCAACTTTTTTTTACGATACACCTCGGGTTGAAACCCGAGGCTACCAACGAATTCCCCGAATGGGGAATAGATTTATGCAACAACGCCATTCTGAATTCCGGATTCTGAATTCTGGATTCTGTTTTCCCGTGGATTAGCATTCAGCGATTTAATGGGTTCGAAGGTAAAGCGATGTATAGGACAAGGGCCAAAATGAGAAATTGCCTCTTGATGCTTAGCTGTACCATACCCCTTATGCTGATCAAAACCATATTGGGGCCACTGTTGATGAAATTCGTTCATTAACAGATCGCGCGTCTCTTTAGCAATAATGGAAGCTGCCGCTATCGACTGGGATAAGGCATCCCCTCCGATAATTTTTTGACAGGGAATTTGCTCATGCTTCAAGTCCAAGCCATCCACTAAAAGCAAGTCCGGAAGAAATGTTAACTTCGATACAGCCTGAAGCATCGCTTGAATTGTCGCTTGAAAGATGTTGATGCGGTCAATATCTTCCGAATCAACTCTGCCAACAGCGTAGGCTATGCGGGAATCATTGGTAATCTTTTGGAATAACTCAAAACGTTTTTTAGGAGTCAGTTTCTTGCTGTCATTGACACCGGGGATTAATAACCCCTTAGGTATCATGCATGCAGCGGCAAGCACCGGTCCTGCAAGAGGACCGCGCCCAGCTTCATCGATTCCTACAACGCACTTGAATCCTTGACGATACGCTTTTCTTTCGTACATCGTCAACTCATCAAGGCGCTGCTTTTCTTCTTTGGAAACTTCAAGCTTATCCTTGAGAGTTGTCGGATTGGGTTGCGGCACTTGCAGTCTCAGTCGTGATGATGTCGATGTCGATGTCTTGTTGCGTTTGTTCTTCGGATGATAGCTCTTGTTCTTTGCGGCGAGGTCCAATGCGTCCTTTGACTTTAGAAGCTTTGCCTTTAGTTCCTCTTAGATAATACAGCTTGCTGCGACGAACATCGCCTTCTTTGGTGACTTCAATCTTTGCAATTCTTGGGCTATGCAATGGGAATACCCGCTCCATGCCTTCGCCATAAGCGATACGATGCACTGAAAAGGTCTCGGACAGACCTGTGCCTTTGCGGGCAATAACAGTCCCTGTAAATATCTGAATACGCTCTTTCTCGCCTTCGATAATGCGAGTATGCACACGAACAGTATCTCCAACGCGAAACGTGCCTGTCTCTTTCTTCTGCTGCGTTTTCTCTAATTTTTGAATGACAGCTGATTTGCTCATTGTTCTTATTCTCCTAATATTTCAATCTTTTAGTAAATCCGGGCGACTGCGCCTCGTCTTTTCCATAGCTTTTTGTTTGCGCCACAATGCAATTTTTTCATGATTGCCGCTTAAAAGTATCTCCGGAACCGCTTTGTTCTCGAAAACTGGTGGACGCGTATAGTGGGGGCAGTCTAAAGCCCCTTGTTCAAATGAATCCTCATCCGCAGCTTTTTCATGCCCTAATACTCCCGGAACAAACCGCATCACAGCATCGACTAAAACGATAGCAGCAATGCACCCATTCGTTAAAACGTAGTTGCCGATGCTGATCTCTTCATCAATTTCACTTTCTAAAACCCGCTCATCAACCCCTTCATAGTGGCCGCAAAGCAAAATCAAGTGCTCATACTCTGCTAAATCATGGCACTTGCTTGCTGTGAGCAAAGGTCCCTGCGGCGAAAGATAAATCACTCGAGACTGGGGCGTTTTTATGCTGCGTATCGCCTTGATGACCGGCTCTGCCATAAGGACCATCCCTGGCCCTCCGCCATAAGGACGGTCATCAACGCGACGAAAACGACCATCGGAAAAATCGCGAATATCGATAAATCGGATATCCAATAACCCACTCTTCCTAGCCCTCATCATGATGCTTTCATCGAAAGGACCCTTAAAATAGCCAGGGAATAAGGAAAGGATATCAATGCGCATTTTCACGTGATCATTTATGCTGCTTTATTGCGCGCTTTTCGCTTTGTTGTCATTTTGGCGCGATGGGCAACTTCCTTTTCTACTAGTTTGCGAACGATGCTTGGAGCAACCTTCGAAATCAATGTTTCTGTTTTCTCTGTCAGCTGAGCCCCTTGATCCAGCCAATGCTGAATGCGGTCCAACTTAATGCTGAGCATCTTGTCAAGTTCTTCCTCAAAAGGATTGTACCAGCCAAGAGCTTCGACATATTTACCGTCGCGAGGCGAACGGACATCTGCTACGACAACGCGATAAAATGGACGATTGTTGCGTCCTTGCTGCCGCAATCTGATTTTTAACGCCATAGGGATCCTCCCATCATCTTTTCTAATGTTTTCATGTTAGGCATATTTTTAAAAAATTGTTTTGCATGTTTAAAGGTCTTTACAAGTTTATTTACATCATCCATTGAGGTGCCGCTGCCTTTTGCAATGCGCTTTCTCCGAGGTACGGAAAGCTCGCATTTTTCGCCGCGTTCGCCTTGTGTCATCGACTGAATAATCGCTTCAACCTTGAAAAACTCTTTATCTTCTAAATTCACCGACTTCAAAGCACTTCCAAGTCCGGGAAGCATCCCCAAGAGGCTTTTAATCGATCCCATTTTCTTCACAGCCTGAATCTGTGAAAGATAATCTTCATAAGTAAATGTAGCTGAACGAATTTTTTGCTCAAGCTGCTTAGCTTGGTCTTCACTGATGTGTTCCTGTGCTTTTTTCACCAAATTGATGGTGTCGCCCATGCCTAGGATGCGATCTGCCATTGAAGCGGGATGAAACACTTGAATATCGTCAAGTCTCTCCCCAATACCTTCAAATTTAAGCGGTTTGCCGGTGACTTCCCGAATGGATATCGCCGCGCCGCCGCGGGTATCGCCATCCAGCATGGTCAAAATCGAACCGGTGATTTCGATGCGCTTGTTAAATTCAGAAGCTACATTGACAGCATCTTGACCCGTTGCTGCATTGGCGACAAACAACACTTCTGAAGGCTTTAATACAGCTTCAATCTGTTCAAGCTGATGCATGAGATCTTCATCAATATGCAAGCGTCCGGCTGTATCTACGATTAAGACATCATGATGTCCGTTTCTTGCGATATCAAGAGCGGCTCTTGCTACTTTGACAGGGTCTTTTTCACCTGCGATAGTAAAGACGGAAATGCCAATTTGCTTGCCGAGGACTTCGAGTTGATGCACGGCAGCAGGGCGCTGTAAATCGCATGCAGCAAGCAAAGGGTTTTTACATTGGCCTGTTTTTTTGAGATACTTTGCCAGCTTAGCGCAATGGGTGGTTTTACCAGATCCTTGCAAGCCGCATAGCATGATGACAGCGGGCTTTTGCTGCAGATTAAGAGGAGCTTCATCGCTGCCCATCAACGCGACCAATTCATCATGGACGATCTTGATAAACTGCTGTCCCGGAGACACTGATTTAATGACTTTATCGCCTAAAGCTTGCTCTTTAACGCGCTTGACTAACATCTTAGCAACGCTGTAATTGACGTCAGCTTCGAGCAGGGCCATGCGCACTTCACTCATGGCTTCGGCAATATTCTCGTCGGTTAGCTTATGTTTCCCAGCTAGCCTAGAGATCAGCCCTTGCATTTTTTCTGTTAAAGCACCAAGCATATATGCACACTAAAGCAGCAAATCATTTAATTTAAAGATGACAGGATACCTAAAAAATCATTCAATTTCAAGGAAAAAGAACCGATCCCGATTTGACCAATCCAACTCGCAACGGCATGTCTTCCAATCGGGGCTTGCAAAAAGCGCATTAATGGCCTCTTTTTGCTTATCGCCGATCTCCAGCCACACCTTACCGCCGGGCTGCAAAAAATTGGGCGCCTCTTGAGCTAAACGCTCGTAGAATTCAATTCCCTTTTCTCCTCCCACCAGCGCAATAAGCGGTTCATAATCTTTAACTTCGGTCTGAAGATTATGATATTCTTCTTGGGTGACATAAGGAGGATTGCAAATAATAAAATCAGCTCTTTTGCCATTAAAAGGCTCAAAAAAATCGCCTTGTTGAAAATCGATATCAACCTGATTTAAGCGTGCATTTTCTTTGGCGATATCAAGGGCTTTGGATGAAATATCCGATAAAGTCACCTCTAATTCCGGAAAACGCTTCTTAAGGGCGATGCCGATACACCCCGAACCGGAACAGATATCCCACAGGATTTTGCCTTCTCGCGGGACTTTTTCAAGGTATTTGACAACTTTATCGACAAGGATCTCTGTCTCCTGCCGTGGAATTAGGACGTCAGGAGTAACTTTTAACGTGCAGTGGTAAAATTGTACCTCTCCGCGGATATATTGGGCAGGCTCGCCTTTGCCCCTTCGAGCCAGCCTTTTTCGGCATAGATCGAGTTCTTCGTCAGTGAGTGGACGATCAAACTCCATATAAAGTTGTAAGCGTTGAATATCCAAGGCATCGCTAATGATTTCTTCTGCCTGGCGCCTAGGATTTTCAATTTTCTTATGTTTTAGGTAGTCTGTGGAAAGAGTTAAGATTTCAAGAACAGTTTTCATTGAGGTTACTTTATGTCTGCACCGAGTTTTTTAAGATATCTATCTCTAAACTGGTGAATGTGTTGAATTAAAGGCGCTTCTTTATAAGTGGATCGAGCCCAATCCTTGGTTTCATCGTCATTTTCGGGTAGAACAGGTCCTTTCATTGTACGTTGCGGGCTGTTGTGTCCATTAAGAATAATTGCTTCACTGTTCTTATCTTCAATTGTAAAGATTCCTGCGTGGTACTTAATCCTACTCTCATCCAATTCACGGAGAGCGATATCATAGCCAACTAACCTTGGATCCATTTTTCTGTCTATAGCATCTGTACTTTCTGTAACTTCTGGCTTATAGTTGGGTGTATTAATTGCATTTTTATCAAAAACGCTATTTACTGTTTTTTCCTTAAATAAGGAGCTCCACCAAAGCTTGGAGGAATCTTGTCCCTCTTTTTCCATTAAAGGCTTATATTTTTCCTCTTTATTAATCATTGCCACATATCTTGCCTCAATACGCGAGATCAAATCCGAACCATCTTTTGTCCAATCACAAAGTTTTTTGTTCTGAAGAACAGACTCATTTACCCCAATGAAATGCCTCAATTCCTTTATAAAGAATTGAGTGACTTCTTCCTTACTCTCGAGCATGGTCTTAACTGAAATGGCAAACGATTTTAATCTGCCATGTCCTACCATGCGCGATAGATCAAATCGATCAACAAAACCTATTGCGGCATCGCTTTTTTGAGGAATTTGCATAGATCACCTTTGTCTAAACTTCACCATTAATTATACAATAAAAGGTAATTTAATGGTTCAGGATCCAGTAGTCAGTAGTCAGTAGGAAGACAGAAAGTTCTTTCTTGCGACCAATTTTCTTGCGGCCCTAACGGGACGCAACTTCTTTTTATGATATACCTCGGGTTGAAACCCGAGGCTACCCACGCATTCCCCTACAGGGAAAGAAGGTATTCTTACTTCCTACTGGCTACCGACTACTGGCTACTGGCTAACTGCCTTCATTCTGAATTCTGGATTCTGAATTCTGCCTTCCTACTGACTACCGGCTACTGGCTACCTGCCTTCATTCTGGATTCGGAATTCTGAATTCTGAATTCTGTCTTCCTCACTCCAATCTTTGCTGATGAAAATGGGCGACTAAAGCAGTGGTAAAATCTGCCAGCTCCCCTTCCATCACCTGATCCAAATTATACTTGGTGAGGTTGATGCGATGGTCTGTAATGCGGTTTTGCGGAAAATTATAGGTACGAATGCGCTCGGAGCGGTCTCCGCTGCCGACTTGCATCGCGCGATTGCTGTCGATGGCGTCTTGCGTTTTTTGCCTCTCAGCCTCGTCAATTTTAGCTTTAAGAAGACGAAGGGCCTTTTCCTTGTTTTTATGCTGACTGCGCTCTTCCTGGCAATAAACGACAATGCCCGTTGGCAAGTGCGTCAAGCGCACCGCACTGTCTGTGGTGTTGACGTGCTGACCACCGGCTCCTGATGAACGATAGGTGTCAACGCGCAAATCTCTTTCGTCGATATCGACTTCGGTTTGCTCATCAGGCTCTAATAATACCGCTATAGTAATCGCCGAAGTATGCACACGTCCTTGCGCCTCTGTCTCAGGAATGCGCTGGACTCGATGCGTTCCGCCTTCATGCTTCAAAAAGCGATAAACGTTATGGCCCGATAAAACCATCACATACTCTTTAAATCCCCCAATTTCAGCTGCAGTGCAAGACAAAAGCTCGTAGCGCCAACTCATTTTATCGGCATAGAGCTTATACATACGCACACAATCGCCTACAAAGAGAGCAGCTTCGTCGCCGCCGGTGCCTGCGCGCAATTCTATGATCGTATTGCGATTATCATTAGGATCGGGGGGAACAAGTAAGTTCTCTAGCTGTTTATTCAATTCTTGAATGCGATTTTCCTGTTGTAGAATATCTTCGCGAAGTACTTCGATGAAGGCGGGATCGGACTCCTCTTTTAGGAGCTCTTGGTTCTCTGCAAGCTGTTTTTGGGAGCTTTGCAGCTGCTCATGCGCTGTCTTAACCTCATGAAGGTATGAGTGCTCTTGTGTTAGAATGCGATATTTTTTCTGATCTGAAAATACTTCAGGATGGCCCAACATCTCTTCGACTTCACGAAGGCGGGCTAAAAGCTGTAGGATTTTCTTTTCCATAACACCGCTGATTGTATTAATAAAAAACGCTAAATGCTAAATGATAAATGATAAACTGAACTCATGGCATTAACATGCCTTCTGATTTCTGCATTTCAGTTTATCATTTAGCATTTAGCATTTAGCGTTTTTTTTTGCTATTTGCCGCTGCTTTTTGTGTAGCGTTTGTTGAACTTATCTACACGGCCTTCAGAGTCTACTAGCTGCTTACTGCCTGTAAAGAAAGGATGTGAAGCTGAAGAAACAGAGATACGGTGCATTGGATATTCTACGCCTTCAAAAACTTCTCTTTCTTCCGGCTCCAATGTTGAACCAATAAGGAATTTGAATCCTGTCGCAGAATCGACAAATAGAACTTTTTGGTACTTTGGATGGGTATTTTTTTTCATTATGCTGACTCCAATAAGCGATTTAAAGGCATATGATACAACGCGCGACAGAAAAAAAACAACTAAAATTTATCGTGATTTTTCTACCAGACCCTATTCTTTTGTAAATCGTCCGAATTTCGGATCAACGACCTTAATTAAATCCTGCGATTTCATGACGATCGATTCTGTTTGAAGTCCACAATTAAAGGCGCTCCATTCGCTGTCTTTTATCTTCTCATCAAAGTAAGTATCTAAATTGAGAAGCTGACCAAAAGGAGGAACGCCTCCAATGATAATTCCAAAACGCTCTCGGATGACATCGGGCTCTTCAAACTCACACTTTTCGCCTACCAGTTCTGCGACGGCCTTCATATCGAGTTTCAAATGCGAAGGGATATTCAACTGATAATTTTTCTTGCTGTTTTTTCCTTTAAGGATCAATGCTTTAATCCCCTCCTCAAGATGTGTGCTTCTTACACGCGCAGAGTCTTCAGATGTGGGCGTGGCCTCATGGCTAAGATAGCGATAAGTTAACTCTCGATCTTTAAGAATGCGAACAATCTCATTGCGGATATTCTCGCCGCCAAAAAAGATGCGGGCTTTAATGCGGTTGCCGGCAATGCGCTTGGGATCAGACGGAAACAGAGAGACTTCTCGTATGTTTTTTAGGCCTAACATCGTCATCGTCAATCTTTCTAGACCCATGCCAAAGCCGCCATGCGGTGGCATTCCATATTTAAAGATGCTCAGATAGTCTTCAAAGTTATTGGGATCCATGCCCTTCATCTTAATGCCATCTAGCATCGATTGGTAGGTGTGGCGTCTTTGTCCACCGGATGTGATTTCTGTTCCGGCACAAAGCAGATCGAATGTATTGGTCAGCTCTGGATCATTTTCCTTAGGATAGGCATAAAATGGTCGTTTGATTGTCTTCCAATCAATCACAAAAACAAGGTCTGTTCCGAAAGTTTCCAAAGCATATCGGCAAAGTTCGCGTTCTGCTGCTGGACTTAAATCAGGTTCATGGCATTCATCAACACCCGTTCTCTCATAATAAAGGTTTTGTGCTTCTGCAAAAGTTAAACGAGGGAAAGGCACATCTTCAGGGGCTTTAATGATGCCGTTGCCTAATACGGCAATCTCAGAGGCGCAGTGTTGATTCAAATATTTGACTATGAATTTTATACAGCTTTCTTGAATGTCTAAAACCTCATGCCAATGTTCAAAAAAACCCATTTCAAATTCGAATTGTTTTCCTTCCGTTAAGTGACGAGGCGTATTTGAATTCTCCGCACGAAAAAATGGCATTAAGGCAAAAACGCGTTCATTAACTCCGACCATGATCTGCTTGTAGAGCTGACTGCTCTGAGCTAATGTCGCAGTATAGCCAAAATAATCGACCGAAAAAAACTCAGACCCTCCCTCCGAGGATGCGCCAATAAGACTTGGGGAAAAATACTCAACAGCTTTTATAATATCATACATAAAGAGACGATAGGCGTGAGCGATAGCTGCCTGTATTTTAAAAATAGATTGCAGTTGACGATTGCGCAAAGCAATGGGACGATGATCGAGAATAAATTCCAAATCATTTGGAATCTGCGGTTTGTAATACTCAATCGGAGGAACATCGGTAATAGGAACATCAATTGTGATGGTTGGATTGATCACTTCTACGCCTAACTCAGCTTGAGCATTGGCTACAACCTGTCCATTAATTCGAAGAATCGATCCGGGTTGCAGATGAGCCACTTTTTGATATTCATTTCTATCTTGAATGACGACTTGCAATAGCCCTGAGCGATCTCTTAAAATAAGAAAATTGACTTTGCCAATAGCTCGGATATTGTTCAACCAGCCGCGGACTTCGACCGTTTTGTTAAGATGTTGCAGCAATTGCGTTGCCACTATACGCGCCATGAGCTTACTCCTAAAAAAAACTGTTAAATTTAACCACTGATGGACTATTCAATTTTTGCATGTTTGTACAATTCCGCATTTTCAAGCTGTAGCAAAGCTGTTGTTACACATTGCTTGGTATACTCTTTGCGGGGTATTCTTCCTTTAGAAAGGATGCCGATTAACCCTTCAGCCGATCCAAGCTTGGAGTTCGTCGTCATCCCAGAATGATAACTGGCTTGATTTAGGTCCATATTCTCTTCCAAAACTAACCCCAAAATAGATGGCGGAAGCTCAAATCCGCAAGACAATCCAATGGAGTAGTTAATTCCATCATAAATACAGCAAATACACGCTTCTAAGTAACCGGTCTCTGTTCCGATGGCTTCAAAGAGGCCGCTTTCGATTCCAAAGCTATAACTGCAAGCATCACAGGCTGCATAAGCATTTGTGGCTCGATTTTTTGCTCCCTTAATGATTTCTTCCAAGGAAAGTGGCTGCTCAGCAATGTCTGAAGACACAGAAATAGATTGAAGCGATGCCTTAGCCAATTCCGGATAACTTTGAAGGACTTCT
>JABDEI010000016.1 GCA_013287145.1 Chlamydiota bacterium
ATTTATGTAGCAACATCATTCTGGATTCTGAATTCTGGATTCTGTATTCTAAAATCGGTTCTGAAATTCTCCTGGAGTTTTCATGTTTAGCTATATTAAAGGGACATTGACATACGCAACACCATCTTTTGTGACCCTTGAAAGTCACGGCGTTGGGTATAAGATCTTTATTCCAGCAAGCCTCTTTGGAAAGCTGCCATCTTTAGAAAGCGCCATTCTGCTGCACACTTCTTTTGTTGTACGGGAGCTCTCTCAAGCACTGTATGGATTTCTTTCTCAACAAGAACGCGATCTTTTTGAAGCTTTGATGAATGTCTCTGGCATTGGTCCAAAGCTTGCTTTGAGTATAATCGCCCATCTATCTTCACACGATCTAGCACAAGCAATCTTTAGTCATGATATCCCCACAATTTCTAAAGTTCCCGGCATCGGTAAAAAGACTGCAGAACGCTTAATCATTGAAATGCGCGATAAAATCCCAGCGTTGATTTCACACACACCTTCTGATTTGTCTATTCCTATTCATTCAGATCCGCTTGCACAAAAGATCAACGACGCGATGAGCGCACTCATCAATCTAGGCTATAATCAGATGATCGCTCAGAAAGCCATAAAAAAGACCCTCAAAGACTTTCCTGAAGCCACAGATTTAGCTACGTTAATCACTCACGCCCTTAAGCATATATAAAGAACAGATAGGGCATAGGTCTTCGTCATGGCGGCGCGCTGGACAATATTCTCTTGCGAAGTAGATGATTTGAAGATGAAGAGTAATCCAATCTTTTTTTGGAAATAGTTTTTTTAAGTCTTCTTCGGTTTTTTCAACATTTTTCCCGGAGCTTAAACCCCAGCGTTTTGCCAAGCGATGGATGTGTGTATCGACGGGAAAAGCAGCATAGCCAAAAGCTTGGGCCATGACGACAGAAGCTGTCTTATGGCCTACTCCAGGGAGTTCTTCCAACGCCTGAAAAGTGTTGGGAACGTTGCCTTGGTATTTTTCCAAAAGAATGTGTGAAAGCTCCCAAATAGCCCTAGCTTTGCGAGGTCCTAGCCCGCAAGGGCGGATGACCTCTTCGATCTCTGCAATGCTGAGCTTTATCATCGCTTGAGGAGTACTTGCTTTAGCAAAAAGAATAGGAGTGATTGTGTTTACGCGGGCATCGGTGCACTGTGCCGATAGCAGCACAGCGATGAGCAGAGTGTAGGCATCTTTGTGATGCAAGGGAATAGAAGGTTTAGGATAAAGCTTTCGTAGAATCGTTTGAATTTTGGATGCTTTTTCCTTTTTATTCATGGGCTAGCAGCCATTTCCTGTTTTTGCTTCTCTGTGATAAGAATCTTTAATTCATCAGTTAACTTATCGAGCATCGACTTGACTTGCAGGCCCGTAAATATGGCAAAACGGCGCTGATTGTCTTCCAGAGTTTCTTTAGAAACATTTTCCCCTGAGGAAAACTGATGCTGTTCTTTTTTTACAACGCCATTGTTTGTGCGAGAGGAATAGTAAGACCCGTTTGCATTGGTTTTTGTGGAAGGAAATAAAGTTTTTATCTCTTGATTTTGCAATCTTGCCGTATCCAATCCTATGAGTTGCTCGTCGGTTACCAATTTTCTCCAATTCCAATCATCGATTTTTGCCATAATGTCATGGACTTGTTTGGAAGAAAGCAATGCAAATTTTCGCTGCCTTTCAGCACCATTTTGTGAAAAGATCAGGGCGATTTTGTCTTTGTCTACTTTAGAAAAATCTAATTCTTGGATTTGATTGTCCGATAGTAATTCTAAATGCCAATCTTCAAATTTCTCCACATAGCATTCGACTCGGCTTTTATTGAGCAAGGAAACAAGTCTAAGCTCCTCTTTTCGATCTCCTCGATTGAATATTTTTGCCATCTTCTCTTTGGGAAGGCTCGTAAAATCGAGAGCGGCAATGTGTTGGTCTGAAACAAATCGCAAAGGGCCAATATCGAGTTTTGCAACAACGATATTGATTTGTTCATTAGGGATTTTGGCAAAACGGCGTTTTTGTTCAGCTACAGTTCCTTTATCAAAGATAGAGATGATTTGTTTTTCATCAAGCTTGGAATAATCAATCTTTGAAATTTGTTCTTCTGATACCCATAAGAAATGTTTTTTCTCCATGACATCAAATAAATTTTCAACTTGATCGTCAGAAAAAGAAGCAAATTTTTGATTTCTTTCTTCCGTATGGGGAATTTCATCAAGTTCTACTAAAATTGATTTTTTCACCAGTCGTGGAAGTCTTGCAAAATCGAGCTCTTTGATTTTTTCAAAATCCAAAAAAAGAAATAATCCTGGGGGTTTAACATGATCAGCGACTTCCATAATTTTCTTTGGGCTTAAATGCCGCCAAGTCAGCAGCGATTGCTGCATGATATTGTTTGGAGCAATATTTGCTTCGTCGATATTTTCAGGAAGTGCCTTGTTAAGATTTTCTATTCTTTTGGAAGAAAAATATTTGTACTGTTCTACAGAAGCGATGCCGATTTTTTCTAAAGCAAGCTCTTTGAGCTCTTCATCTTTTACCAAGCCCAATTTTAGGGGCGATTTATCCCAGGGTAATTTCATATCATAAATGGTGAAGGAATCAAGAACTTGATCATCTAACTCTTCAAGTTTCTTTTCAAAATCGACTTCCTTTCTGACTTGTTTTAAGCTTTCCTCTAGCTGAAAATGCTTGATGACTAAATCTTTTCTCTTCTGGTCCATTCTTTTCCAATCTAAAAGGGAGATTTTTCTAGCTTCATAGTCATGGGGAATATCGACGCCGTATATTGTGATAAGAGAATAGTAAGACTTATTGTCTTCTGCCTTTTGAAGCAGCTTATTCCAAGCATCGTTTCCCAGGCTATGTGATGCTTTCCAAGCTGGTTCGAGGCTATTTTTTGTCTTTTGCAACACGGCACTATCTTGACGCTTAACAAAATCTTGCCATGCTTTTAATGTCTTAATCTCCGTCTTAAAAACTTTATAAAGACCATCTTCTTCTAACAAAAATTTCGGCGTGTCTTTTTTTGTTAGGGATGCTACGACCTCTTTAATCAACTTTACATCAGCTTCTAAAATTTTCTTTATTTGACCGGCACGTACCTCATTGACTTTGGCATATTTTTGAATGACGAAAAAAGAAGCAATATAATCGCGGTATAGGCGTATGAGGGTCACAATGCGCCACCGATCGCGCTTTTCTAATTTTTGAATCTTTCCTTGAGAAGTAGAAATGCCCTGCATGCCGTGATTCAAAACCATTTTGAGGTTTGCAACGGCTTGCTGAAAATCTGCGGGTTGATAGTTCACTTGCATCTTCTTTCTCCTTATTTATTTGCCTATGCAAAACTTTGAGAAAATAGCCGATAGAATATCTTCAGTGATATTTGTGCCGATAATTTTACCAAGCTCATTTAATCCTGTGCGCATATCCAGCGAAAGAAATTCCGGCGATGTCCCGTTCTGCAGTCCCTTGATAACATTTAAGCAAGCATGCAGGGATGCCGCCAAAGCTTCTTTATGGCGCACGTTAGTGACTAAAACTTCTTCACGGGACGGCGGCCCCTTCTCCCAGACGACATCATCGATTTTTTTTCGCAACGCTTCAAGTCCTATTTTTTGCTTGGCAGAGACTAAGACAATATGGGCAAAATCTAATGAGGGCAATTCATCGTGGGGCAAATCGGTCTTATTCCACACCGCGATGGCTTTTTTCTTGGGGATCTCTTTGATTAAAGTTCTATCCTCATCGGTAAGCCCTTTACTCGCATCTAAAAGAAACAAGATGAGGTCAGCTTGATTCATGGCTTCTTTGGAACGGCGTATGCCCTCTTGCTCGATAAACTCCTCAGCAGTGCGGATTCCTGCCGTATCCAGCAAGCGCAGGTTCAATCCGTTGAGTCGCATGTGGTCTTCCAAGATGTCACGAGTTGTACCGGGGATGTGCGATACGATAGCGCGGTCTTTATCGAGCAGTGCGTTCATGAGTGAAGATTTGCCGACATTAGGACAGCCAATTAAGCATAGTGAGATGCCGTCATGGACAATTTTACCATCGTGAAAGGTCTCGACAAGCTGTTTCATCTGCAAGCAGATGCTATCTATTGTTTGACAGACCTCTTCCATAGAAGCAAATTCAAGTCCTTCTTCAGGAAAATCGACCCATGCTTCTAGTATCGCTGTGACAACGGTAAGCTCTCTTTGAAAGGCTTCGATTTTTTGCGAAAGGGATCCATTTAACTGGTTTTCGGCAGCATCTAAGGCGCGTTCATTCTTAGCGCATATGAGCTCCTGCACAGCTTCAGCTTGGGCTAAATCGACTTTTCCATTCATAAAAGCTTTAAAGGTAAATTCTCCAGGAAGCGCAGCGCGCGCTCCGGCAAGCAGGACGACTTCTAAAACGCGCCTTGTGATTAAACTGCCGCCATGACAATGGATTTCGACCGTGTCTTCGCCTGTGTATGAGCGCTTGTCTAACATCACTAAAATAAGAGCGTCATCAACTCTTTCTTTTGCGGCATTGATCACTTGGCCATAATGAGCTGTGTGAGTCTTGTAGCTATGTACAGGACCGGAGAACACTTTCGAAGCGATATCGAGTGCATTATTACCGGAGATGCGGACAATAGCAACGCCGCCTTCGCCCAAGGGAGTGGCGATGGCTGCAATAGTTTCGCCTGGCTGATAAGGTTGATGTATAAATTCCATAAGGAAATAATATACCTATAAAACGTCAAATTTGCAATTTACTTTTATATTGTTACTAGAAATGTTAAATTGTTATGGGATTATTGATGATTATTTTTTGAATGTAGCGAAAAGTTAATGGCTTTTGCAAAAGATGCCTTTAGATTTTTTTGAAAATTTTAACAAAGACCTTAAAAATATGCCTGCAATTCAAAAGCTCGACAATCATGATAACTCCTCATATTAACAATCTTTTATGAATTCATGCTCTAAAACTCTATGAAATGCCTCCTGACAAGGCTTTTTTTTTGAAAATGAACAAAACCAAAAAAACTGACCTAATTGCTTTTGTCCCCTCTGTGACTCAGTGTCCTCCGTGGTGAAAATATCTTAAAAGAGTGTGTAAAAAAAGGGTTTTAATTCATTTTTTGGACCACAGAGCCACAGAGACACAGAGGAAAATTGTATTCACAGCCTTGCCTAGAGTTTGTACATATTTGGAAAACCATTTATAATACATTAAGAGTAAATGCGAGATTTTTATGGATATTCATTTTTTTGACTGTGTCAATAATCCCACTCATAAATTAGCAAGCTTTGTTGAGAGTTACCTGTATTTGGATGGAATTTCAAATAAGCTAGGGGTCCGTCAATTTCGCCAAACTAAAGAAAAAAATGAGCTTGAAGAAATCAAAACATCTTCAAAGCCTACTTGGAAGCAGATCGTTTTTACTACAATTAAAATTCTTTCCTATATCGCCTTTCCGCCACTGCCATGTCTTGCCCTAATGGAAAAGGCCATTTACCATAGAAAGCTGCATTTTCAGCATTTAAAAGAAGATAAGCTTAAAAATGTGCCTCAGGTTATTTTGCAAACTCCAAAATCGGCAGAAGATCAGCAACCAAGCATTGCTGAATCAGAAGAACATCTTAAAAAAACATGGGAAATACACCAACAAACCATTGATAGCAGAAAAGAATTAACCGATGCCCTACCAAAAAAATTACAATGGATAAAACTAGAGCTTAACAGCAAAGGCTCCGCAACTTTTCCTGATATGGGTTACGCTAATATGGTCTCTGTTTTTAAGGATGATCCCGAGGTTTTTTTTCTTCCAGGAGTAAGAGGTGAGGGTGCTTTAACTCCCTCTGATCCTACGCATATGGAATTGCTGTTAAAAGGATTGAAAGCTGCATTTGCCACAGGAAAAAATTTAGTCCTTACACGCCTCGGCGATGAAGAACACTGTGTCGCCGCGGCATTCACAAAAGAGGGTGAATTTAAAATCATCGATTCGATGGGATCCCGAGCCATCGATATGGATAATTTGACCGAACAGCTTAATACTGCTTCTATCAAACAAAAAAATGGGGAGTCCATTCACTTTAAAGGTGACTATGTCAATACCTATCTTCAAACGACTGGCAGGGAGTGCATGCGCTTTTCCACGCTATATCTTTATCAGATTGGAAACACACGCGATTTGAATGTGTATCAAAAAGTCAATGGAGCTTTTGCGAAAGGTGCCTTTAGAACTTTTGAAGATTATAACAAAGACCTTAAAGATATGCCTGCAATTCAAAAGCTCGAAAATCATGATAACTCCGCCTATTATCAATCTTTTATGAATTCATGGCTTTACCGCGCTGTCGGTCTCAAAGTCGATGATTGGAAAGAGATTCCGATTTCATCTTTTCTACCAAAAGTTGTTTCAGATGATCCAGAACAAGTCGTCGAAGGCACAACTTTTTTTACATTGACGACCGACATCAAAAATCCACCAGTGCTTAATGAGTCTCGCAATGCTTGTCTGACTGATGACGCCGAAAAACCCAATATTGATAGCTCCCAAAAGTTTGAGGATGCTTTAGACGCTCTTCATGAAATTGCTTTACCAAACGATCTTCAAACTCCCATCAGCTCTCTTTTGCCTTCAGGCAATGAAAAGCGCATTTTAGTCCGGGAAATAAACAGCCCAACTCTAAAACTCTATGAAATGCCTCCTGGCAAGGCTTTTTTTCGAAAGGGGACAAAACCAAAAAAACTGACATAATTGCTTTGTCCTCTCTGTGACTCTGTGTCTTCTGTGGTTCAAAAATTGAATCAGAGCGGTTTTTTACACAGCCTTTTAAAAATATTTGCACCATAGACGGCTCTTTTAAAGATATTCCACAAAAACTTGTTTAAGTTTTCTTACCGTCCCGTTACGGGCACAAGAAAATTAAGGGAAATGAAGTTTTTTTACACCTTAGTGGTTTAATCTAAAAATCGATACACTTCGTATCTACGACGCTCCTTAAAAAAGCGGTACGGCAAAATATCTTTGCACAAGTATGTGGTTTGCCGTACGCGCACTCCAAAAAGGGGCGGAGCCCCTTAAACCCCACATGAAGGCTTAATTTCGTTTTTGCTTAGCTAGCGCTTAACACATTTTGAAGATATTCTAATCAAAAACTATCGTTGTTGGGGTTTAAGGGGCTCCGCCCCTTTTTGGAGTGCGCGTACGGCAAAAACCACACACACTTATACAAGATAATCTTGCCGTACCGCTTTATCATAGATAGTGAATTCAAATCGGCGCACACCTAAAACTAACAAATATTTTTATTTAATTACTTATTGAATAAATCAACTATTTATGGTAAAATGATTATATGAGTTTTTTTGATTGCACTATTAATTCCAACAATAGATTCAGTGAAGCCAATCATGCTCTTTTCCATAAAAGCGAAGCTACTGGGACGTCAAGACTCGTATAAACTTTCTCTTCAAAAGTCTCATCATTTTCTCTTGTGATAAAGAATTTTTTATGGCTTGATGAACCTTAAAACTAGAGCTGTTTTAAGGCTTAAATCATGACCGCATCTGAACAAACGATTCCACAAGCATTCATTTGGCGCAGGCTGCATTCTTTAACGGGATTTTGGCTCTCGCTTTTTTTAATCGAACACCTTCTTTTGAATTCACAAGCAGCCTTGCTGATAGGCGATGATGGCAGCAGCTTCATTCAAGGCGTCAATGCCATTAAGGCATTGCCCTATTTGCCTTTTGTTGAAACGTTGCTGCTTGGCGTCCCCATCTTCATCCATGCTGTGTGGGGCATCAAATACTTACGCACAGCAAAATACAACTCCTTTGGCGGAGACTTAGCTACGCCTTATCTGCCGCAATATTCCCGCAATCATGCCTATACCTGGCAGCGCATCACGGCGTGGCTTTTGCTTTTTGCCATCCTTGCCCATGTGATCCACATGCGCTTTATTGAATATCCAGCTTCAGCCAAGCTGGGTTCGCAATCCTATTATATGGTGCGCTTAGACTTCGATGAAGGATTATACACGCTCGGTTCTAGGCTGGATTTTGCTCTCTATGACCGCAACCAAATCCAATTAAAAAAAGAAAAAATAGATTCTTTGCACTCTAATCCCTCCTCCTCAAAAGATGTGTGGCAAAGTTTTTTAAGCTCGCTAACGCAGATTTTTCAAAGGCCAAAAGAAGAAATTTCATCAAAGGAGCAGCAAACTTTGCTGGCTCAGCAACATAATGAACAAGAAAAAGAGTGGCTTTCAGCTTTAGAAAAACGCCCCCTAAAGGCAGGACAAGTTGTTGCCGTCACCAAAGATTTCGGGACAGCCGAGCTGCTCATGCTGCGGGACACCTTCAAAATGCCTGTTATGCTGGTTCTATATACCATTTTCGTGCTGGCAGCCTGCTTTCACGCCTTCAACGGCGTATGGACCTTTTTGATCAAATGGGGTGTGACAATAACAGCTGCTTCCCAACACATCTTTCTGAAAATCACAACGGCAATCATGGTCATCGTCGCTTTTTTTGGCCTAGCCTCCATCTGGCTGACCTATTGGATTAACCTAAAACAATAAAGAATTCACTTATCTATGGCCGTAAAACAAACCGAAAAAAAAGTCATTATCGTTGGCGGCGGCCTGGCGGGCCTATCTGCTGCAGTCAGACTCGCCGAAAATGGCTGCAAAATTCAACTTGTCTCGGTGACTAAGGTCAAACGCTCCCATTCTGTCTGCGCGCAAGGCGGCATTAATGCCGCCATGAATACGATGGGAGAAGAAGACTCTCCGCTTATCCACGCTTATGACACCATCAAGGGCGGCGACTTCTTAGCCAATCAGCCTCCCGTTCTAGAGATGTGCTTAAGCGGTCCTGCGATAATTCGAATGATGGACCGCTTTGGATGCCCTTTTAATCGAACACCTGAGGGCACTCTTGACTTTCGGCGCTTTGGCGGCACCCTTTACAATCGGACTGCTTTTAGCGGAGCCTCCACAGGACAGCAACTGCTCTATTCCCTCGATGAACAAGTGCGTCGCTATGAAGCGCGCGGCATGGTGGAGAAATTTGAAAATCATGAGTTTATGCGCTTAGTCATCGATGACCAAGGCATTGCGCGCGGCATTGTGCTGATGGATTTGTTTAATTTAAAACTGCAGGTACTGAAAGCCGATGCTGTAGTCATCGCTACCGGAGGGTTAGGGGTTTTATATAAAAAATCGACGAATTCGACTTTTTGCACTGGTGCTGCCAATGGACGTCTGTATCAGCAAGGCATGAAGTATGGCAATGGGGAATTTATCCAAATTCATCCTACGGCAATTCCTGGCATCGATAAAATGCGCTTGATCTCGGAGTCGGTGCGAGGCGAAGGCGGCAGGATTTGGGTTTATGGCGATTCATCCAAATTCATCGCAAGGCCCGATGGGACCAAGATTCCGTGCGGCAAGACAGGCGAGCCCTGGTATTTCTTAGAAGACCTTTATCCCGCCTTCGGCAATTTGGTGCCGCGCGATATCGGGGCGCGCGAAATATTAAATATCTGTGAAATGGGTCTTGGCATCGATGGTCAAATGCAGGTGTATTTGGATATCTCACATCTTTCGCATGAGAAGAGGCAAAAGTTGGCTTCGGTGCTTGATATTTACGAAAAATTTACCGGCGAAGACCCCAGTAAAGTTCCTATGAAGATCTTCCCAGCTGTGCATTATAGCATGGGAGGCGCTTGGGTAGACTGGCCAGCATCTGATGATGCCGATCGCTGGACGCGGTACCGCCAAATGACCAATATCCCCGGCTGCTTTAACGTAGGTGAGTCAGACTACCAATATCATGGCGCTAATCGCTTAGGGGCCAATTCGCTGCTTTCCTGCATCTTTGGCGGCCTAGTGACTGGCAATGAAGCTAATCGCTATTTGGAAAATATCGAATCGAGCTTTATAGATATGCCAGCCTCTATCTTTGAAAACGAAATGAGCAAAGAAGAGGAGTTTAAGCAGAACCTTCTTTCGCGCAATGGCAAAGAGAATGTCCATCGCCTTCACGATGAGTTGGCCGAATGGCTGGTTAAGTGCGTCACAGTCAAACGCGATAACGCCGATTTAAAACTGACCATGGACAAAATCAAGGAGATACGCGAACGCTATAAGCATATTTCTTTAGATGACCGCAGCCGCTTTGCCAATCAAACCTATGCTTTTGCCAATCAATTCTCGGCGATGCTTGATTTAGCTCTCATCATCACCAAGGGAGCATTATTGCGCGATGAGTTTCGGGGGGCCCACTTTAAGCCCCAATTTCCCAATCGCGATGACGAACATTGGCTGAAAACCACCATCGCAACCTATGATCCGAATCAAGATGAACCTGTCATTAGTTATGAATCTGTAGATACGCGTTACCTTAAACCTGTTTTGCGCGACTATTCACAGGCTAAAAAGGTAAAACCTACTTTAGAAAATATTCCGGCAAATATTCAACTTCCACTATAGCGAGGCATTATGGCGGATAAATACATCTTAAAAATCTGGCGTGGCAGGCCTGAAAATCAGTATTGGGAAGAATTTGAGCTGGAGTTAGCCCCTTACGTCAATGTCACCTCTGCCTTGATGGAAATTCTACAAAATCCCATCAACATCAAGGGCGAAAGAGTCGAACCTGTTGTCTGGGAACAGGGCTGCCTAGAAGAAGTGTGCGGCTCTTGCTCCATGCTGATCAACGGAAAACCGCGTCAAGCTTGTACTGCTCTCATTGAAAAGATCATCAAAGAAACGGGCAGTAGTACCATCACGTTGGCCCCTTTTTCAAAATTTCCCCTGATACGCGATCTGATTGTCAATCGCGATTTGATGTTTGAAAATTTAAAAAAAGTGCGGGCCTGGATCAATGTCGACGGCACCTATGAACGCGGATTTGGCCCTAAGATAAGCCAAGCGACGCAAAAGATCATGTATTCCCTCTCCAATTGCATGACGTGTGGATGCTGTGTCGAAGCGTGTCCTCAAGTAAACAAGAATTCCAAGTTTATGGGTCCGCAGATCATGGCGCAGGTGCGCCTCTTCAATGCCCATCCCATCGGCAAAATGGTCAAAGCCAAGCGCCTAAAGCCTCTCATGGGAGAAGGCGGCGTCAACGACTGCGGCAATGCCCAAAACTGCGTAAGAGTCTGCCCCAAGAACATTCCATTGACCGAGGCTATTGCCGCCATCGGCCGCGATGTCACCTTGCAAGCCTTTAAAGACGTATTCAGCTCTCCCGACCGCGAATAATACTCTTCCACACTAATCCAAACCCGTCATTTACATTAATCAAGAAGATAGCCGCCTGCGCTAAAAAAAAGAGGAACTGCTACCGCACATACGCGTTAAGCTAACATAACATACCTATTATCAACGTTTTAACTGTCGATTACCTGATTATGATGTGACTAGGGCGTTACTGCTCGTTCTCACATAGTTGCTATAAAAAATTATATCGTTCTTACAGAACTTAATCATTCCTTTGAAGATAACCCAGGCCTCTCGCTTTCGCTTCGGCCTGGGCTATGTCATTGTGGTCTTTCAGACCATTAAAAACAATTTTTTAAAAAGGTACTTATTTCATGGCCTGAAAGGCCTTTATATCATAGCCCAGGCCGAAGCGAAAGCGAGAGGCCTGGGTTATCTTCAAAGAAATGATTGAGTTCTGTAAGAACGGGATAATTGTTTAATCGACAGTTAAATCGCTGATAAAGGGTGTGTTATGTTAGCTTAACGCGTATGTGCGGTAGCAGTTCTTCTTTTTTGGCTTCTTAATGTGTATAAAGACATTATGCGTATGCAAAGGCGGAATTTTTAATCATATAGATACCGTTTTGAGTGTCAGCCTCAAGGCCGCGTAGGAATAGATAATATACGCCGCCAAAAATTTCATCAAAGGGACGCGGATCGATAACCCTCAAAAAGCGTTCTATGGCACTTTTATAGATTTCGGCTTGGAGAAGGTAATCATTTTCTTGCATCGCCTGGTCAAGTTTAGAGGCTGTGTATTCGGATTGATGGCCTCCTAGCCAATTGCTTTTCCAATCGATGATATAGTATTTGCCTTGGTGCTCAAAGATCAGATCAATCACCCCTTTAAGGTATCCGGAAACATGGTTTAATTCTTTAACTGGGATGTTTTTATCGATAGGATATAGAAATTCCATCTCGCGGTAGATGCAAGACGGGTCGATATCGACGAGTTTGAATGCGCCATTTTCACAAGAGAGCTCAATGTTGAGAGCATTGTAAATCATCTTGCAAATGACCTCATCCCAGTGTTTAAAGGGTGAGTCTGCAAGAAATGATCGAATTTTATCTGCAAAATCCGGGTTGTCTTGGTAAGCGTACGAAAAAGGGATTTTTTGTAGAATCAAATGCAAAAGAATGCCAGTTTCATTGCCGGCAGGCAGAGTATAGGCGGTCTTATTAAGCTCTGTAAAATCATGCGGAGTTTCTATTGCAGAGGGTATTTCGACAGATGCATGTTTAGACCCTTTTGAGATCGTTGTAAATGACAGCATATATTTTTGAACGCCTGGAATCTGAATATGCTTTGGGGCAAGCAAATCGATTTGGGCTTTATCGTCAAAATGAGTAGAAAGATCAAAGGCCATCTCATTCAAGCAGATGCATGTGAGGCCTTGCTGCATTCCGCACTCGTCAATAAATCCTTCGAAATCAGGCCAAGTATTTAGTTGTAGTTGATCAAGAAAGAGCTGCATAGGCGATGCCGTTCCTATATCAATCTCTTTTGCTTGGGTTAAAACTAGGGCAGGGATATACAAACGCATTTTAGCGCGGGTCAAGGCCACATAAAGCTGACGCATTTTTTCGGCATCATATTCCTGGCAATGTCTTTGATAAATTTCATCGTCTTTATTAGCGACGGCTATCAGGCAAGTAAAATCGCGATGAGGGTTTGCAATGAGTTGTGTTGGTGTTGGAGACTGTTTAATCAGCCCCAAAGGAAAAACGATATCGAATTCTAAGCCCTTGCTGGAATGCATCGTCAGAATATGAACTGCATTTTTATTGGCATCTCCGCGCTTTTTTAAGCGTTCGTCATCATCGATCTGAAGGGTTTTAAAATCATCTAAAAATAAGCTAATTTTTTCAAAGGTCAGGGTTGTTCGACTGCAATGCGCCATTAAAAGATCGGCGATATGCTGAAGATCGGAGTAAAATTCGATGCCATCATCTTGCAAAAGTAAGCGCTCTTCTACGGTTTTTCCATCATTATGCCAACAACTTTGCATCAGATTTTGAAAAAAAGAGGCAAATCCAGAAGCCATCATTGCTTTTTGGAGATCATAAAATTGCAAGAGTGTTTTTTCTAGCAAGGCGGGATCGTCAAGTGTGCGGATATGGGCATGAGTCCAGCCAATGATTTTACCGCCTAAAGCTATACGCAAAGAGCTCTCATGGCGTGGTTGAAACACCGCTTTGATTATCTCGTGCATGGCAGTAAGAGCCGGAGAGTCGGCTAATCCGTTGCCGCGTTGCTTTTGAGTAGGAATATGGCATTTTTTGAGAAACGCTGAAACTCTTTCACCCTGATAGCGGTCGGCAATGAGGATGGCAAAGTTGTGGAATTCGTATCCATCTTTTTGACAAAGTCTCTGAATTTCTTGTGCAATGAAAGGCAAGAAATATTCTTTTTCTATTCTTTCAAGAGAAGGTATTTTATCAACTTTGACACAGGCAAAATGCACTGCGCCTAAAGCATCGGAAAAAAGTTTATCAGGCAGCTTACAACCCGCTTTAACTTCCTGATAACTTAAAGAAGTGCTTAAGCGCGGTAAAGCCATTAATCCGCATTTTTCAGAGGCTTTTTTAAAGAGGAAGTTCAAGCCATCGACTAAAAAAGGCTGGGAGCGGAAATTGGTATCTAACGAAGCGCGATGATCTTCAGAGAAAAGATTTACAGCAGAAAAATAAGTGTAGATGTCGGCTTGGCGGAAGGAGTAAATCGATTGCTTAGGATCGCCTACAAGATATAATCGCCCCTTGTCTCCATCAAAAAACAAAGTGCGGAAGATTTTCCATTGCACAGGATCAGTATCTTGAAATTCGTCAATGATGGCAACAGAGTATTTTTGCTGGATGCTCGCTATGAAACGGGGATTTTTCATAGCTTGCAACATAACTTGTAGAAAATCATCAAACCCCAACTTTTCTTCTTCAGCAAGATAGCGTTTGAGATGTTGTTGGCATCCTTTTGCAATTTTAGCAAAGATGACAACAGGACTTGAGGCTTGCTCGACAAGAGGGGCGAGTTCTTTCCTTATAGTTTCGTTGAAATGAGGATAGTTCAGTTTAATATCGGAAAGATTTTGTCCTCTGGCACTTAGTTGAGATTCATGCAAGGCATTCAAAAAAAACATTCCATCTATTAATAGGACTTTAAAGTGTTCTAAAGAGCATTCATCGCTGTCAAGAAGTTGTGTGAAGCGTGTGGCTTTTTCAAGCGTCTCGGGTTTAATATTTTTTTGGCGGTCGCACAAATTTTTATAAGAAGGGGCCTGCAAGATAAAATCATCCAAGATCTTTTGTGCTTCAAAACGCCCTTTTAAAGCCTGCATAACAGCTTGAAATTGGTTATACTGATCGGAAAAATCAAAAAAATCATCAACATCGATGCCCTTGGTGATGCTTTCGAAAATGGCAGCTTCAAGTTTTTCGATCGAATTATCATACTCTTTTAAGACAATCTTCAATTGAGTTGGGCTTATTTTATCACTATGCAAGCCGGTTCTGAAGAAATCGCGAATAATACTTAACAGCTTCGATCTAGGAATAGAATCATCTGATCTAATGGCATCCAAAGCCAAATCGCCTTCGAAGCCGTGATGCCGCAGCATGCGGGCGCAAAAGGAGTGGATAGTGAAAATTTGAGCTTGGTCGAAGCAAAAAAGAGCTTGTTCTAATCTTTTTTTAGATAGTTTTATCTGAGATGCACCTTGCTGACAAATAGCTAAGAGGTAATCCGGCAAAGATAAATGATCTGAATTTTCCTGAGAAAATCGGGTTAGATGTGACAAGGCTTTGACAATGTTGCTGCGGATTCTTGATTTAAGATCTCGTACCGCCGCGCGTGTAAAGGTAACAGCAAGAATTTGTTCCAAAGACAAGACTTGGCCGGTATGAGGATCTTCTTCAAGAAGCAGGCGCACGACAAGGTTTTCGATGGCAAAGGTTTTTCCGGTGCCAGCCGATGCCTCTAAGATATAGGGGTGATGAATGTTGGTTTGCCTATTTAGGACATCAAAACTTTTCATTTTAAGGCTTCGATCCTTTATGCTTTCTGTCGGCATACCAGTGTTCATATAACTCTTCAAAGAGTGTGCGGGCTTGCCCCTGCCAATGTCCCAACAAACATTGCACATTGGGAATATCGGATCCGGTCAACATCCACTTTAAACAGTCATTGTAAAAATGAGGACTTTGGAAAATGTCTTTGTGGATCTCTTCTTCGAAGGCTTCGGAATCTTTTGTCAGGATGCTGAAAACCCAATCGGGAATGAGAGGAGATGGCGACTCTAGGCTTGTAAAGTAATATTCGATATAACGTTCCAAATGGGGATAAGGATCGGAAAAAAAAGGAGACTTAATACTTCCGCTTTTGGCAAAGATTAAACGGCTGTCAATAGGAGGAGAATATGTTTTACACAAGCAGCTTAATGCCAAAAATTGCGGCCAAGCTTTGACGACATCGACTCTATCATCTTTATGATGGACGATGAGTCCGTTTGAAGAAACTTCAGGTAAGTGTCCGACGATTTTAACTTTTAAAGAATCGCGAACCTTGAGTTCAAGAGGAGGAAAAGTCCACTTGCCTTCATGAAAGGCAGGGGTTGAATATTTTTCGTTAAAATCAATTTGAAAAATTTGGGCCGTGTCCACCCCGGTTGCCGCTAAATTAGCTTGCAGGGAGTCATATTCTTGCTGAACTTTTTCGACAGCCATGGTCTTAAAAGGACCAAAGGGAAGGCGGCCCTCTTTTTCAGCAACTCGCAAGAGATCATTTAAGGACCCTTTTAAGGAGGCTTTTTTTAAGCTCGCGATTTCTCGAGGTGAAAGGATAAAGTTTTCATCGACCTTTATTTGGCGGTCCTCTTCTCTTTCTAGATAGAAGCCTAGAGTTTTACCAAAATAAGTTTTCAGAGGATCTTGAGCCAGAGAGATCAGCTGTTTTAAGTCGATAAAGATTTCTTCGCTCTTGCGCAATGAAGGGCTTAAGATAAATTCCGGAACAAAAAGGTGTTTTGGCCGCTTTTCTAGATGATAATAAGCTAAAGCCGCACGGTAGTCGCTGTTAGAATAGCTCCGCCCAAAATCTTTAGAATCGAAATAACTTTTATCAAAGGAATATAGAGGATGCTTAAAAACACAAAGATCGGAAATATTTTTATCACCGATTTGGAAGGCCTTATCAAGATAACCGAGTAACTCCGTGACTAGTAGAGAAGAAGATTGTTCTTTAGCATCAAAGAGAGCTTGTCCTTGATAACTCATTAAAAAATAATTGCGGCATGAAAGCAGAGCTTCAAGGAAAAGGAAGCGATCGAAGTCAGTCTGGGAGGGACAATAATCGCTCTTACTAGATTTTTCCATCAAATCTAAAGAATGCGGCTGCTCCGACCTGGGAAAAGAACCTTCTTGCATGCCAATGAGAGCGATGACTTTAGCAGGTATGGCCCGCATCGGCAGCATAGAGCAAAAACGCACAGCGTGCAGATGCGTCTCTCGATAGGATATCTTTTGACTTTCCAGCATCGACTCAAGATGGCGTCTAATCGTTGTATAAGAAAATTGATCATCTTTAAAGTGATGGAAAGCTGCTTTTATCTGATTAATATGGGTAAAAAGGGCTTTGTGATGTTCCACGAAAGCATGATCTTCTTTATCGACTGTAAAATAGGCCTCAAATAAGCATTTGAGATACTCTGCCCAATCATTGAGATTCATGGCAAGTCCGCTACCCAAAGGTTTGAGGTCTTCTTGCAAGGAACGTAGAATCTTGATCAGCTTGCCTAAAAGCTCACTTTTTGTTGTGGAAATAGAAATACTCTCAATAGAAAAAATATGGGCTGTTTCATCAGAAGAAAACATGACCATTCCGGCCAGCAAACGCTCTAAGCCATCTTCCCATGTTCCAATAGGGGTTTCTTCCAGCATACCTTGCAGGCAATGATCTCTTTTGAGGATTTCATTGCGATGCTGTGAATCATTGCCCCACCTTACTGCAGATTTTTTCACCCAATTGCGAATCTCATGAATCTCTTCTTTCGACAACTTCTGCTTCAGCTGGAAAGCTGGATATTCAAAAAGCTGCAAAAGAGAGGCTGCGTCCCAACGACTGAAAGGCAAATTCAATAGATGCAAAAATCCCTGCACAAGATCGCTTTGCGACGGCATGGAAAGATCCACGATATGAAAATCCAACTGGCTTTCAGCATTTCCAAATACAGCTTTTATGAAGGGTTCGTAGGCGGCAATATCTGGTGCCATGACAAAAATATCGCTAGGAAGAATAGGCGCCTTATCTTGGGCATGCTGGTCGATGATATTCATCAAATTGTGATAAAGAATTTGAATTTCGCGCATGGGTGTTGGAGCTACATGAATTTGCAGCGTTCGATCATAATGGCCAAATACAATCTTTGGTGCGCTTTCTGGATTGCGCAATAGCGCCATATCGGCTTGAAGAGCCTCGATCAAAGTCAGAGATCCGCTCTTTTCTTCAAAATGCACTTCGTCCCTAAGCATCTCCTCATAGTCAGGCATCTTTTGAAGAGGACTACAAACTCCATAATCTTCATGGGTCGGGATATCAGAAGCTTCAATTTGCAAAGCCATTTCTCTTCCGATTTTTCCAAAATTTGCAAGGAGTGCGTTGTTGTCGGATAAATAGGCGTCCATGGCTTCTAGTTGATTTTCAGAAGCAAGCTTGCCTTTCCAAAAGGCATGCATGCGTTTTTTTTCACGATCGGAAAGAATGTCGCTCCAAAATTGCTGGCAGGGCGACAAGACATAATAGGAGAGGGGGGCTACTTGGGAGAGCTGCATAAAAAATTCATAGTCCACCCTTGAAAGAAAACTCATCGCAAAAATGTGAATTTGGGTTTGTGCAAAATTCTCTATTTGAAAAAAACATTCAGAAAGCTCACGACAAGGGTAAGACCATTGTTTTTCAAGAAATAGGTGTTTCCATAACGCCTGCTGCCAGTTGATAAGGGGCTTTTTTTCCCACTCCTCCACCATTTTTTGGGCATAAATGCCATATCTTATAAAAAGCTGTGACATTTTTTCTGCGAGGGCGGCCAAGCGCTTTTCGCCTTTACGAGTTAGCTTTCCTTGTACTAACTTAAGATGTGCTAAGACAGGCAGCCATATGTCGGGAGCGAAATCTTTTTCAGCGCACTCTTGAAAAATTTCTTTTATAGCCACTTCAATACTTAGGGCCAATTCCAATTGGGTGGGAATTTTTTCCTTCCAAGAGGATGTAGAGCAAGACTCGTGCAATTGAGCAACCGCCTGATGCAAATAAGTGATTTCTACGCCCGTTGCAATTCCGACATCGGGATCTTTGGCCATCTGTTGCATAAGCCAAGATTTCATTAAAGGACTTGATACGACAACGAGACGCCGAGAAAATGGAGGGTATGCAGAAAGAAAAAGGCGTTCTTTCAATCTTTTATAGAGATATTCAAGACGATTACTTAAAAAAGCGCAAGTATCCATAAGAGGGAAATAATAAAAGCCACATCATAACCTTTTGCTTAATAAAAGCGCATCTGCAAAAAATAGGTACTGAGGGCTTATGAAAAAAACTCTTGTAGGGAAAAAGTCGAAGCATTCATACTAATACTTTAGAGTCATCCTAAGATAGATAAAACGACAAAAAAATCCTAAGGTCCAGATTTTAAGAAGATTATGATAAAAGAATGCGGTATATTTATTTTTAAAAAAGATGATGGCCAAGCATGAGATCTTTTCTACTCCGGCGTTTTTCTTCCTTTACCTACTTAAACGTCACTCAATTTTTAGGCGCTCTTAATGACAACGTCTATAAGCTCTTAATTGTTTACTTCTTTATTCAACTAGATGGCATCGAAAACAGCCATAGAATTTTAGCTACAACAGGCGCTATCTTCGTCTTGCCGTTTCTGCTCTTTTCCGCATCATCGGGAACATTAGCGGATCGCTTCAGCAAACGAAACATCATCTGCTTAACAAAAATCTTTGAACTAGCCATTATGGCTTTTGGAATCTTTGCCTTTGCCTATGAAAGCAAACTAGGTTCTTATTGTATCTTATTTCTACTAGCCACACAAAGCGCTATCTTCGGACCTTCAAAATACGGCATCCTCCCAGAGCTTGTCTCTAGCGATAAAATTTCAAAGGCAAATGGACTCATGACTTCATTTACCTTTCTAGCTATTATCTTAGGTACATTCTGCGCCTCATTTTTACTTGATGTCACGGGTAGAGATTTTATCTTCGCAGCAATTTTTTGTACGGGCGTAGCTTTAGCCGGCGTCGTCACGAGCTTTTGCATCGAATACACACCTCCTTCGGGCTCTTCTAAAAAATTTAACGCCAGCTTCTTATATGAAATATACTCCTCTTTAAAAATTGCAAAGGGCGAACCCTCCTTATTAGCTGCCGTTTTTGGCTCTGCCTATTTCCTCTTCCTGGGCGCCTTCGTTCAGCTAAATATGATTCCCTTTGCAGTGCAGTCGCTGCATCTTAGCGATGTGCAAGGAGGATATCTCTTTTTAATTACAGCCCTTGGCATCGGCTCCGGTGCTATGCTTGCCGGAAAGCTCTCGGGAAAAATCGTTGAACTCGGCATCGTTCCCTTAGCTGGCTTAGGCGTTACGATCAGTTGCTATTTTCTCGACCTATTTTCTAATCATTTATTTGCCGTCATTCCCTTTGTGATGATTGTGGGGCTTTTTGGGGGAATGTACGAAATTCCTTTGGACTCCTACATCCAGGTATCTAGCCCAAGAAAATTTCGCGGACAGATTGTTGCAGCAACAAATTTTTTAAGTTTTTTTGGTGTGCTATGTGCTTCGGCATTGCTATACCTTCTCTCTGAGGTATTTGGACTCAGCTCAGATCAAGCTTTTACAATCGTCGGCAGCCTGACTTTAGTGGTCACTATCGCTGTTACATTTCAATTTTTTGATTATTTAACCCGATTTGTGTGCATGATTCTTTCGCGCCTGCATTTTCGTACAACTTATCAGGGTTTAAACCATATTCCCGACACTCCTGCCGTCTATGTATGCACGCATACGGCTTGGAACGATACTCTATTGTTATTAGGGGCTCAAAGAAGAAGAATGCGTTTCTTTATCCAGCATGAACAGGGTCATTCTAAATGGCTGCACCGTCTTTACCGCCTTTTGAAAGTGGTCTTGATTCCTGAAATTGAGCCCTTGGAAAAAAATCCTGAATGTCTCTCTGCCATAAAAAAGACCCTAGATAAAGGCATTTCCGTCTGCATCTTTATTAATGAACCAGACCTCGATGCCGAAATTGAAAAATTAAAGCATTCTTACTCCTTCCGCGAGATCCTCGACGAAACGCACTACCCTATGATTCCTGTGACAATTGAAAAAGGGGAGAAACACAGCCAAGCGCGTTTTTTTACAAGGCTCCTAAACAAATTTCACGTGCCTGCTTCAATCGGCTTCCAATCCATCATTTTAGCAAAGCAGCCACCGCCCGACCTTGAATTAGAACTCGATTAGTTTCTTGAACTACAAAGGAGGTTTGTGCAGGATAGGCTCTGAAGCTTCTCGCCATCTTGAGTTAGAATTTGCGATGCTGGTCTTGAACTCATTTTTTTGAGGGAATTTGGATAATATCTAAGGAAGTTGACCATTGGGGAATCATTTTCTTAAATGCATCTAATGAGACGGTGATATCCCAACCATGATAAGGATCACGCAATCTAACAGTTTTTGAATCGAATGATAGATTATCTACGATGAGCCCTCGCGGCTCTCCATGTATTTCTCCCATGAGGACATTCATTATTGCTGATCCATTTTTAGAAATGAGCTCAGCTAGTTTTTGCAGATGATCTGGGTCCTGATTGGGGGAAATTGTAGAGTGGATTGCCTTTAAACCAGCTTTCTCAATATCCTCTTTCGCTTCCTTGAATGCTGAGGGATAATCTATCTGTCGCGTCGCTTTTACTGCTGAAATATCAATTTTACCTCCACGATCTAGAATAAGCATAGCTGCTGCGGCATTTATGGCACTTGAGAAGTTAGTGTCTACTTGCTGAATAATGGCTTTGCCGTCAGAATATTCGACGGTCAATTCCTCCTTTCCCTGTTTCAAGACCTCTTGTTTAGTGGTTCTATGAAGAGTAAGAATGTCTTTATCTTCAAAAAATTTTTTAGGGGAAGGGGGCGTCTTGTTGCTGCTAGGAAAATGGACATATACTGAGTATTTAAAACTTTCTTTAGGAAATTTTCTTACTAAAGGTTCTTTTTCTTTCTTAACATTTTCTAATTTCTCAACCTGCGAAGACTCCTTTTTAAAACCTTGATGACTATCTTGCAAATGAATCAGCGCATTGGCGTGTTTAACAATTTTTGTGCGCATTTTCTCATCTTTAGTTTTTCCTGCCACCTTTGTTAAAAAATTTAAAACAGTATCAAAATCCTCCTTATCTAAAGGTTTTTTATTGGTCTCGCATTGTTGTGCACAGGCCGCATATAAAGCTTTGGCAACCTTATCGGCACGAAGATGGGTTGGATCGAATTTTCCTTGAGTTGCAACGCGACAAAAAGAACTGAGAGTTTTAAGGACTCTTCCCTTCATCGAACCTTTTGCAATTACTTCGAACTTCTTATCAGTGATAAGAACATCAGATTGTTTTAACGCGTCGATACCGGCTCTAAAATTGTCAGCTGCTGCAGTCATAATACCAACTATATTTTAATCTCACCTTCATACCTAATAATACCACAACAATTTATTTAAATCATTTAATTTATTAATTACTTTATAAGCACAAGAGTTCTGAATTATTAATAATAATGAGAGGGGGAAAAGACGAAAGGGAAGCTTCTATGACTAGAAGCTTCCCTTCAAGTGATGTAGCTTTAAGCTCTTATATCCAAGTGTTGAAGTTAGAAAGCGTAGATTGCTTCAATTTCAAACTTAGAGTACCTGTGGCTTCCGCCGATTGACTTTTGATATGCCGTTGACCATTCAAATTGCGTATCGAGTGTCAAGTTGTCAGTAAGAGCATACAAAGCTTCAATTCTATACCCTTGGAAGTTGGTATTGCCACGGCCATCGACTGTGAAGCTTTCATCGCGAACGTTGCCACGGCCGATGCCGGACATATCATCATCTGGCATAGCACGTGCTTCAACGACTTGGTATTGAACATCAATTGCCCAATCGCCTTCTTGCACAACTTCACCAACAGTGAAGCCCACATACCAACCTAGGTTAGCGCGTCGCTTATGCTCATGACCATGCTCATCACCATCTGCATGCTCATCACCATCTGTATGCTTATGACCAACTGTATGCTTATGACCAGCTGCGTTCCATAGAAAAGCGCCATAGACTTTTGCTGGGACGCAGAGGATTTCCGGATCGAGATGATAGTAAACAGTCCACTGGGAATTAAGGAATCTAAACCCTTTTGGATTCTGAGCAAAGCAGCGATTTTTTCCATGCTTTTCCCAATCGATAAAGGAGTATTTGAAATCGAAGCCCGAGTCACAGATGTTGATAAAACCAATCTCTGTAATCCAAGCAAAATGGTTAACTCTTTCGTCGACAACAAATCCGGCTACATTGACGTACCAATCAGCAAAGCATTCATTGCTGCTGGAATATTTCAGCAAGAGGCCGTCAAAACGGCTTAAGAATTGAATCTTGGAATCGAAAACATGGTACAGATTGCGGCGGCCCAATTCAACATCAAAACGCGTGTCGCCATCGCAGCAGATATTGTAACCCATGTAGGCTTTCTTCAAGCAGAGATCATCGCAAAAGCCGCTGCCGTGGTAGCCTTCTGGGTCGTCACAGCAGAGCTTGCCGTTGTCGTCCACACCGGCGCCGTTGTCGTAGCGGATATGAGCTACTGCCCAAGCGCGATCACAGACGTAATCAAAGCGCAAGTTGAATTCAATATCGAAGTCGTTGCGAGAAAGTGGGATGCCATTGGAATCGACGTGATTTCCACCGCGCAGAACATGTCCTTTTCTTCTTTCATTAAGATGGCGCCATTCTGTGCGAACATCGCCGCTGATCGCTAAGTTATCAGCTTTTTCTTTAACATCAATTGTTCTCTTTGTGTAGAGGAAGTCTCTCAAAGCGTCAAAATCTCTTTCATTTAATTCTTCATCGAAGCGAGAGAAGTCTTGAGCTTCGCGTTCATGCGCCCTGTTCTGAGCGAAAGCAGGGGAAGCAAATCCCACAGCAATCAATAAGGGCAACAAAAACTTAAAAAGTTTCATGTTATGCTCCATTTTGGTTTGTACTTTTTTTTCATTTTTTTATTTATCAAGAATGTGTTTTATTAACTAAGAGAGGTTTACAAAGTTCCCATGCAGTTTAATGGCATTACAACTTTTTTGGTATTCTCTAAATCGGCTCGCGCTCTTTGCTGTTGAACATTGTCTTGATAGAAACTCTTAATTTTTTTAACGCTAATTTATTTATCGATTAGTTTCGTTAAAGTCAAGATATATCTGTTTTATGTTGCTTTTAGATACAGCGTGAGGTGTGTTTTTTTAATTTGAATTATGTTCATATGTTCATGATTATGAGATTATTATGCACTGAATTATTACGTGCTTTTTAAAATAAGCGCTTCTTAAATAGATTATTCAGAAAAAAAAGAATGATTTATGTGCTATATTCATAGGGTCTTGTGTAGATACCCCAGGTGCGATCCTGCCGGCTGCCATTGAGCCACTGCTCCCAGCTTGTCATAGGAACACCGACACTGCCCGTATAATCGACTCTCCATAAACTCAGCTTGCCGGTCCCTGGGTTTACGACAAATCCAAACTCGTCTTTAACCCAGTTTGTATCTGCAAAAATCACCGGCGTTGGAATTGCAAAGCCTAAAGCCTTTGCAACAGCGCTTACGTGCCAATGATAATCGATTGATGTTGTGGTCGTCTCCGCAGCCAAACTAATTAAGCCTCTAGTAATATCTTGCAGGGTATTTGCCCCCACATATTGCTGAAAGCCTACGCTTACGGTAAGTTCTTGCAAAAGAGTGTTGATTCTCTCACGAACCTCATCGTTTAATCCAGGTAGTTTAGCAATAATCTGTAGCACTCTTTCTTGAATTTGATGCCTGGGGCACAAAGGAAGGAGAGAAAAAAACATGCTATCGATATCTTCAGAAGAAAGCACTCCTCTTCCGGCATATTGAAGACCGCGTTGATGGTCGATATTATCTAGTAGGTGAAAGCGGAGTTCGCGCGGATACATCTTTTGATGAATGCTCCCGAAGCTTTTTTTAAAATAATATCTAAAGTTTTCCGGTACTTTTTCTGCAAATGTCTGAATTAAAAATTCTATCATCTCTTCGGTAAATAGGAGGTTTTCATTGAATGTCTCCATAGGTTTGATCAGATTATCTCTTAGCCATATGTAAGTATAGGCTTCATTATTCCAAGCTTCTTTAAATGGGCTTACGCCAGGTTTTAATAAAAAGGCATGCGTCGGAGAATGAATCAGCAATGACTTCTTTGGATTTTGTAAAAATTCCTCTTTTGTTTTCACTGGAAGCTGTTTTACGGTATCGACCAAGAAGACGAGCAATTCGGTAGGATTTTCTACCCATCTTCCAACTTCAGTCGGCATTTGTTCCCTGCGGAAATAGCAGCTGACCAATGTACCCATGGTTCCACCGGAGGTATAAGCCCATGGTTTTTTTTCAATCTTATCTAAATTTTCCAAAGGGTCTTTCACGATAGGGGTATTGTAAGCGGCAGCTATTCGATAAAAGGCTGTTTCTAAAAACTCTTGAGTTCTAATGTGATTGACGACGGCTGTAATGATCTCTGAGATATCAGTCTGCACTCCTTCAAGTTCTTCAGAGGAGCTGATCCCGGACTCTGTTGCAGTAAAAAATGATACTAAAACTTCGATAAATTCATTGGGGCTTTTAATGCTTGTCCATTGAGATGTATTGCTTCTGCCATGCTTATAGAGCAGGCGAAAGCCTGCCGGACTATCATCATAGGGGCCGACTTGAACTTCATGCATATCCGCATCGTAGACTTCCTGGAAATACTGTGGAAATAGCTTGTCATAGATCTCAATGAGTTGATCAAAAAGATTCGCCATCTGTTTAGCTTTATCGTGGGCTTTATCGCGCAGCTCTTCCATAAGATGCAATTCATTGACTTTGCTTTGATATTCCACTTTAATCCATTGAGCTTCTTTTTCAGTAGAGGCTTGCCGCATGCGCCCTTCAAGATATTTCACATGGCTGTAAACTTGTTCATATTCCCCCTGATGTTGATGGACTTGCTCATTAATCCTTTCCAACTTGGTTTTAATGATTTCGAACATCACATTGCCGATGCCGCCCTTATCCTCGGGACGAAGACCTAAACTGGAATAAAGGTTCCAGCGGGTGAATGTTGCTTTAGTTTCAGCAAAAGAAGCTAAACTGAACTCCCAGACTTTCAGCAAGGCATTATCGGCCAATCCCTTAAAAGCATTCGAAGCATGTTCCAGCATCAGATAAAAACGCGCACATGCTTCTCCTTTGCCGCCGCTGCCAAAGGCAGCTTTTGGCACTTGCAACAGCAGGCTGCTTTGAATCATTCCTCGCGGCCGGTTTTCATAATCTTGTAGATCGTGCTCTGTGAGATTTAAGTGATCTAGCAGGATAAACCGAATCAGATTCTCAACAGAAAGCAAAAAAATCTCTTGTTTTTCAAAATGCTTATCTAATGCTTTCTGAACGAGATTTTTAGAGATTTCAATTTTTTGCTTCAACGCCAAAGAAGGATCGATAAAGTTTGTAGCTTCCAAAGCGACTAAGAGTCCAGGAGAACTCCAAAGATCCATTTTTTCCAAGGGCGGACCCATCTCAACTACAAACATCCTGCGCAGATCTCCTACACCCCAGCTTGCGCTGAGAGGAACGGCATACTCAACCCCGCCAAAAGTTCGTTTTAAACGCCCTGTGCCAAGCAGCTCGATAATGTCATTAAAAAACTGCAGAGGTTGTTCGTCGTGGACAATGATGGCAGGAGCCGTTGCAAAACATGACCCAACGCTTTGTCTTAAATAACAAAGCCAGGCTGATAAGGCCGCGCGGCGCGCATGCACATCGCTGATTCCAATATTAGAGGGCAGCTGCAACGTATCTCGAATCATCTGTTCTGCAATCTTGTGTGAAGAGGGCTTGCCGACTTTTTTTAATGCTCTTTGCAACTCAGGCGCTTTTTTCAGCAATGTCAATGCTTTGAGAATTTGATCTTGCCTCTTTACATCGTATTGCCGGTTAGGTCCCAAAGAGTAGGATTGGTTGGATAAATAATCAATCACTTGAGTTAAAAGATTGAGGTCTAGATCCCCTTGATCATCGATTAAGATATTTGCCAAACTACGCGTGCGCAATACGTTGCGAACAGCACTACTATCTTGGAGATTGGTGCGGTCAATGCGTTTGGATAAATCATCGTATTCTTCGATGCTGATGCGTTCAAAACGCCGGCCCTCTCGGCCCCAGAGGCGTTTTCGTCTTTTGACCATTAAAGTGAAAACTTTTGAAAGGAAGGCAGGATCCTCTAGATGAACATTCGCAGATGAGAGCAGTTGTACGATTTTTTCTATTTTCACAAACGGACCTATATTGGCCACTACTCCTTACTTACAATTACTTCATTGTTGAAATAAATGTAAACCTCCGATATAGTGGCACTTATTAAATATTTTGACTTTATTGACTTAACTATGAAAAATCAAAGGCCTCTCTTACTAAATCCGCATCTTTTGAGCGTTGCTCTATCTTTTTCTCTCTCCAACCTTTCTATGACTATCGGCACGGGAACCCCTGTGGGGGATAACTATTAATTTGTTAATCAGTTCGTGCAAGCCTAAAGAGGGAATACCCTCTTAAGTAATTATTATACAAACTCAGAAGTAATTTTTTAAGGATAATATGAAAGCTTCATCTTCTATGTCGACTTTTTTTATCGGTCTTGCCCTATTTTCTATGTTTTTTGGCTCGGGCAACCTCATTTTCCCTTTATTCGTCGGACAAATCACCCAAAATCAATGGACCTTCGCTACCTTAGGATTTGTGCTCACCGCCGTAGCGTTGCCTTTTATGGGCGTCATCGCCATGGTAGTCTATCGCGGAGATTATTCGGCTTTCTTTAAATGCTTAGGCAAATCGGCCGGTTTTTTGATGACTTTGATCCTTCTAACCGTGTGGATTCCGCTTGGCTCCGGCCCTCGCTGTGCTACTTTAGCCTATGCGAGTCTATCCCAGCATTTTCCCAATGCTATGCCCTTATGGCTCTTTAGCATAGGATATTGCTTGCTCGTCTCTTTGGTGATCTATAAAAAGCATCGCATGCTTGACATTTTGGGTTATGTGTTAACTCCTCTTTTGCTAATTTCTTTAGCTTTAGTTGTTTTTGTGGGAGTCGATTTCGCAATACCTTCTGGAGCGATGCAACCCGCAGAAGCAATCTCCTTGGGCCTTAAAGAGGGTTATAACACCATGGATCTTATCGCTTCTTTCTTCTTTTCCGCTTCGATTATCGACATCTTAAGAAAATCTAATCCTGATGAAACAACGCTTCTTAAAAAAGCCCTCAAGGCCGCAGCTATTGGCGTCTTGCTCTTGGCGCTAGTTTACATCGGCTTAATTGGTTTGGCTGCTGCACAATCGGAAAACTTAATCGGTGTGCCTAAGGATCGCTTATTCGTCTACATAGCCCATCTGGTCTTAGGTCCCCAATTGGGCATCATTGCCGCCCTTTGCGTCTTCTTAGCTTGTTTTACTACATCGATTGCACTTGTCAGCGTCTACGCCGACTTCTTAGCAAAAACATTTTTTGGCAATGCAAATCAATATCCCATCGCCATTATCTTTACTCAGGTGGCTACTTTTGGGATGTCGATCTTTGGATTGCAAGGCATCACCTTCATCACCGAGCCGATTTTGCAAGTATTTTATCCTTTTTTACTTGTTTTAATCGTCATCAACGTCGGCCGACAGCTCATCCTACAAAAATATAAAAAGGCTGAAAGCGTGCCCCAAGAAAGCTAAACATTTTGGAATTCAG
>JABDEI010000017.1 GCA_013287145.1 Chlamydiota bacterium
CTTCAGCTGCACTTAGAATTTGTTTACATCGAAAAGGTTGCCAAGAAAAACTATCCACTGCAGTGTCCTTCTGTTCACCCCAAGAGAGGTGATAATTCACCAATCGTTGCATGGCAGCAGCTAAAGTCACCCGCCCGCAGCCCTTCTGGCGGTCATTATTCCAGAACATCCTACATTCGTTAGGGCGCTGCCAGCCTTTAGCGCGACGGTGATTTAAAGCATCCAAGCCAAAAATCCCTTTCTCGACAGGATATAGGGGTAACAATGCCGTAGGAAGCAACTGAGAAACAAATTGATTGGTATCACCTTCAACATCCGTGGAGATGTGGAAGCTGTCCTGTAAAAGATCAATACCGATTGCTCGGGTATAAAACTCAGTACTCATTGATCCTCCAAAAAGAATTCTAGTGCTTGCTGCATGGCACAAATAATGCTTTCCTGTTGCAAAGAAAAATCTGCAGGGAAGGTGAGATAAATGATATTTCTTTGCTTCCGAAAGGTCATCGCATTGCCAAGAGGGGCACTCCCAATGATTAAGCCGCCAACCGTGGAGTCTATAGCGTTAGAAATCGCTTCTAAATTCTCACCATAATTATCCATTACACAGTCGATATCAAGACGCTCCTCAAATGGCTGGTGATAATACCAAATAGCAAATTGTTTGTTTGACGTGCTTGCAAGGCTTGCGATTAGCAGTTGGTCAGCGCCTAAGTAATCTAATATTTTTGACCCGTACGAATCGGGCTCTGGGTCCCAGATGTCGACAAAACTTAACTGATTTTTATGCCACTGAAAGGGGCCTGGAAAGCTGCAGTTTTCAGTCCATCGTCCTTCTTGCATATCGCGTTTAATATAAGCGCAGGATCCCGCCAAGGCTCGACATTTTGGCAATCGTGAGCTTAAGAGTGCCCCAAGTAACTGTCGGCCAGTTTCTTTCCAAAGAGTATGTTGATGTTGCAAGGCGTCTTGAGTAGTGCGTTCGATAAGCAAAAGACGCCGGAATGTTATCCAAACAATACTGTAGTACCTGTCATATAGTAGACAATTGTTTGGCAAGATCGACAATGATGGCTGAAATGCAAGGCAATTAAAATGGCTTGTTTGCTTACCAATCTCTTTTAGGTACACGAGAAATTTCTTTACATCTTGAACTCGTCGGCTGTGCTCAAATTGATGATTGTCATTCAAATATCGTTTGGCGCGCTCACCCAGAGATACAAGAACATAAATGAATATCCTATTTTCAAGGGTTGCATAATTTTGAGTACGATGTAGAGAAAGAATTCGAGGAACAGCCATAGCTTTTTCCAACAAGCTACTCCCTGGTTTTTGCTCTAAATCTTGAAGGCAAATAGCATCCATTTCAAGGGGGGTGCCCGTACGAATTTTCTTTCTTACACTGATCAGCTGCGTCGTTGGATTTTTAGCGATGGCCCGTAGGCTCTGACATAAGACCTCATCACGGGCAAACTGCACAATAATATCATCTGTAGCTTCTGTGGTTGGCTTATTTAGCCAGTGATCCGCCAATGACTTCCACCAATGGCGCTGTCCTCCTCGGTATTTAGATTGAGATTCTGATGGCGAAATTTGTGTGGTAAGCGAAAAATATTGATTTAGTTGCCAATCAATCCACTGCTTTGTACTACTAGCATAGTCCGTTAAAGCATTGGATTGATTGGACACTGTATTTTGCATTTCATAGGGCATGATTACTTCCACTCAAAGTAGCTACTTTCCTTTGCATTGGAATATCTTTGGATTAGCTTTTCATCTTCAAGTGCTTTTACAAGGCTCTCAATTTCGCTAAGTGAATTATGGTGTGAGGATAGATCAACTCCTCTTAGCCTAGTCATGAGTTTTTGTTCAACTTGGTCGGCAAGAGCTTCTTTCCATTTTGCCTCAGAGCCTTCAATTGGATAGTTTGCTATATACGCAATGATAGACTGATAAGTGCGGTGACCAATAGGGCGGCCGATTTCACCCATGTGTTTGTTGAAATCATCCAAGATCTTGTCAATCTCAGACTTATGGGCTTTCGAAATGGACGAGTCATTTTTTATCCATCCTTTCCAGGTTTCATAGGAGAGCATGTTTTTATTTTGTAGCGATGTAGAACTTTTCTTTTTCTGACTAAAACTATCTGGCTTACCAAAATGTATCACATTGGCACGATCGAGGATTTTATCAGAAAGAGCTAGTGTGGTTTCATCTTCATTTAAAGTGCCAACAAACAGGACGTTATGGTCAATAAACAAAGATACTTCTTGCTCTGTAGCAGGAAGGATGCAGTTCCCCAAGCTAATTTCTGCTATCCTGCGAGAAGTATTATCAGTAAAAATGCAATTGCGTCTCAATTCAAGCTTTGAAAGCAACTCGCTAAAATAATGTTCGACCCGTGCAATATTCATTTCATCAATGAGCACCATCAAGAGATTGTCATCGATCCATTGCGGTGGTGTATTTGCATGTAGCCATTGATTCCGGTTGTAGAGATCCATTTGCAAAAGAGATCTAGATAGCTCTGTAGCAGCAAACTGCTTCTTAGTAAAATCATAGTAGCCAAACAAGTCCTGCGGGCTATCCCACCTTGGTTGTACGGACATTGGAAGAAAATGCAAACCACATGCCGTAGCGTAACTTTGAGCAAGCAATGTTTTTCCAGTCCCGCTAATCCCTGACAAAATAACTAGGGGGCATTGTGAAGTGACTTTTAGGCTGGTATGAAAACGGTATAGAGTTCGCTGATCAAAATGCAAACCTTCGTTTTGCAAGTAGTGCTCCAAAATCTTTAGAGCTTCAGCTTCATCAGTAGCAGGTCGCTTAGCATGGCTTTTGATATATGGTCTAGTAAGAACTTTGCTAACAGAGTCTTCTGCTATGGAATTTGTGCTATTCAAGCTATCAATTTGAGCTTGGCGGTTTTTAAGAGCTTCATCCAGCAATGAAAGCTCCTGTATGCGTTTTTCCATCATGATTTTTAGTTCAGCATCTCTGTCAGAGAAGAGTCTTAGTTGTTCGTTATGCAATGCAACATTTTTACTAAGGGCCGATTCTTCAATGTTTAATGCGGCAATTTTGACTTCAAGATCTTTTGCAACACTAGATGCCTGTAAACTGCTATCTTCAAGCTCTGCAAGTGTGGTTTGCTGTTGAATAATTTTAGTGTCTAATGATTTAGAAAGTTCTTTGAGATTTGCGATAGCTCGCTGGAGTTCATCCACCTTTTGTTCAATAACTCTGCGTTCATCGTTTTTTTTGGAGTATTCATCTTTAAGAGTAGTCAAAGCACTTTCAAACTCTTCAATTTTACACCGGATAACTTCCTGTTTTTTACGTTCAGTAGATAATTTGATGAGTTCATTTTGATAATGCTGTATTTGTTGCTGATAGTGTTGAAGCTGTTGGTGTTGAGTAGAAACCTCGATCTCTAAGATTTTCTTGTCTTTAAGAATTGCCTCCAAAGCAGTTTGGCTGACATTCAGTGATTTAATTTTTTTAATTAGCGTTGATTCCTCAAGGCTCAAACTCACAATTTTTTCTTCAAAGTCTTTGATCATTCTGTTGGCATGTACTTTGGCATCTGATAGTGTAGCAAGTTCTTTTTTTTGCTCCAGAAGCTGTTGTTGAAGAATGGGAACTTGAAATTCTAAGATTGATTTTTCTTTTATAACAGCCTGTAATGCCCCTTGGTCTCTATTCAGGGATTCAATTTTTTTTTCAGATTGTCTAATCAGAAGTGTTAAATTCTCATAGTGGCAAGCTTGCGGTAAATTTCTCTCTTTTTTCCAACATTTCCAGACAAAGTTTATTGCAAATATTGTTGTCCCAAAATAGAGAGACAAGGTGAAAGGCGACACAAAGTCCATATTTTCTCTTAGTAGTTTTATTATCTTAGATAAAATCTATTGGGTCCTAAAATTCACTTTCAGTTTGAGTCAGTTTATTCTTTTTGGCTTCCAACACATAAAAAGTAGTTTTAAGATCCTCCAACATCATTTGCTGCTGTTTGACTTGTGTTTTAACAACATTTAAAGCTTGGTTTTCGCTCGATAGAGTCTCTTTGAGATCAAAAATCTTTTGATTGGCGTTTTTAATTTCGTCAGCATTCATTGAAAGACGATTTTGATGCTCTTCTTCAAGTTTACCTAAATCCAATCGTCTAGCTAACAATGTGCTTTCAAGCTGTTCTAAGCGACCAGCAAGTTGCTGTTGTTGCAGTATAGTCTCTTTTAAAACATTAGACTGTTTCTGTAGGGATGCCAGAGTAGCTTGTTGGTCGATCAATTTATCTTGGATGTTATTTTTCTTAATTGTTAATTCATTTAACTGAGTTTGGTTATCTTTCAGTTCTTGATTAAGAAGACTTTTTTTTTGTTCAAGATTTGCTATTTCTTTTTTTGAGGATTCAAGTTTAAGGTTAGACTTCTGAAGGTCTTCTTGTTCATTTTGCTGCTGTGCAATTTTTTCGCTTATTTGCTTGCTCTTAGCCAGCAAGCTATTGCATTGGATTTCATGCTCGACTTTCTGTATTTTTAAGTCCTTATTTGTGTCTTGAAGTGCTTTTAGCTGTAAATATTCGGTCTCTTTTGAACGAAGCTCTTCATTTTTTGAATTGAGATCTATAGATACCTTTGCCAATTCCAAATCCGCAGCATTTTTTTTATTGTGAGCCTCAGAAATTTTGCTTTGAAGCTGCAGATTAGATTGTTGTAACTGTTGATTTTGGTTTTTGGTTTCCTCAAGAGTTTGCGCTGTGGTTCGAAGCTGCGACACTTTTTCTTCAATGGCTACATGATTTTTTACGAGTTCTTGTATCTCATCAAATAGACGCTTTTGAGTTTCTTGCGAATGTGCAATTTTAGCATTTAAATCTGTAAGTTGCTTTTCCCTGTGAGAAACATCTCTATTTTGAAGCATAAAGAGACCATTCTGAATTAGTAGTCCGGCAGAAATGATAGAGAAAATGCAAAAGCATCCAAATTTAATTTTAGAGTGGGAAAACATATTCAAACCTTAATATTTTAGAATTAAACTACATCCGATCGAGAGTAATTTTGTAGATAAGTTATGTTAATAAATAAAACGTTTTGAGTCGTAAATCAGATTGGATAAATATATTAGAAAATGTTGTGTTTAAATGCAATTAATATTGGTTCTATCGCAACTTGGTATTTGTATTGTTTTGTTTATTCGCATTATCTTTAAGGGGTGCCAGAATTGCATTAAACTGAGAAAGGTAGAAATTCTGAAAAAAGTTTTCGAACTAGTTTAAGAAGATAAGTGGGACAGCGGGTTATGAGTCGCCTGACCTTCCACAAACCAGCATAAATGAGAATACATAAGCACAGTAAAATCAGTGGTTTGAGAAAGCACTAATTGTGCTGGTTTGCGTAATTTTATTCCAGTTCTTTCCAGTCAAGTGCGTAAAATTTGCGTAATGACTAAATGAACAACCCTAGGAATTCGATGAGAAAGTAGTTAATTAAAGCTGTTATGATAGGCACTCCGCAATGAAAACAAGCTTTTGAATATTGCATCTGAAAATATCGACGCCACATAAAGAAAATGGAAACTGGGATTGAAAGAGGGATGCATAAGAAAAGAAAGATAAACAACAACCCCATAAAGGTTGTCATATGAGGATTGTCAAAAACCATAAATGAAAGTAAGGAAATATAAAAAAGAATAGGAAAAAGAATCAGATAGATGATTGTTGAACACGTTACCCATCGACATGTAGATCGTCCTTCTTTCCAAGATTCTAACTCATCCATTAATTATTCCTATTTAAACAGTTGCATAAGCAAGAATGGTTTCTGGATTTAACGATTTGGGTGGATTTCTATAGTCTTTGATAAGCGATTCAATAACTTTTTGATGTCTTGGGGTCAGGCCTAGGGTGTTGATCTAATAGGAAATTTGCGTATTTTTTGCATGTCATTTTTTTATTTTAAAAAAAGAAAAAAGAGACAATGCTTATCTTAAATTTCACTGTGGAATCTAAGGGGAAATTTATCCTAAAGCTATTTGCTTAGTTGGACAGATTTTGTTGTGAAATTATTTCTTTGAAAACAGCTTAAATCAACACCCTAGGCCTGACCCCAATGTCGTCAAAATAAAAAATAATCTATTAAAAGTGTCGGTCCTTCGGACCTCTATTTTTTATTTGAAACAAACCCAGGCCTTCAGTTGCTCTTTCAGAGCTCCTTCAACCTGGGCTAGAAGCGAGCCGCATCTCCGATGCTCGAACACATGAGGATGCGGAGCTACTTTTCAAAATCTCTCCTTATATTCTGCAGAATGAGTATGATTTTCCATAAATTGCGAATTTTTTTCTTCAAGCATCGGAGATGCGGTCCGCTTTTAGCCCAGGTTGAAGGAGCTCTGAAAGAGCAACTGAAGGCCTGGGTTAAATTAAAGTCAAATAATCGAGCTCTGAAAGAGCGACACAAATTATTACAGATTTTTTTATTTTGACGACATTGGGCCTGACCCCAAGATGAAGATTCCTTTACTTTTAGGATAAGTGATTGAGTTTATTTCTCCAATTCTTCGGAAGAAACGCCGTGAATATAGAATTGAAACTCACAAACTGCTTGGAATCCTAACTTCGTAAAGAGCCCCCAAGCCAAGCCTTTAGGCATCAAAATTGCCATTACCTGATCATATTGCCGTCTCTTTGCTTCAACAAGTGCTGCGTGCACAAGGGCACCACCAATGCCATGCTTTCTGTGCTCTGATAGAGTTGCCAAATTCCAAATTCCTGCAGAGGATGACGATACTGAAAGAGTAGCAGTTCCAACTGGAACTCCATTCAAGTAAGCCATAAAGTGTATTTGCTCTCCTTTTTTCATGACTGAATCGTTCAAAGCTAGCCATTGCTCTGTAGCCTTAGGGTTCATAGCAAAAGCATCTGCTGCAAGATCTGTAAAAGCTTTAAGTTCCGATTCTGTTTGTACAATCTGAATTTTCAAATCGGATGAGGTTGGTAACTCTGTAGGAATGCCTTGAGAAATATCAAGAGCTATTCCGGTAAGAATACCGCCAAATTGAAAGCCTTTTGTTTCTAAAATTTTTGCCGATGTCCACCACATGAAAGGAAGTTGTTTAGAGGAAAAATATTGAATTGCCTGATCAATTTCTTCCTCTGTTGGAATTCGGTTACTGTCGTATTCTATTACACCGTTTCCACAAACATAATCCATTCCCCAGGCATATACACAATTTTGACTTGCTTCTTTAAAATCAGCTTCAGATAACGGACTGTAAATAGAGCTTGAACGGAAAGTATCAAATCTTCCTTGTAGCACTGATTTTAAAAGAGCATCTTCTATTGCTATGTAAACTTTTACCTCTGGTTTGTATTGAGGATCGAAATCGCTGCGGTACACTTCAAAATCGCTTGTATAGGATCTAGGTAAATTTGATTTCCATATATCTTGCCATACCGCAATTAATCCTTGTGGAAACTCTCCTTTAGTTGTGTAAACAGCATACTTTGATGGCGAAATTACTTTACCTACAAGACCTTCAGGAATTTGTTCCAAACTAGAAACTTCACATCCAAGAATCCATGAATAAGGTTTTGTATAATCTCCTTCGTAGTCGGTATAGAGTGCGAGGATATTCCCATTAGTCTTGTTTGGAATTTTTGAAAGAATGTTCTCTTTGAAGAACCGATCTTTATGAGCTGGCATAGCCAAAGAGCATTCCTCATTGTTAGTCCTCAACTCCAGACCAATAAAAAACTTTTCGTTTTGATGTTCTATGATATGGTTCATGCCTACCCCTTGACTTTGAGTCTTCTGCTTTGTTGTTTCATCACAATAACCCCATGAACAAGTAAGGATAAGTGCGAAAGGAAACAGGTTTTTGATTTTCATTTTTTTGCTCTCCGAATGCAGCGATTTTTTTCACTTTAGAGATCGAAGTATAGCAAAACTTGACTTGTATTTCAGTCTCAATCGCATCAAGCGAACTGAATCGTCAAGGATTAAGCTGGACTAAACATGAAATACACGAAAGGAGCGGATTCCTGACAAAAGTTCTGACATAATGTTATTTTTTGTTGTGGAAATAGAGCTAGATGAAGAGAAAATGCAGTTGAAGCATATGTGTAAGCAAGAAGTGAAAAAGTGGGGCAAGTAGGACTTGAACCTACGACCAGCGGGTTATGAGGGCGGTGTCCGCCATACAACTCAATACCATCCAACCGCTATGGATAAAATGATAAGGCATTTATGGCTAAAATGCTACTGGATTTTATTGGATTATGATGGTGCAATGAGTACGTCATTGCACCGCTGGTGCACCGCAAATTTATCTCAAAGATATTTTAGGATCGCCACTGCCAAGTCATATCGCCTACTCCATCCCAAGCACGCTCGATATGGGTTTTTCTGACTGAACCATCATGTGTCAAAACTTTGGCTGCCTCGCAGATTCTTATTACTGCACTTCTTCCTGCCTCACTGTCGTCCTTAGCAGCTGTTTTGTAATGATCAAAAATCTGCTGCCCGATCTGCTTACATTTCTTTTCAATTTCTCCACCGTCTAGAATTGAATCGACGGGTACAGAAAATAACCATTGACCATGTGGACAGATTGGATGTAAATCCACTAGAGAGCGTTTGAGAAAGTTGTCATAAGACATGACGTACACTTTTGCATCTGTATCTAAGGGTTTAAATCCTCTGATTAGAGAGCTTTTATCCCTCGTAATATCTTTTGCTAAAGTAAAGTATATATAAGCATTGGATTCCGTTTGCTTTGCACCTAGTAAGATGACTTGTGTTGAAGCAGCGTGCTCTTTAGATGTAAGAGGTTTCCAACCATATACTTCTTGACTACCAACTTTGTCTCTCAGTTTAAAAGGTGCTTCTGTATAAGCGCTTGGTCCCATTTTTCCCACCGCTACAAGAGGGCCGTTCTCTTGTAGTGACTTCATCAGCTTATCAATCGTTCCATACGCAGGAGGTTTGACAGAATAATCCTCATCTACATAGAGTACCTGAGGTTTTTCAAGAAATACCGTTTGTGTGACAGATGACATAAAAATCCTATCTTTGTAATAAGTTAATTCAACTTTTGTTTCACTCTTCTGAAAAAGTCGGCAGTGAAAAGGGTCGGGCCTGCGATCCTGCGATTTTATGAAAAGGGCCCGGCCCCTTTCATTCTCATTGGATGCAACACCTTCTCTTACAACGGCATTATCAGCCTCGGCAGGCGCATAATCGACGATTACTTTTTACATATTTCCTCTGCTTTGAAATACTCACCCTATTTCAACGGTTGACCTATTGAAGAGAAAACAAACCATAATTCTAGAGAAGATTCCAGCTTGATTCTATGAATTTAAGTGTACGCTAGATTAAGGACAACCTTTTAGTGTCTTGGTGTCATATCTTGGTGTCAGGTCTGACATTCTGTCATTTGAGAATGGTGAATTTTTTTTTGGTAAATTAATGCAAGGTGAGATGGATTAAATATCGCGTTCAAATCATGGGGAAAAAGTGGGGCAAGTAGGACTTGAACCTACGACCAGCGGGTTATGAGTCCGTACCCTCTTCTTAAACCACCGCAATTTACAGTAGCTGACAGCAATCACTATACAGTGAAAAAGCCCTTTTCGTCCATACCAATTTGAGGCCATTTGATGTGATTTGCTGCCCCTATTTGGTCCACCAGTGGTCCACGGATTTTGCCTGAATTTCACTGTTCCAAAAATATTGAACAGCTTGAAATATTGAACAGTTGGGGTGACTCGCAATGATAAGAATGTCTACAGAAAGGAAAAAGTGTCGACACTTTTATCAACCTATGAGAATGAACTAAAGGATTCTGGATTTGGTGATGAGATTGATCGTGAAAAAACAAATCACCAAATCATGAATTATTGATTTGGTGATTTATTCAACTCAAAAGATCGCTGTTAGGCGCTTCAAGGCTGATTTCATTTTTAGATGCTTTATCCAAAAGACTGAGAATTGTTTTTTCAGCTACAGGTTTGTAATCCCAAACCTCAACACATAGATTGAGTTGGTTGGATATGATTTTGTTCGGTTTTTTCTCATGGACGTGACCATGTAATTGAAAATGAGAATGGGTTGGATTAGTGGGAATATGAATAAGTTCAACATTGTGTTGGCCAATTTTCAAAAATGCAGATTCTAAAACAAGATTGAACCCGACTCGCATCATGTAGCTTGCATTTCGATCGTGATTGCCACGAATACAAATTTTATGGCCTTTAAGCTGAGAACAAATGGAATGAAGATGTTCGACATCTCCAAGTCCAAAGTCACCAAGAAAAAATACCTGATCTCCTGCTTCAACACGCAGATTCCAATTTTCAATGAGACATCGATTCATTTCCTCAACAGTTTCATAAGGTCGACCCGCATACTTAATGATATTTTTATGAGAGAAATGTGTGTCTGAAATAAACCATCTTTTCATATTTAAGCTGCTATTTTATATAATAGTTTTTGATTCTTTCTTTATCCTCATTCTCTTGATCACCTTTGTAGTAGATTTCGATGAACTCTATTCTGTCTTCGGCTGAAAAATATGCATATGTGATACGAATGCCAGAATGAACACCTTTTCCTTTTAATGATTTGCAAGCGAACTTCTTAACTTTAAAAATTTTAGGATTTTGAATTGAAAGGTTTTCGATTGCAAAGATGCCATGATTATCAATATTGAGTTTGTGATAGGCAATCAATTGTGCCTTGACAAAGGAGTCTAGATCTTCCTCAAGACTGGGGAATCTTTTAAGGAGTTTCTTGAGATCTTTCTTAAATTTATCTAGCTGCTCAATGTGTTTGAATTTCATCGTTGCTATACTCTCTTACGCTATATGCAGGGGTTCGGTAAAATACAGATTCATAATCAATTTTTTGTCTTTCCGATGTAACCATCCATGGGACATCTTGATGAGAGTATTCGCTTATTGTTGAAGCATTCATGCCGGATAATTTTTGCAACACATCGTCTATCACTTTGATCTCATTTGCATTAAAAACAGAAAGATCGGGTTCTTGATGAGGTAGATATTTTTTTTGGAGATGCTGAAAATATTTACTTTTCACCACTTCGATTTCTTTGTTTTCTATCATCTCATTTACAATGGACTGAAACTCGATTGGAGTAGGGCCATGATGGTTTTTGATATATGTGGCCCCGATGAGTTGTTCTTCATACTTTTCGTAATAGTTGAAATCTATAAAGTACAGCAGCTTATACAAGACAGTTTCACCCACATTTGGTTTTGCGCCAACCTTCCCCAAAATGTAGAGAAGAACCTCCTTAAACTTTTTCAGATTTTTTCTTGGAACACTAATCCGTAAGTCATTTCTTTTCTCTTTTGGCTTCTGAGCTCTTTCTAAAACAACTTCTGTTGACGATTTAAGATTTAACAACTCATCGATCGAAATATTCAAAGATTTTGAAAGTAAAATAAGTTCATCAGCTTTCAACGAGCGTTTGTCATTTTCGATCAAAGATAGAGAAGCTCTATCCATTGCTAATCTTTGCGACAGTTCCTCTTGGCTTATTCTCAATGCTTCTCGCAAAGCTTTTATTCGTTTACCTAAAGACGCTTCCATAATCAGAATCCCCCGTTTCTTTTTATGATAACATGTGTTGCAATTTTATGCAAACTAATGTTAAGATACATAACATCAAGAGCGAGACGGTGTTTAAAAAACAATTTTAAGAGGGGTGCTTATGAATTTGCTTAAATCTATTAAAAATAAACTAATTCAATTTTTTCAATGTTTTAGATTATATAAAAGACATTATGAAGAGAATCGACCTTTTCAAGGAATGCTGTACTTGGATAATTCAGTTATCTCTGAGCTAAGGAAAAATAGAAAATCAAACTTTATTTCACGTTTGAAAAAACAAATGTTTATAAAAAATACTATTAAAAAATATAACCTAAAAGCTCATCAATTTTTCATAACAGACAAACTTTTTCTGGAAATAATTCACAAAGGAAAAATTAGATCTTTAATTTTAAAAAAAAATGAAAAGATGCTAAAAGAAAAAAAGAATGCTTTAAAAAATATCGTTGAAAAGAAGGTAATCGTTTCTGAAAAAGAGATTAAAGATTATATCGACTTCCTAGAACATTTTTTTCAACACAATTTCAGCAAGAAATTCCTCAAGAACAATTAGAATTTATGACAAAGGAAAATTTAAAAAAATATCCTTTTGCAAGGTCTTTTAAAAAACTAGAATTGATGGTTATTAAGCATGCAAGTGAGATTTCTAACTCGTCAGAACGATATAAAGAGTTTGTTGCTACGTTGGTAAGGGATTCAGTTATCAGATGTGCACTAGAGATGTTAGACGTTCATGATGTTAAACGTGTCAAAGTTAAAATAATAAATTGTTCATTAATGTCACTTGAAAAGGTCTATACTCAACTTTTGATAAAATACGTGTCATTGGGAGTTCTAAGCTATGAATTAAATTTACTGATGTCGGGTATATATGTTCATGGTCAAGCAAAATTCAACACCACCCCTGTTTATAAACTCTTAAGGGTTGAGGATGATTTTGCAGACTCAGAACATCAATATTTTGTTTTTTATGGGAACACTATTGATGGAAAACGATTTCCTGTAACTGTAATGAGTACAGAAACACCTGAAAAAATACAGAAACGTCATGAATTCTATTTTTCAGGAGTATCGGCTGTAAATAATAACATGCGTAGGTATAGCCAATTCTTAAAGGATAAACCTGAAAGATTGCTTATCGGTAGGGCTGTATCAGTAAATTTTGAAAAAGAGATTGATGAAGAAATATCTCCAATCTCTATTTTACCAAAAGGTTGTTACACAATTGAGCGAGCGTAAATCTAAAAGTGAAATGAAAAGGGCCGGGCCTGCGATCCTGCGATTCTATAAGCCCGATAATTTACAGAAAAAATAAATAGGGCCCGGCCCCTTTCACGGCCCCTTTTACAGAAATCAGTTTGGGAAGCAAAATAGAAATTCACGCAGCTAATCTGAGTGCTTCAATCACCGGTGTAACCACAAACTCCTGTGCGAGGAGAATTGACAACGGGTAGCAAAAAGGACTCCTCTTCATCATAGCCATCCGAACAGTCTTTACATAAAAAACATTCATCAATAGCACAAATTTGTTCGGCCTTTTTATTGCAGTGGATGCATTTAATAAAGGGTTCTTGATTTCGAATAAGCAATTGGATTTCTTTTGAGGGTTTTGTCTTAAGCACATCAACAACTTCAAGCAATAACTCAGTTGTTGATCCGAAGTCGTATTCATGGGTGAATTCTAGGCCAACCGAAAAGACGTTTTCGCAATTGATATTCTGTGGCAGCTCTATAATTGGCGAAAATGGATTGGGTTCCGAATAAGATGAATAGAAAATATTCCCAATTTTAAATTGGCTTAAATGACCACAACACTCCAACCAGATATCTCTCAAAAAAGCATCAAGATCCTCAAGAGTGCATTTAAATGGGACCTCTAAATATAACCAATAGATTGGATTTTATGAGGCCACTGGACTTTAACAATAAAAGAATTGACTGTTTTAGATTCTTCTGAATAACAATGCTCAATGTGTTTTTTTGCGGAGTTTCTAGTAACTAATTCTCCGCAATGAGAACAAATACCTTTCGTCAGAATTTTCTCAGTCATGTTTGCCTGTGAATTAGTGATGAGTTTGTCTTAAAAAAAAATTAGAAAAAGTGGGGCAACTTGGACTTGAACCAAGGACCAGCGGGTTATGAGTCCGCAGCACCGCCCCTGCAATTTAGCAGCTAACTACCCTACATCATAGCGGAAAGTGTGCTTTTCCATCTACCGCGAAGTGTTGTGATTTATCGCTCTTTTTTGTAGGTCAGTGGTCCACAAATGGTCCACGGAAATTCCTAGTATTAGGTTCGGCTTAAGAGGTACACAAGATAAAAGTTAAACCTTAGTGTTTGTATGCCTTAAGTAGTTTTGAAATGATCGCATTCACATTACATTTTTCTTGTGCAGCCAGTTCATTGAGTTTTTTAAAGTTGGCGGATGAGATGTTTTTGTCTGAAACCTTCACGGTGCCATCATTCCATGTCAATGTGTTCCTGCTATCGAGAATGAACTTCTCCGGATGTAGTTTCGCAGCCTTTTTCTTGACTTGGGTCCATGCCTGGTCGATCTCGCGGGTCGAAGACATCTGTCCAATCAACCCAAGATGGTTGACGATTGTGTCCTTTAGGTTTGTTAATCCCATAGGGAGTTGAAGAAGAATGCTGAGCATAGCTTCGCTTAATTTGGATTGCGATATGCCTACTCCCATACCGGACCTTCGCATGTCGGAAAAAACCTTTCTACTAAACATCTAATCTCCTTAAAATATAATGAATCCAAAATAGTAAAAAACGACTCACTTACTGGCGATCTTATCTGTCTGCCAACCACGCAATCACTCAGAGATACTGAGATAGCTGAATTCTAAAATTTAACTTTTGTATCAGAGATCCCCTTGTCAAAAATTAGGTGCTCCCCTGATTTCTATGATTAACGTATTGCTCCAATTCCATCTCATAAAAATCAAAGTGAAAATTTCCTACAGGGAAACAAGAGACAGTTTCATCCCAAACACTTAATAAAGTTTCATAGGTAATACGAATAGGAAGCCCTTCTGGCAAATCAGCAAGATAGTGGTAAACAGCCCATACATCTAAAATCTTTTCGACAATTATTTTAATTTCATCATCTTCTAATTGTGTTGAAGCTGGAAATAGCTCTTTGCTGACACCTAGGTGATCACTAAGAGGCTTTGGCATATACTCCATCTCAATAACTTGGGACATAACATTTTCATCAGTGGATAGATATTCCCAATCTTGTGGCACATGAACTTTTGCACGATCCAAAGCTTCTAATACTTCTGCAACATTTTTATTTAAATTCATAATCTTCTAACCTCTCTTGGTATCTATGGAAAGCGCTCTTTTTTATCGATCGCTTCGAACATTGATTCTAATTCTTTTCTGACGCAATTGGAGTATTCATCATAATTTCCTCCGATCAGATGATTGGCCCTCGATTTGAACTGTTTCCATTTTGAAAATAGTTGCTTCTTGGCTCAGCTCCTTATTAACCTCAGTTTTTCTTCAGACATTTGCTGTAAAATCAGATAAATCAAGATTCCGCAAGCGTCCAATAAACGATGATTTGCTAGAATGTCGTTGTTTCAAAGCATCAAATTTCAATAAAAATTCGCGGCGATCTCCACGAGCAGCAAGATCACGCAAGTCAATCAGCAACTCTATGGCTTTATCATAACTTGCAGCTTTCTTCTCAGAAGCGAGCGATTCGATCTGATTCCATAGTATAGACTCTCGGCCTGTGATTTCATTCATGCGTTTTTCCCGTGCAAGTCTATTTAACTTTTGCCGTTCTGCCTTTTCTGCTGCAGCCTTTTCGGCCTGCATGCGTTGCCGTTGCTGAGTCGTGTACTCGGTTTCTTTCAAGAGTTCAGCGACCGTGCGCTGCTTACTTTGCTTTCCCATTTTAGGACGTTGAGATTGCCACATTTTATTAAAGCGATGAACTAGCTGCATGGCCGGTGTCTGATCACCTTTCATACTGCCTTCTAAAATGTCTACAAGTAGATTTTCTTTCTCGTTTGGAGATAGAGTAGCTAGCCATGTCCGAACGTCATTCGGACTAGGAGTGATTTCGTCTAAAGAAGGACTCGTTTTTGAAGCGGCATCGATCAGATCAGAGTCAATACGCAAGAATTCCGCAAAGTTGATAAGCGCTGGGCTTAACTGAGCAAGACCTGGTGGCACTGACGGTTCGAGTTCTTTCTCGTCATAGTCCTCTTCTTGCACATTGGAGAGCCATGCCAGGTATAAACAACGAAGATCTCCACGGCTTAAATCTGTCCGCAGGCTGAGAAAAGAGGAAAGGCGTAAGCCTTCTTCCCATTCTCCGCCATCTTCGCTCTGAGATACAAAGTCTAAAATGATCTTATCATTGCTCAGACGCGCTGAAGCGTTATCGCCATTGCAATAAATTTGTGCAGTCTTGAGGTCTAAAAGTGCTGAAGGGAGCCTCAACTTAAGAATATGTGTCCCCCAATTGGCATAATAGAGAAATCCATCGAAATATTTTTCCATCCATAGATCCTCATCCCCCTTAAAATTTCCCCATGCATATTCATTTACAAAACTATTGGGCGTAATGTCTGCACGTGCTGAAAAGGCACGTAATTCGCTCATCTCTTTATCAGTTAGATCGCGGTCGATGGCTTGAAATTCATAATATTGATATTCACTCATAAGCATCCTTTTTGGAATCGGGATTATAGAGGAAAGTAGTTATTTTGATCCATGGTCAATTGCTTTCATTAACTGCTTTTTTTTGTAGATCTGTGGTCCACGAAGCTAGGAATTAAACTCTCGGCAAATACCCTCCAATCGCTCTCAAACGGACATAATCTAAGCAATCCAAGTAAACTACAATGAAAAATTCTCCTGTTCAAAAGTTGCAAAAGTGTCTGGTTTACAAGATATGTATTTTTTGTTATAATGTAAACTGTAAAGGAAATCTATAAATATAGGTATTTATATGAGCAACTTAGGAATTCGACTTCAACAAGCTAGAAAAGCTGCTGGCTTGAGCTTACGTGCACTTGCTGATCTCGTGCACTTGAGCCATGCCGCTATCAAAAAATATGAAGATGGGGATGTCTATCCTTCTTCGGACATGCTCATAAAATTAGCGAGAGCCCTGAAAGTTCGTGTCGATTTCTTTTTTCGTCCAATCAAAGTCTCTCTTGAGAATGTAAAGTTTCGAAAACGAAAAAAATTGAATGGAAAAGTTGAAGAAGCAATTAAATTTGAAGTAATTAGTCAAATCGAGCGTCGTTTAGAATTGGAGAATCTTTACCCAACTTCTCCTGTACCGATATTTGAACTTCCATCCGATTTTCCTCAGAGAGTTAATAGTCTTGAAGAAATAGAGTCAATTGCTGAAATACTCCGTAATTATTGGAAACTTGGTTTGGCTCCTATTCACGATCTTATCGATGCTTTAGAAAGTCATGGAATAAGAGTGTTTATTATTAACACTGATGAAGAGCATTTTGATGGTCTTTCTACCGTCATCAATGATCAGCCAATCATAGTGATTAGCTCCAAATGGCCTGGCGATCGACAACGTTTCAATCTAGCTCACGAACTCGCTCACTATATTTTTATTAATCGTCTTTCTCCCAAACTAGATGAAGAGCAAGCTTGCAATCGATTTGCAGGTGCTTTTCTATTTCCGCGTGAAGCTGTGTTTCAAGTGGTGGGAAAAGAGCGTCGGGCCGTTGAATGGCAAGAGCTTCTTCTTCTTAAAGAGCAGTTTCAACTAAGCATGGGAGCGATTTGCTATCGTCTTAAAGATTTAGGAATCATTCAAGAATCGTACTACAAAAGCCTCATCATTCGTTTCCGACAGAAAGGATGGCATCGCAAAGAGCCAGGAATAGAAATTCCTTCAGAAAAAGATCATGCTTTTAACCAAATGCTGTTTCATGCTCTCGGTGAAGAATATATTGGGGAACCAAAAGCCGCAGAACTGTTATCCTGTTCTCTCACTCAATTAAAAGCTCTTCGTCAGGTGCAAAATTCACATGCTTTTACTCATTAGCGATGCTAACATTCTTATCGACATCGAAGATGGCAACTTGACCTCAGTTATTTTTCGGCTCCCTTATGAGATCGCAGTTCCTGATATCCTCTTTGAATTGGAGCTCAGAGAACGACACAGCTATCTTTTGGAGGCTGGTTTAAAAGTGAGAAGTCTTACCGCAGAATCTGTCAAGAGAACAGAATCTTTGAGCTTTAAATACTCACGGCCTAGCTTGATGGATCATTCGGCTTTAGCCCTTGCCATGCAAGAAAAATGTCCTCTTCTGAGCGGTGATAAAGACCTCCGAGTCGCTGCAAAGAGCGAGGGGGTGGAAATACATGGAACGGTATGGATTATTGAAGAATTGCTGAACCATAAGCTCTTAAAGCAAGTGCAAGCTAGGGCTAGCTTTGATTCCATGAAAGCTAAGGGCAGTCGACTTCCTTGGGGAGATGTGGAAAAGCTCCTTAACAAATGGGAGTTAATCGAGGGTTAAAAATGAATAAATGGTTTATATCCGATACTCACTTTTCTCATAATAACATCATCCGTTACACCGGACGTCCTTTCCAATCTGTCGATGAAATGAACGCGAAGCTTATTGAGAATTGGAATGCTCTCGTTGAGCCTCAAGACATAGTCTTCTTTCTAGGCGATTTTGGGCTAGGCACGACTGATTTTCTCACAAATCTTTGCTCACAGCTTCAGGGTAATAAGATTTGCATTAGAGGCAATCACGATGGTACACCCACTAAAATGCAGACGATTGGATTCTCTCTTGTTCTAGAATCTGCTTTCATCAAGATTGGTCGCCACCAAGTTGAACTCGTTCATATTCCCAGCTATCCTGTGCCTCCTCACTTTCAGCTCCATGGTCACGTGCATGAAAAAAGGCCTAACAAACTTGTCGATAACCAACTCAATCTTTCCGTTGAAGTTTGGGATTACAAGCCTGTTCCTGAAAAAGTGATTATCGCTCTGCTCGATCGTGCTGGACCTCACACAAAAAATCTTGCTTAAACTATCGGCAATAGGATATTTTAGACCACCTTTTAGGAGATTGGCCATGGAACAACAAAAGACGAGTTTACAAGCACTTATTTGCTCATTAAATGCTTGTGAATTGCAATCACTGATTTTGCAGTTATCAGAGAATGATGCATTGCTTTCTGATCGCATTATTGGAATTATTCGACATCTTTTTCCCGACATAAGGATTCCAAATGCTCCTCAATGGGATCCAAAAGAAATACTAGCGCAGGCTCATCGAATTCTTCATCCACGCAGTAAGTGTCAAAGTGATTGCTATAAGATGGAAACAGCAGGAGATTCGTATGATGATCTTCTCCTATCTTTACAAGAAATGTTTCGAGTCTGTTCAAAGGTTGAAATGATTCAGACCTTGCAAGGGCTCACGGAATTGGTTGCTAAAGATCTCGACAGAATCATGGGCGGTTGTGATGAAGGATTACCATGGCAAAGCGTAGCCGAACATCTTGGAAAATACTGGCTTCAGTTAACCTCTTGTAAAGATCTAGTCGATGTTGATCATAGCTCCTTATTTTCTTTTTTGTCCAAATGGCTCCCTCAGCTTGCAAATTATGGTCTTAACCACCCTTTTTACCCAGCTATTAAGGTTCTACAAAAGAGATGTACAACATGAAAGAAATTCAACCCTTAGGTGAACTCACAGAACGAGCAGATCCTGAATTATTAAAGCAGCTGATTCATTGGCTTGCCAATAAGGATCCTATCGTAAGACGAGAATGTTTGGATTTCTTAAAACAAAAAATCACTCTTCCCACCCAATCTATTGTAAAAGTAGACACAGAAGAAATTTGGACTTTATGGGAAGAATTGGAGTCAGATCTCTCAGAACTTGATGAGTACGGCGGAGGCCCGGATGAAATGGAAGAACACGTAAGTGAATGTCTTTCACAGATAGAAGAATTGCTAAAAGAAAAAGAAATTTCAAAGGAGGAAAGGATCGCACTAGTTGAAGAAGTTCTTCCGTTTATTCATAGTGGAAATGCTGGAATGGATGACTCTCTTTATGATGTAGTATATGCAGCGTGTAAAGATCATGAAGATTGGCGACATCTTGCAGAATCTTTTGAAAAAATAGGTGAAGATTGGCCTTTAGATCATGCTAGGAGGATTTATCGCAAGATTGGTGAACATGGGAAATATTTAAAACTACGCGCCAAGAAAATGATTTATGGCCTTGATTATTACGATCTTGTGACTTTTTATTTCGAACAAGGAGATAAAGACCGAGCTGTTGCAATTGCTCAAGAGGGAATGGTTAAGGCAACTGGTCGCATGGATGAATTGCGTGAGTTTATGGCCAAGCATTTCTCTGAGAAGGGAAATCGCTCTGAGTTCCTTAAGATTCAATTTATGCTGGCTACTGACAGATTGTCCATCGTCTCATATGAAAAATTCAAAAATGAATGCTCTTCTGTTGAATGGAAAGAATATGAACCTCAAATGGTAATCTCTTTTGAAAAGTCAGGATTACATGAGCAGCTGAAAATTAGGATGCTACGACAGGAATACGAACAAGCCTTACAATTGCTAAAAAAATTGGGTATCCCAGTCGTTCTTGGGGAGACAACTCTGTCTTGCAAGCAGCAACGGCCTTGGAAACTAAATTTCCTGAGCAAATATTAGAATTTTACCAAAAAGGACTTGGATCATATAACGTTAGCGCTGACCGGAAGGTTTATGCTGAGCAGGCCAAAGTTGCTTTAAAAATTCGCTATATGTTTATCAACGTGATGAATCAACCCGAAAAATGGAAAAATATGGTTCAGGAAATGAAATTCTTGAATAAGCAAAGAAAAGCATTTTTCGAAGAGTTTAGTAAGATTATCCCCGATTGGAATGTAACTTAAAAAAGTATCTTTATAAGCGCTCTCATACAAATAGCTTATCTCTCACCGGTTCGGATAGTTGACCAATTAAGCGCATTCGCATTTCTACTGCTACGGCAGCACCTGAAGCTGCTTCCAGTTTGAGTTGGATGTTGTTTAAATTTGTCAGCATTGCGCCAATTTCGCCAGGTGTCATGTAGGAGATCTCTCCATTTTCTGAGCATTTAGATTTTTAAATTTAATAAAAGCGTCTACCAACCGCAGTCGGATATTTTTTTTAAATGCCTTTGAATTTTTCTCACCGACGCCATTTTTCGTTCTAACAGTTTACGATAAAATTCAAACATTTACAACTGATCTCGTGCTATAACAATAGGAGCAAAGCATGGAAAAAGTAGAAATGTCGGCAAGCCTTACCAGCAAAGCTGAGGATGGTTTGAGAGGAATCACGATGCGCACGCATAAGCATTCGCAGTCTTATCGGGTTCGGATACGAATGAAAGGAGGACAACAATTTGATAGGTCATTCAAGTCAAAGACGCTGGCTAAAAAATGGAAGAGGGATATGGAATCCGCAATCGAGCATGACAGGTATGAATTTACAAACCCTGCCACAAAGCACACTCTTTCAGAGCTGATTGACTTGTACATAGAAAGGGTTCTTCCTTCCAAGCCCAAAAACGCGAAGAATACTCGTAGGCATTTGCTTTGGTGGAAGCAAGAGCTTGGGCATCTTTTATTAGCGCAGATAAGACCAAGTCTGATTGCTGAAAAGCGAGATGAATTGCTCGCAGGTATTACAAGCAGTGGCGGGTTGCGCTCGCCCTCTACTGTCGTCCGCTATTTGAGCAGTCTTTCCCATGTCTTTTCAAAAGCTGTCAAAGAGTGGGAGTGGGTCAGAGAAAATCCGGTCCTCAAGATTGAAAAGCCAAGACAGTCACAGGGACGTAAACGGGTTTTAGATGAAATAGAGCAAAAAAGTCTTCTCAAGGCATGTGAAGATAGTGGTTCAAAAGATTTATTCCTTATCGTTGCAATCGCTCTTGGAACTGGAATGAGAAAAGGAGAAATTATGGGTCTTTGCTGGAAGGACATCAATTTAAACTTCAGCGAAGGGAAAGGAATTATTTTTCTTGAGAATACAAAAAATGGGAGACCAAGACCGATTCTGTTAACTGGGCTTTTACTTGAACTATTACAGAACAAGCGTACAAATCAACGTGGGGATAGTTTGGTGTTTCCATCGCCAAATTGTTCAAGTCGACCTATCGATATTAGATCTGCGTGGGAATGTGCCCTAAAGAAGGCCGGCATAGAAGGCTTCGTTTTCCATGGTTTGCGCCACCAAACGGCCTCTTATGCCGCTACGATTGAGGACAATCCACTCGTGATTGGAGAGCTTCATAGTTATCCCAAGATCACCTTCGATTTTTCCTCCTATTTTTCAGATCTCTAATATTCTCTTATTCATCGTTTTTTAAAAATTTTTGACCGAAGACATTTTTAATGGCGATGCTTTGCCGTAAAATGCGGTTATTTAATTCAAACTGCAATAGCAGAAGGAGAGCGAAATGAAAAATAGTAAGCCAGATTCTAAAAAGGGTGTTGAGGCAACGGTCGATGAACCAAGACAGACTCGGTTCATTCCTGTTTCTAAATGGAATGAGTTCCATGAGTGGCCACCAGTAGGAGGGATGCGCCATTTAATTTTCTTTCGAAATGAAAATGGTTTTGCCAAGGTTTTAAAGCGGCCAAACCGGACATGGCTCATCGATGAGAAGGCTTTCTTTAAGTGGGTATCAGAGAAAAAGTACAAACCCCGCAAAAAAGAACTAGAGATTCAAGAAAACACTAAAACCTCAGTAGAATAGCCATGAAGATAGTGGAGGGATTCATAAAACTTCATCGAGAGGGGCTTGATCTGCTTAAAGACAGTCCTCCAGCTTTTTTGCTGCTTGTTTTAATCGCTCTTCGTGCAAAGCGAGCGGATCCAGCCTATTCAATCTATAAGCTCAAAGCTAACGAAGCCTTCATCGGAGATTATGGAACAATTGGCTTGACTAGATCTCAGTATAGGACTGCTATAGAAAAGCTCGAAAAACAGGGGCTTGTAAAATTCCAGACAAATACGAAAGGAACAATTGCAACGCTTATCAGCACAACTCTCTTGGATATCAATGCGGAGCCAGGAGAAACAGATAACAAAGAGCCATCAAGTAGCCGTCTAGCCGCCATCGAACAACCAACAATTGACCAAGTAACCGCCATCTTGTCGCCATCAGAAAAACCATCAAAATTGTCTATGGAAAATCAAGGCGAACAACCATCAGAAAAACCAACGAATCGCCATCAAATAGCCTTCAGTTTGCCAAGAGATAGCCAACCCGTCGCCAGCAAGTCGCCACTAACAAAGAAGGAAGAAAAAGAAGAAGAAAAAAGAGCTGCAGCAGCTTTTTCGCAAACTTTCTACAAATGCTTGGAAGGATTGGATCTGAGTGATCAGGAGAAATGCTCTCTGATGCGTTTTGGAGAGAGTCGAGTATCTCATGCTGTCGAATTTGTGAAGAGGAAGCAAGACGTTGATAGTGTCATTGGGATGTTGACATGGGTATGCCAACAACCGGTACTCCCAGAACTCCCTCGAGAAAAGCGGAAAAATTTGACTTCTCAGCAAAAGCTTGCTTGGGAGTATAACCAGTTTCTCAGTAGCAATGGCTATGCCGCCCAAGCAAAGCAGAATGAGGAAAAGATCCCCAATGACAGAATGGTGATTTTAGAACAGGGACAACCAATGCCCATTACGCTAAACCATCCTCTTCAGATCCTACAGGAAGATTTTCGCAAGTCCAAAGAAGAAATTTTGAAAAGCCAGAGGATAGTTCGGGGGCTGCAAGGTGATAAATTGTAAGCCATCCGATAGGGCGCACTGGGGTGGCTTTAGGGAGGGTTTTGCGGAGCTAATAAAAAGGAGGATTTTATCCAAAAAAGTATGACTCATGCCAGAAATATTTGTCTCGAGAAAATGGTTCTTTTACAAGAGAAGCATTGAACTTAGAGACGCTCCCAGCCCCAAAGTATTATCAGTTGATTTATAAAAACAAACAGATATAATAATAAGACTATATTATCATAATTAATCTAAGTTTATTTATTAAAATAAAGTTTTTGATGAACGTTTTTGTTTCTTTTGATAGTGCTAGACAGTTTGCTCGCTCTCTTCATCTAAAAGATAAAGGAGAATGAGAAAAATGGGCAAAGTCGAGAAATAGGCCTAAGGATATTCCTGCATCACCCATTAGTACTTATGCGAAAAAAGAATGGACAAATTGGAGTGATTTTTTGGGAACAGACAAAATTGCAAATCAGAACCGAACGTTTTTATCTTTTGAAGAGGCAAGAACATATGCAAGGTCGCTGAGATTTAAAAGTCAAACTGAGTGGCGAAAGTGGGCTAAGACTGAAAATAGACCCAAGGACATTCCTAATGGTCCTTCAGCAATGTATGCAAATGAATGGCAAGGATGGGGAGATTTCTTGGGAACAGGAACTATAGCTAATCGAAACCGAGAATATCGATCTTTTGAAGAAATAAAAGCACTCGTTAGATCTTTAGGATTAACAAAAAAGGAAGAGTGGTGTGAATGGGCTAAATCAACTGCTAGGCCTAAAGATGTTCCTTCAGTACCGAGCAGGATCTATGCCAAAAAAGGATGGAATGGGTGGGGTGATTTTCTTGGCACAGATGTTATTGCAAAACAAAATCGTATTTATCGATCTTTCGAAGATGCAAGAACATACATCAGATCATTAGGATTTGTAAATGTAACCGAATGGGAAAATTGGGCGAAAACGATTAGTAGACCTAAAGATATTCCAATGAGGCCGGACCATGTATATAAAAATATCGGATGGGTTAGCTATAGGGATTTTCTAGGAATAGGTCCTAGTGCCAATCAAAACCGCAATTTTCGCTCATTCGATGAAGCCAGAACTTATGCCAGATCACTTGGATTTAAGAACCGAGAGGATTGGGAGTGCTGGAGAAAATCAAGCGATAGGCCGAATGATATCCCTGCTTGTCCAAATGAGACCTATGCAAATAAGGGGTGGAATAGTTGGGGAGATTTTCTCGGCACTGGTAATGTTGCACCAAAAAATCTTCGCTATAGAGCTTTTGAAGATGCTAAAAAGTATGCTCAATCACTTGGTTGTAAGAGTAGATCCGAGTGGATTGAATGGACTAAATCGCCAAGTAAACCTAAAGATATCCCTACTGTACCCGATAAGACATATGCCAAAAAAGGCTGGATAAGTTACTCAGATTTTTTAGGTAGTGAAATCGTTGCGAATCAAGATCGTGTTTTTCGATCTTTTGAAGCGACGAAAGCATATGCAAGATCATTAGAATTTAAAACTCAGATTGAATGGCGGCAGTGGTCAAAGTCAAATAATCGACCTAAAGATATTCCGGCATATCCAGATGAAACCTATGCAGATAAGGGGTGGAAAAGTTGGGGTGATTTTCTTGGCACAGGCACGATTGCAAATCAAAACAGAGTTCATAGAACTTTTGATGAAGCACGAGCTTATGCGAGATCTCTCGGATTTAAAGGCAGAGAAGAATGGAATTTATGGGCAAGATCGGATAAAAAACCTGACGACATTCCTATTGCACCAGATCAAAGATATGCCCAAAAAGGTTGGGGTGGTTGGGGAGATTGGTTAGGATCTTTTAACCAGTGGAATATTAATAACATTCGAGCATTTGTTTCGTCTCTTTTTCCTTATTTGGATACTCTTTCTCCTGCGGGTTTATATGTGCTTTTCCAGCAAACAGGGCTCTTAGAGATGAATTGGAGTAATAAGTCACGATCTTTTGTTCAAGCCCTTAAAACTGGTAGATTCCCAAAAGAAGAACTCGAAAAATTTATTAATGGGAAAGCATCATTAGTCGATGAATTTTTAGAGGATCCAAAACTATCACTTGAATCTCAAGATAGAAACACAGAAGTCTTGGTACAAACTCCCGAAATCAACTTATCTGAAAATGATGCTATTATTGAGCTAGGCGAGCTTCCAAGTGTTGAAACAAAGGATATCTTATCGACTTTAGATAGTAAGCTTTTTTCTAGTCTTGATAAGGAGGCAATCGATTTTTTTATTAAAGAAGCCATATCAAGAATTTGGCAACACGCATTTTTGAATGAAGCTGAAGCTATTCAACAGTTGGAGCAGTATCATGATGAAGGTGTATATTCGAAGGAAATAAAACGTTTATTCCTATATGACTATCATGGTGCTAAAGATCTTAAAATCCCTCCTGGGTATACTTTTCCTCATCAACCTAATCTCATGCAGCTCTACACCGCTTACCTTGTAAAAACCCGTAAAAGGCTTGGAAACTGGTCTGGGACCGGGGCTGGTAAAACGCTTTCAGCTATTCTAGCCAGCAGGGTCATTGGAGCTAATTTAACAGTAATTTGCTGCCCAAATAATGTTATGGATAATTGGAAGCGAAATATTTTAGAAATATATCCAGAAAGCTCCATTGTCATTAAGGATACCAATCTCGAAAGAGGATCTGTCCAACAGCCTCAATATTTGATCTTGAATTATGAGTTTTTCCAACAACCAAGAGCTGAGTCCAAGCTTAAGGCATTATTAGAAAAACACTGTGTCGATTTCGTGATCATAGATGAGATTCATTATTCAAAACAGAGACAAGCTGAAAAAATCTCTCTGCGCAAGGGAGCTGTCTCGGCTTTTTTATCAGAAGCCTCTGCAAAAAATGACAATTTACATGTTTTGGGTATGTCTGCAACGCCTGTGATTAACAATCTTTTCGAAGGCAAAACATTAATTGAGTTGGTCACAGGTGTTCATCATGATGAGTTAAATACAAAACCAACCGTTCCAAACTGTATTTCGCATTATCAAAAGTTTGTTTCTCATGGCATTCGATGGGTTCCCCAATACCGATACAAATTGAACCTAAGAACGGAACATGTCGATTGCAGTCAATTTATCTCAGAAATTAAGCACCAAAGTTTGTACGGATCAATGGTTGATCTGGAAGCGGTTTTAACAAAAGCCAAGCTTCCCTTTATCCTAGACGCTCTCAAGCCTAAGACAATCGTTTATACCCATTATATCAAAGATATTTTGGTAGTGCTTCAAGAGGCTATAGAGCAAAAAGGATGGCGAGTTGCTGTATTTACAGGAGATAACAAAGATGGTCTTGAGGCATTTATTGATGGTGATGCTGATATCTTGATTGCATCTAGTTGTGTTGGGACGGGTGTAGATAGACTTCAGCATGTTTGCAATAGGTTGATCGTGAATTCTCTTCCCTGGACTCATGCTGAATTTGAACAGCTTAAAGGGCGCATATACAGACAGGGACAGATCAGCGATTATGTAGATGTGATTGTGCCCCTAACTGGTGCAGACGTCAATGGGGAGAAATGGTCTTGGTGCGATTCAAGATGGAAACGTATTCAATTTAAGAAATCTATCTCGGATGCTGCCGTTGATGGAATTATTCCAGAAGGTCACCTTCGAACTCCAGCACAGGCTTACAAAGATACGATGCTTTGGCTAGAGAGGCTTGAACGTGGTGAAGTTTACGAAATAGAAAGACGCAAAATTTCTATACCTTTGTCCGATGAGATTGAGTCTACTGTTCGAAGAGTGATTGGAGATCTTGCTCAAATGAACTATCGAATTAACCGTACG